>JAFYZV010000096.1 GCA_017548525.1 Prevotella sp.
CGAAAAATATGTAGAACCTTTACACCCGATTGTTTTCTTACCTTGGGATAGCAAGAAGTTCATTTTCCAAAGCCAACGTGACGGCTACAACCATCTATATCTCTTCGATACAACAAAAGATACTTATACCCAACTTACAAAAGGAAATTGGGTTGTGATGGATCTATTGGGGTTCAATGAGAAAAACAAAACCGTCATCATCCTGTCAAACGAGGCAAGCCCCATCCAACAGAACACTTACGCTGTGGAGATTAAGAACGGTAAGCGGACTCTCCTCGATAATGGAAGAGGATGGCATACGCCAGTTCTTTCTGACGGAGGCCAATATATTCTTGATAGATATTCTGAACCCGACGTGCCACGTGTCATCTCTGTCACAAGCACACAGACACCCAAGAGCTACAACCTATTTGTGGCAGACAATCCTTGGGAAGAATACAAGGTTCCAGAATATTCTGTTGGTACTATCAAGGCGGCTGACGGCATGACCGACTTGTATTATCGTATGGTGAAACCCATTGACTTTGACCCCACAAAGAAATACCCAACCATTGTCTATGTATACGGAGGACCTCATGCCCACAATGTGGATGCGCGTTGGCATTACGCCTCACGTAGCTGGGAAACTTACATGGCACAAAAAGGATACCTCCTCTTCATACTTGACAACCGTGGCAGCGAGAATCGTGGATGCGACTTTGAGCAAGCCACATTCCGCCAGCTCGGACAAATCGAGATGCAAGACCAGATGAAAGGTGTGGATTTCTTGAAGTCCCTACCCTACGTGGATGCCTACCGCTTGGGCGTACACGGATGGAGTTTTGGCGGTTACATGACCATCTCTCTGATGACCAACTATCCCGACGTGTTCAAGGTTGGCGTAGCGGGTGGTCCTGTCATCGATTGGAAGTGGTACGAGGTAATGTATGGTGAGCGGTATATGGACACGCCACAAACCAATCCCGAGGGTTATGAGGAGACCTCCTTGCTCAACAAGGCGAAAGACTTGAAAGGAAAATTGCAAATCATCACGGGTTATAACGACAACACCGTTGTCCCACAACATTGCCTCTCGTTCCTCGATGCCTGTGTGAAAGCGGGTACACAACCCGACTTTTTCGCCTATCCTGGCGAGGGTCACAACATGATGGGGCACGCCAGCGTCCATCTCCATGAGCGTATCAGCCAGTATTTTGACGATTTTCTCAAGTAAAACATCCAAATAACAACCATGAACATATTATTATTAGGAAGTGGTGGCAGGGAACATGCCTTGGCATGGAAAATTGCCCAGAGCAAGCAAGTAGACAAACTATATATAGCACCTGGCAATGCCGGCACATTATTCGTTGGCGAAAATGTCCCCATTAAGGCAGATGACTTCGCTGCCATCAAGCGGTTTGCCATCGACAAGGACATCGACATGGTTGTGGTCGGACCCGAAGACCCCTTGGTAAAAGGCATCTATGATGAGTTTAAGAACGACCCATCTACAGCACATATCCCCGTTATCGGTCCATCAAAAGGTGGTGCTTTACTGGAAGGGAGCAAGGATTTTGCCAAGGCTTTCATGAACAGGCACGGCATCCCTACGGCAAAATACCGCACTTTCAATGGTACAACCTTAGAAGAGGGTTTGGCATTCTTGGAAACACTCCAACCACCATACGTTCTCAAGGCCGACGGACTCTGCGCAGGCAAGGGGGTTCTCATACTCCCTACATTGGAAGAGGCGAAGAAGGAGTTGCGTGACATGTTAGATGGTATGTTCGGGCAAGCGTCGGCACAAGTTGTCATCGAGGAGTTTTTGAGTGGCATCGAATGTTCCGTCTTTGTCCTTACCGACGGCAAGAACTACAAGATTTTACCCGAGGCGAAAGACTATAAGCGTATCGGCGAACATGACACGGGACTCAATACAGGAGGCATGGGCAGTGTAACACCCGTTCCCTTTGCCGATGAGGAATGGATGAAAAAGGTGGAAGACCGCATCATCCGCCCCACCGTGGAAGGTTTGGCTACAGAGGGTATCGACTATAAGGGATTCATCTTCTTCGGGTTGATCAATGTCGACGGCAACCCCTTGGTCATCGAATACAACTGTCGCATGGGCGACCCAGAGACAGAAAGTGTGATGTTGCGCTTGAAGAGCGACATCGTTGACCTCTTCCAAGGTGTTGCCAATGGCACGTTAGACCAATATGAAGTGGCTTTCGACGACCGTTCCGCCGTCTGTGTGATGCTTGTCAGTGGGGGTTATCCACTGGCATACAAGAAAGGCTATCCCATCACAGGACTGGAGGATGTGAACGATTGCGTCGTTTTCCATAGTGGAACGACGATAAAAGACGGACAGGTCGTCACCAATGGCGGTCGCGTGATAGCCGTCAGTTGCTACGGGAAGGACAAGGAGGAGGCTTTGGCAAAGTGTTTTCGCGAGGCACAGAAAATCCAGTTTACCGATAAATATTTCCGTTCAGACATCGGCAGCGACCTATAGGCAATCTCATGTCGCATAAGAGGACACAGAACAGAATTGCGGAGAGCCGCATTGCCCTACCCTTCGCTATCGTCTATGGCATATTAGTTTGTATGGCATACGGCGTATGGGGGAAAAACCTATGGATTACCACTGCGGGATTTGCCATTTCTACCCTGCTTATGGCAGAGTTGAACAACTCCAATGCCCTCATTCGCATCTATAGCCGCATGGTATCATGTTCGTTTCTCTTCCTCTCGGTGAGGTCGATCTTCCTCCTCCATTCCATGCAAGCCACCATCGTGGTATTGTGTTTAATTGCTTTCTATCTTTCCCTGTTCAAGGCATATCAAAACAAGAAAGCCACAGGATGGGTGTATTATGCCTTCTTTGCCATCGGGATGGCGAGCTTGGTATTTGTCAAGGTCTTGTATTTCGTGCCTATCTTATGGTTCCTGCTCATTTTCAAAGTGTTGTCATTCAGTCCTAAAACATTTGTTGCTTCCCTACTCGGATTGATTACGCCCTATTGGTTCATCGGGGGATATGATGCTTATAGCCACAACTTCCACTGGGTAGCTAACCATTTCAAGGAAATGACAGAATTCTTTATGATTTGCGACTATCAAGTATTATCCCAACACCAACTCATTACTTTTGCGTGGATAGCCCTGCTCTTGCTCATCGGCACCATCCATTTTCTCAACAAGCGATACAATGATAAGTTACGTACCCGTATGCTTTATGATGTATTCATTGTAACGGGATGGTGCGCCATCGTCTTCTGCATCCTACAACCACAACATTATTTCGAACTCTTAGGCATCATCATCGTAAACACAGCACCACTCATCGGGCATTTCATCGCCACGACACAAACCAAGTTCACCAACTTCTCGTTCTATATTATCCTTATCGTCACACTCGCCATCACATTCTTCAACGTATGGATGCCCTCAATGACATTCTGATTCAATATGGCTACTGGGGAATGTTGGTGTCAGCATTCCTCGCAGGGAGCTTCTTTCCTTTCAGCAGCGAGGCGGTCATGCTCGGGCTATTGGCAGCGGGACTTGCCCCCACAGACCTTGTCATCTATGGCTCCATCGGCAATGTGGCAGGTTCCCTCTTCAATTATGGGGTGGGCAGAATGGGCAAGACCGAATGGATTGAACGTTATCTCCATGTTTCGCAAGAGAGTCTCGACAAGGCGGAGCGATTCATGGCAGGACGAGGAGCATGGATGGGATTCTTCGCTTTCCTCCCCGTCTTGGGCAGTGCCATCACCATCATGCTCGGTCTCATGCGAGCCAACCTACCCATATCCATTCTCAGCATTACTATTGGCAAAGTACTTAGATATGTGCTTCTACTGTATGGTATAAGCCTTATTTGGTAAGCATAATTTAAAAAGCGTTTTATTTTGGCTATAGCCGCAAACCTTTTCGGCTATAGGCGCAAACCCTTTTGGCTATAGGCAAAAAGTATTTATTGTGGCATCTGTTCCCGACAGATTGCCACTCGGCTCCCGATAAAGATGGCAGTAGTGACCGACAAAGGCATCCCGTCGGTCAGACCACATCATAATCTACTTGGATTTCTGATATGGGAGCATGTCCAAGAGCAATCAATTGCCCATGGTCATCTCATAAAGACAAATAGTACGGAGAAATACAATTCTGCAGCCAACACATAAAGAATCCATAAGGAAGAGGTGTAAGTGGCACCTACAGTAAGTACTTTGAAAATACTCACTATACCCTTCAATCGACCACTCATCACTCCATACACCACAGACGAGACACTCACCACGAAACAAACCACCGCCACAAAACTATCAGAAAAACTACTTGGGAACAAATCACCCGTGACACTCAACAAGACGGCATGGGGAATGGCAGTCAACAAAAGCAATACCAAGACAAACACACCGATGATGACGTATGACACACGGAGGGCAAAACGCTCGCGAAAAGTCAATGAAAGCGGGTGTAAGATGGCATTTCGCAACCCACTGTCTATATATGCGCCGTATGTGATGCTACCGAGTACAAGCCACACTAATACAGGTGTAGCAAGGTTTTGTGTGAAATGGCCGAAGAGCCACCTGATTCCCTCGCTGCTCAATAAGGAACGTAATGGGGCATTGGGTGCGGCTGCCGAAATAATCCACGATAAGAGGATGAGCAATAGCTGGGCTACCGCAAGCGACAAAGCCACGATGGCGATGGTCTTGGTGGTATTCTTCATGGTAAGCATCAACATTCGTCGGGCTGGAGGTTGTCAATGTCGAGGATGCGCAACTCGATGGCCCTGACTACCAATCGCGTGGCATTGATGCCACTACGTGAATTGGCATTGGGAAATAGCTTTGTCACCAAGTCGTTCTGGCGTTTCTCCAAACTCTTCACGCCAAAAGGCATTCCACGGAGATTCGTGATTTGTTCTTTCGTGAAACCCAATGCCAAATGACGAAGGAAACGCTCGTCGTATTCGTCTATCTCATAATCAACCAACGCCTCTTGACGGTATAACTGGCTGTTCACACTATACTTGAAACGCTCCACAATCTTTTGGAGAATGGGTTGGTTGAACACCATCCGTTTTCCATCCAATACGCTGGAAACGTCGCCGCGAGTGAGTAACTCGCCACTCTTGAGGATAATGCCGTCGCACCCAGCATCAAGCACATCCACCCACAATTTCTCTTTTAGGATCTCACCCGTGAAAATAAGTACCTTCACATGTGGATAACTGTCTTTCGTGTGGCGACAAATCTCCACGCCCACGGTCGTTGAGCCACCAAGACCCAAGTCGAGCAGCACCATATCTGGCAATTGTTGGTTGATGAGACGCCAATAAGCTTGTTCGTTTTCCGCTGTCCCAATGATTTCAGCTTCAGGAATTTCATTTCGGAAAATACCCTCTGTACCTTTTAACTCTAAAGGTACGTCTTCTACGATGATAACTTTAAACGGTTCCATATATTCTTTGTGATTGTTATTTCTGTTTCTACATTTCCATTTTCGCCCAAATGCGCCTGGATGCCGCACCCTCGGGCATTGGTTGCCTCACCAATATCTCGGATTATTTGTCGACATAAAAGATAGGATACATCAACGGTTGATGGTGTGAAAAGCGCATCACATTGTTCTTCCGTTAATTGCAAATGGGGCATTGACACCTTAACGGTCACATATTTATCATCTTTCTCCAGTGCCTCAATGGCAGGTTTCTCCCCTCCATTTCCCTTCTGCAAAATGTCAAAGAGATAGTTTAACATGTCATTGTCAACACGCACAAAACCAATGAGTTGACGCATGGCTTGCGCACTAAGCATGGAATATAATTCCTTGTAATAGATAACAAGTTCGGAGATGTCGTGGAAATGGGCATCCTTTCCCTCCACCAAGTGGGCTATACGTGACGGATAATACATCGTCTCGTGCTTCAAGGTACTTAATGTATTATCAAGTACGCTGTTGCTAATGTGCAGCTTGTCATTTTCATATTCCAGCTTTCGCAGCGTGTCAGAAGCAAGTTCGATATTTGTTTGTTGAAGTAACTCCGTCTCCATGCCTTTACGCAAGGCTTGCTTGATTTGGCTAACCACATTCTCTAACGACTCGGGATGTAAGTTGTCATCAATGGCTTTAACATTCCATTCTTCATCAATTTTCCTCAATTTTGCCTCTGCCACCACATCGCTTAGCAATGTGGCATTGATGCTGTTTACTCTTTCCACACAGAAACGATAATAGAGGCGATGACGATAGTAAAGCAGATAATATGCAGGGAATATCATCACCAACAGGATAATCAAGATAATGACGGCAACAGTCTTGTTGTTTTCCGACTGTTGCATCATCCTGCAATAATTATCCAAGGTGTTATCAGCAGACCATTCACGGAAGAGCTGTGTGTAAACCTTATTATTATAGTTATACAAATCCCATTGATGGAGTGCCAATGCAGCAACGGCCGTCTCGTTGCGAATGCTAAGTATAGTTTGGTAATTGATAGGGAGTTCGCTCCTAAACCATTGCAATTCCGCTGGAATGTCAGTATCAGAAGAATAAGCTTTCATCAATTGACCCTCCTGTGGGGTGGCAATGCGGACGTAATAGTCGTTAAGGCATGAGCGGCAACTGTCAGCAAACCGAAGCGTAGCAAGATAATTACCATGGACATTGGAATGATAGGCACTATCGACATATCGTTCAGCTTGTGCAAGTGGCACATCATCGTACTCCATGACATGATGATCAACTTGATTGGATGGGGTTGGGCGACAAGAGAGTAACGACATCACTACCAATCCCGTGACAATTCGCATCATTCCCTTTGGCAGTCGAAATGAGAATTGGCTACCCTCTCCCAACTTACTTTGGGCAGTGAGGGTACACACATGGAAGATTTGGCTGATACGTCGGTATTTCTCGATAATTCCCTTACAGTTTACCAATCCAAAACCATGAGACGAATGTGACTCTTTGACTCCCATGTCGTCAATGATTGGCTTATTGTCGAAAAGATGAGACAGCTGCTCCTCGTCCATGCCAACGCCTGTATCGATGACAGAAACTTCCACATACTTGTCTGTGGAATGAGACGAAATAGTGACACGTCCACCCGCATGAGTGTATTTTCGTGCGTTGTCTGCAATGGTATTAATCATGAAGAGCGTAAGCGTCTTGTCGGCTTTCACCACATCGGAGGTGTCCTTCACATCCAATTCAATTCCCTTCATTTGGAACGCCATGCGCCCTTTTTTGAGGATGTCGAACAACGGTTGGAGGGCAAAACTCTCAATATGAAGTCTCAATTCGCCTTGGCGCATCTGGATCCATCGTGTCAACACATCATTATATTCATTGATTTGCCCTGTTAGTTCGGTAATGTAAGCATATCTCTCTGCACGTTGTTCCAAGCTTTCATTCTTCTCACCTAGTTTGCGGATTTCATGAATCATTCGGTCAATGAAGGGTGTAATCGAATTGACGAGCGACACTTTCGCACGTTGTTCAAGGTTCATCTTCTTGTTATCCAATAAATGCAACTGGGCTATCTGTATCTCCTCATTGATTTCCTCATACCGTTCTGCCACCTCTTTAATATGGACATCATTGGCTTGTTTCCACTCTTCTAATGGAGCAAGCATTTTGGCAAGCGAGAACTCACTATCATTTCGTTTGCGCATACGGTCAAAGACAAGTATCAAAAACACCATTAGCGCAATGGCAATCACCACAATGGCAATCATTACATTAAGTTGTCGAGATGACTTTTCAAGCTGTTCAGCTCGTGCTTCCAACTGCCTGTCCTGTCGCGTCTGCTCTTGCAAATCAAGATAAATGTTTCGATTAAAATCGCTATTCACCTTGTCATCAACTGCAGAATAGACTAAACTCATTTGTTCACGTATGGATGCCACAAGGTCTGGCGCGCGATTAATGGCAGTATCGTTGGTCAGCGCATGTTGAAGACATGTACCTGCCGACTGGTAGTCATGAATCGACCAATAACATTCTGCCAAAGTACGATAAGCACCCGCCGTTTGGTATACATCTCCATACTTAGTAAAGATATCGAGAGCACGCAATGCCAAGTTGCCTGCCAACAAGGAATCGTCCATTTCGTCCACATTGATGAAACGGATGGCAGGCAGATTGTCACGAATCAATTGTTCCCGAGCCTTGACATTTTGCAAATGCTCACTCATCGCTTGCAATGCTTGCGCCTCAAAGAAGGGCATGTCCACGGCGATGGCTATCTGGTAGCACCGCATGAGATAATCAAATTCGTTTTGGTTGACTTCCTCTTGTGTTCCAGCAGTGATAATACCACCTGCACCGATGTTATACAAATAGTTAATCCATTGAGCCGTATCTTGCTCTAAATCTGTATCTTGCGATAAATTTGCAATAGCATCTATCGATTGGTCTTTTAGTCCTAAATAGTAAAAGTAAGTAGATGAAACAATGGCAAACTCACTTATGGCATACACCAATCTACGCTGTTGGTGTGGTGTGAGACGGCTACGCTCCTCATTGATTCTATTCAATTTTCTTAATGCTTTCTCCCTATCATCATAGAAATTCTTGTTTCTCGACTGACGTTGGCATAGTCGCATGTATTGGATGTCGGCGATTAACAACTCCAATTGGTTGTCTGTGGAAATCTCATCCAATAATTGATATGCCTTGTCGTAATCCATCTTTGCCATGCTGACGAATGCCAAGTTATTATAAGCCTCTGCTTTGCCGACCTCATATTTGCCAGCAAGGTTCAAAGCCCTTTCAGCATAGATGCGAGTGGAGTCAAGGTTGCGATAATGGAAGGAATATGATAACTCATTCAGCCTATCCACCTCCCCCTCATGATAAGATGAACAAGCTGAAAAAAAGAAAAAGCCCAATAGGACTAACGATCCTATTGAGCATTTCTTAAAATGGCGATTATGCACGAGCTTTGGCAACGTATCCCAATGCCTCCTTGCATTTGTCGGTGACATACTGCCAATCACCAGCCGCAACCTTATCTTTCGGGAACAGCTTGGATCCCATGCCGACGCAATAAACTCCAGCCTTGAACCATCCCTTAAGATTCTCTTCCTCAGGGGCAACACCACCTGTCACCATGATTTTCGACCAAGGCATGGGGGCCTTCAGTCCTTTCACCATGTTCGGACCATACACGTCGCCTGGGAAAAGCTTGGTCAAGTCGCAACCTAATTCCTGCGCTTTTCCAATCTCACTCACAGTTCCACAACCTGGGCAATACGGCACGAGGCGGCGGTTGCATACGGGCGCAATGTCTGGATTGAACAAGGGACCCACCACAAAGCAGGCACCCAACTGGATGTACATGGCCGCAGTAGGCGCATCTACCACAGAGCCAATGCCTAAAGCCAACTCGGGGCATTCCTTATCTGCCCACTTCACCAATTCGCCAAACACCTCTTGGGCAAAATCACCACGGTTGGTAAACTCAAACGCACGGACTCCGCCTTCGTAACAAGCCTTCACTACATTCTTACAAATCTCAAGGTCTTTGTTGTAGAACACGGGAACCATACCCGTGTCGCCGATTTTCCTTAATACGGCAACCTTATCAAACTTTGCCATAATTATATTTTATATTCACGTTTCATGATATACTGGCCACAATCAACTGCAACCAATTCCCATCCTTCAAAGCCTAACTTATTAAGATGTTTCTCTATCCCTACAATGCGGGTAAATACTTTATACTCATACTGTTTCATAACTCTAACGCTGTACACGACCGTTTGCATTGCCACCTGCGAGGCTCTCCACCTCGTCCACACTTACTAAATTGAAATCACCATTGATGGTGTGTTTCAAAGCAGATGCCGCCACGGCAAACTCCAAAGCTTCGCCTGGGGTCTCCTTGGTCAACAATCCATGGATTAATCCTCCCGAGAAAGAGTCGCCTCCTCCTACACGGTCAATGATGGGATTGATTTCATAACGCTTTGATTGATAGAACTCCTTACCGTCGTAGATGAGAGCTTTCCAACCATTGAAGGTAGCAGAGAAACTCTCGCGAAGGGTAGAAACCACATATTTGAAACCAAACTCCTCGCGCATTTGCTTAAATATTCCCTCATAGCCGGCGGCATCGGTTTGACCTCCCTCCACATCTGCATCGGGTTTGAAGCCAAGGCAAAGCTCGGCATCCTCCTCATTTCCAATGCACACATCCACATATTGCATCAATGGACGCATAATGGAAATGGCCTTCTCTGATGTCCAAAGCTTCTTGCGGAAGTTCAAGTCAACGGAGACAGTTACCCCATGACGCTTGGCGGCTTCGCAAGCTAATTTTGTCAACTCAGCAGCCTTGTCGCTGATAGCGGGTGTGATGCCGCTCCAATGGAACCAAGCAGCCCCTTCCATGATGGCATCGAAGTCGAAGTCTTCAGGCGATGCCTCGGCAATGGACGAATGTGCGCGGTCATAAATCACCTTGGAAGGACGCATCGACGCTCCCGTCTCAGCATAATAAAGACCCACACGGTCGCCTCCGCGAGCCACAAATTGCGTGTTTACCCCATAACGTCGAAGTGCATTGACGGCGATTTGGCCGATTTCATGTTTTGGCAGTTTGGAAACGAAATATGCCTCATGCCCATAATTTGCCACCGAGATGGCTACATTAGCCTCCCCTCCTCCAGGGATAATACGGAATGATTCACTCTGGATAAAACGATCGTTGCCCTGAGGCGAGAGGCGAAGCATGATTTCGCCTAATGTTACAATTTTTGCCATTTTTAATTTGTTGTTTTTAGAAGATTTGTTAGTATTGCTATTCATTCACTCGCAAAAATACGCATTATTTCCCTAATTGGAAAATAAAAATGCAAAAATTACACATACAAGGAAACAAAAAGATACAGTTTCCCACATTATTTGATATTTTATTAGTAATTTTGCACGACAAAGGAAAGCATTGATGAACGAAAGAATAAGGATTAAAGACATTGCCATCCGCGCTGGTGTGTCAGCCGGAACCGTTGACAGAGTGTTACATGAACGCCCAAATGTATCCCCAGCAGCGAGGGAAAGGGTAGAAAAAGCATTGAAGGAATTAGACTACAAACCCAACATGTACGCAAGTGCGCTTGCCTATAACCGTTCCTATACTTTTTATATACTCCTGCCCATTCATGACTCAGAGGCTTATTGGGAGGAAATCGAGGAGGGTGCGAAAAAAGCCATGGAGGCTCGGCGTGACTTCCACATCGACGTGAAGTTTAGTTATTATGAGCGATTTGACAAAGACAGCTTTACCGAACGCCATGAAGAAATTCTTAACGACAACCCCGATGGCGTGGTCATTGTTCCGTCTACATTGGAACAGACTCGTCTTTTCACCGATCAATTACATGAGTTAGACATTCCCTTTGTGTTACTCGACTCGTACATGCCAGACCTCAAACCCCTCTCTTTCTACGGCCAAGACTCTTTCGCAAGTGGTTATTTCGCTGCGAAAGCATTGATGATGATTGCTTACAACGAAAAGGAAATCATGCTCATGAAGCAAACCATGGAAGGCAAGGTGACCAGCAAGCAACAAGCCAACCGCGAAGTTGGGTTCCGCCATTACATGCTTGACCACTTCCCAGACGTCAACATCCTTGAACTTGACCTGCCCCTCAATGCAACAAAAAAACGATATGTTCAATTATTAGAGAAGTTCTTTACCACCCATCCTCACGTACATCATTGCATTACCTTGAACTCCAAAGCACATATTGTGGGGGAATTCCTACTGAAGACCAATAGGAGAAATGTACAGATTATGGGTTATGACATGGTTGCGAAGAATGCCGAGTGCATTCGTCAGGGCAGTATTTCGTTTTTGATAGCACAACATGCTTACCAACAAGGATTTTCTTGTGTCGACGCATTGTTCAACGCCATCGTTCTCAAGAAAGAAGTTAACCCCATCAATTACATGCCTATTGAACTCCTCATGAAGGAAAACGTGGACTTTTACCGCAGAACCCAATTGTAAAAACAACAATCAATTATACTTAAACTATCATGAAACAATCATCTTTCCTCAAAATTAATCCCGCAGATTCTGTGGTGGTATGCCTCCGTCCATTTAAAAAGGGTGAGAGCATTGTGGTAAACGGACAAACCATTAACATCCAACAAGACACACCAGCGGGTCACAAAGTACTCATCAAAGAAGCTCCCAAAGGGACGGACATTATTAAATACGGTTATCCCATCGGACATACAATCGAAGACATGACCACTGGACAATGGGTCAATGAAAACAACTTGAAGACCAATCTCTCTGGTTCGCTCACATACGAATATTCTCCTGTTAATGAGAAACTTAACATTGAAAATGAGAACCTTACGTTTAAAGGCTATCAAAGGAAAAGCGGCGAGGTGGGAATCCGCAACGAAATATGGATCGTACCTACCGTTGGATGCGTGAACGGCATAGCTGAAAAGCTCGTAGAGCAATTAAAGAACGAGACTCGATGCGAAGGTATCGATGCCATCCATGCGTGGCATCACAACTACGGATGCTCACAACTTTCCGAAGATCATGAGAATACAAGAAAGGTATTGCGCGACATTGTCCTCCATCCCAACGCTGGTGCGGTATTAATTCTATCATTGGGGTGTGAAAATAATCAGCCTGAACAATTCATGGAACTATTGGGCGACTACGACCAAGAGCGTATCAAAGTTCTCATCACCCAGAAGGTCGAAGGCGACGAAGTTGAGGAAGGAATGAAGATTCTTCGCAACCTTTATGCCATAGCCAAGCAAGACAAACGTGAGGATGTACCCATCAGTCACCTCAGGGTAGGTTTGAAGTGCGGCGGTTCCGACGGATTCTCTGGCATTACTGCCAATCCGCTGGTTGGCGAATTTAGCGATTGGCTTGTGGCGCAAGGAGGTTCATCCATTTTGACAGAGGTACCTGAGATGTTCGGTGCTGAGACCATCTTAATGAATCGTTGTGAAAATGTCCAGCTCTTTGAGCAGACAGTGGAGATGGTTAATGACTTCAAGGAATATTTCCTCTCCCACGGAGAGCCTGTTGGCGAGAATCCCTCCCCAGGAAACAAGGCTGGCGGCATCTCTACACTTGAGGACAAAGCCCTTGGATGTACGCAGAAATGTGGACGTGCTCCCGTTAGCGGTGTGTTGAAATATGGTGATAGGCTTCAGGTAAACGGTCTCAACCTCCTCTCTGCCCCCGGCAATGACTTGGTGGCAGCCACGGCGTTGGCATCATCAGGTTGTCAGATTGTTCTTTTCACCACAGGCAGGGGAACACCTTTTGGCACATTCGTACCAACAATGAAAATATCTACCAACTCCAACCTATACCACAACAAGCCCAACTGGATTGACTTCAACGCTGGCGAACTATTGGAGGGCGTTGATATGAAAGATGTCCTTCGCAATTTTATAGAAATGATTGTGAAGGTTGCAAGTGGTGAATTGGTCAGAAACGAAGTCAATGGTTATAGGGAAATATCCATCTTCAAAAATGGGGTGACCCTATGATGTAATAATGTATATCGATTGGAAAAGGTCAGCAATAAGAAGGGTCTTATAGCATTATCGCCACTATTGGTGTTCATAGCTTTATATTTAGTCACCTCGATCATCGCAGGTGACTTTTATAAAGTACCTATCGTGGTGGCGTTCATGACGGCAAGCATCTATGCTGTTGCTATCTCTGGCGGTTTTCCCCTTGCCAAGCGCATCATCACATATAGTCGTGGTGCGAGCACAGAAAACATGATGCTGATGCTATGGATATTCGTTTTGGCTGGGGCATTCGCACACTCTGCCAAGCAAATGGGGTGTATTGATGCCACGGTCAACCTGACATTGAGTGTCCTTCCTTGCAATATGCTTTTGGCAGGACTATTCCTCGCGGCTTGTTTCATATCCCTTTCTATTGGCACGAGCGTGGGTACCATCGTTGCCCTTGTCCCCATTGCCGCAGGTCTTGCCCAATCCACCGAGGCAAGCATCCCTTTGATGACTGCTGTGGTTGTGGGAGGTGCGTTCTTTGGGGATAACCTCTCTTTCATTTCCGATACCACCGTTGCTGCAACGTCATCACAAGGATGTCGAATGAGCGACAAGTTCCGTGCCAATTCTTATATCGTCATGCCAGCTGCCCTACTCATTCTCATTATCTATATATTCATGGGAACAGGCATCCAATCTCCTGATAACATCACCGAAGTCAATTATGTCAAGGTATTACCATATGTTACCGTTTTGATTATGGCCATATTTGGCATGAATGTGATGGCAGTCCTTACACTTGGCATTGCCTTAACAGGAGTCATCGGCATCATCGATGGCTCATACAACATTTACGGTTGGTTTAGAAGCATGAGTGATGGCATCCTTGGCATGGGCGAACTCATTATCATTACCATGATGGCTGGTGGGCTATTGGAAATCATCCGCGAGAATGGTGGTATTGACTATATCATCCAGAAGATGACCACAAAAGTTCGTGGCAAGCGTGGTGCAGAACTCTCAATAGGTACAGCCGTCGTATTGGTTGACGTATGTACTGCGAACAATAC
>JAFYZV010000011.1 GCA_017548525.1 Prevotella sp.
AAAACACAAAAATGAAGAAAGAAGAATGAAGAAAATGGCGGGGATTAAGATTTATTAACAACGCATTCATGTATTTCCATGATAAAGGGAGTAATTTTGCATCCATGATTTATCCGCAGAATTTTGAGGGGAAATTAGGTTTTGATGATATTCGCCGATTATTGAAAGGCAATTGCCTTTCTACATTAGGTGCAGAGATGGTTGACCGTCTCACCTTTTCTGACGATGCGGACATTATCAATGAATGGTTGAAACAGGTTCGCGAGTTCCGCCAGTTGCAAGAAGAGGAAGACGACTTCCCCTTGCAATACTTTTTTGACGTAAGGGTTTCCGTTGCCAAGCTCCGTCTTGAGAACATTCACATAGAGGTGCATGAGTTATTCGACTTGCGTCGCTCATTGGAAACTATCCATGACATCATCCAATTTTTAAGACGGCCTGAATACGATGTCAAGTATCCCGCCTTGCGGCGTTTGACTGAAGACGTTTCCACTTTCCCCCAACTCATCAAGCGAATAGACCAAATCCTTGACAAGTTTGGTAAAATCCGCGACGATGCTTCCTCAGAGCTATCCAACATCCGTAAGGAACTATCCCATACAGAAGGAAGCATCTCACGAACCCTCCATTCCATCCTTCGCAACGCACAAAGCGAGGGACTTGTGGAAAAGGACATTGCACCAACCATCCGCGACGGCCGGTTGGTCATCCCCATTGCCCCAGGGTTGAAGAGAAAGATTAAAGGCATTGTCCATGATGAGTCAGCATCTGGTAGGACAGTTTTCATCGAGCCAGCGGAAGTGGTGGAAGCCAACAACCGCATCCGTGAACTCGAAGCAAATGAGCGCAGGGAAATCATACGTATATTGACAGAGTTGACCAAGCTTATTCGCCCCCATATCAAGGAAATCTTGCAATCCTACCGCTTCCTTGCACAGATTGACCTCATCAGGGCAAAGTCCGACTTTGCCATTCAGACAAAAGCCATCGAGCCTATCGTCAATGTCCATCCGCAGATAGACTGGTATCATGCTGTCCATCCCCTACTCCAACAATCTTTGGAGAAGCAAGGAAAAGATGTCGTACCCCTTGACATCACTATCAATAAGCAACAGCGCATCTTGATTATTTCCGGTCCTAATGCTGGTGGTAAGTCGGTCTGCATGAAAACCGTAGGACTATTACAATACATGCTACAATGTGGCATCAGCATCCCCATCGGCGAGCGTTCCAAGACTGGCGTGTTTGAGAACATCATGATAGACATGGGTGACGAGCAAAGTATTGAAAATGACCTGAGCACCTATTCATCACACTTGCTCAACATGAAGAATATGATGAAACATGCCAATCCCCGAACCCTCTTACTGATAGATGAATTTGGTAGTGGAACGGAGCCACTGATTGGTGGGGCACTTGCTGAGGCCATGCTCAAACAGTACTGTAACCGACAGGCTTTTGGCGTGATTACCACCCATTATCAAAACCTCAAACATTTTGCAGACAGCCACGAGGGGGTAGTGAATGCCGCCATGCTCTATGACCGCCACGAAATGCAAGCCCTATTCCGTCTGAGCATTGGTCAGCCTGGCAGTTCTTTTGCCATTGAAATCGCAAGGAAAACAGGAATTCCCGCAGAGGTCATCAACGACGCTTCAGAGATTGTCGGTAGCGATTACATCCAAAGTGACAAATACTTACAAGACATCGTGCGCGACAAACGGTATTGGGAGAGCAAGCGACAAACCATCCATCAACGGGAAAAAGACCTGGAAAACACCATCAGGCGATATGAAGAAGACCTCTCCAACATTGAGAGAAATCGAAAGGACATCATCACGAATGCCAAGGAGCAAGCCGAAGAATTACTCCGTGAGAGCAACAAACGTATCGAGAAAACCATTAAAGAAATACGTGAGTCGCAAGCAGAGAAAGAAGAAACTAAGCGCATACGTGAGGAACTTGATGCTTTCAAGACCGAGGTGAGCGACATTGACACCAAAGCCAAAGACGAGGACATCGCCCGTAAAATGGCACAGATACAAGCTCGCAAAGAGAGAAAAGCCAAGCGCAAAGAGGAAAAGTCCAAGAAGTCTGCCGATAAGCAACCAAACGAAAACCCACAGAAAGCAGACAATTCACCCACAAAGCAATCACCCGACATAGTCATTGGCTCAAGTGTCAGAATCAAAGGACTCACCTCCGTTGGTCAAGTGGAGAGCATCAATGGGAAAATGGCTACCGTCACATTTGGTGGTATGCGCACGAAGTTGCGCATTGAGCGTTTGGAATTGTGTGAAGAAGGAGCAGTTGCAAAAACGAAAGACAGCAACAACTATGAACAACTCCAAACATATACCATCAGCCGCGACACAAGGGATGCTATAGAAAGCCGTAAGTATAGTTTCAAACAAGACTTAGACATTCGTGGTATGCGAGGGGATGAGGCTCTGAATGCCGTCACCTATTTCATCGATGATGCCATCCTCTTGGGCGTTTCCCGTGTACGCATACTCCATGGCAAAGGTAATGGCATCTTGCGGCAACTCATTCGCCAATATCTCGGTACCATACCCAATGTGACCCATTATGCCGATGAACATGTACAATTTGGTGGTGCAGGCATTACCGTTGTCGATTTATAACCAAACAATACTATCATGAGAAGAGTCCTTTTATTTATCTGCATGATGATGCAATCCTTTCTTATTCATGCACAGAATTACCAGCCCTCTCCCGAAAACCTACAAGCTCGACAAGATTTCCAAGACATGAAGTTCGGCATCTTCATCCATTGGGGCATTTATTCTATGCTCGGACAAGGTGAATGGGTGATGCACAACCGTAATATCCATTACCAAGAATATCCCAAGATTGCCACAGGGTTCTACCCTTCCCTCTTTAATGCAGACGAGTGGGTGGCAGCCATTAAGGCATCTGGTGCTCGTTATATCACCTTCACGTCTCGCCATCATGATGGCTTTTCCCTATGGCACACCCATCAAAGTCCCTATAACATCGTCGATGCCACTCCTTTCAAGCGTGATGTCATCAAAGAATTATCCGAAGCCTGCGCTCAGGAGGGGCTATCCTTGCATCTCTATTATTCTCATCTTGATTGGGGGAGACTCGACTATCCCATCGGCAGGACGGGAAAAGGAACAGGCAGACCGCAAGATTATATCGATTGGAAACATTATTATGACTTCATGAACGGGCAATTGCGGGAACTACTCACACAATATGGCAAGATAGGTTGTATCTGGTTTGACGGATGGTGGGACCATGACAGTGACCCTACGCCTTTCGATTGGGAATTGGAAGACCAATACGCCATGATTCACCAATGGCAACCCTCATGTCTCATTGGCAACAACCACCACCAAGTCCCCTACCCTGGCGAAGACATACAGATATTTGAGCGAGACCTACCAGGCGAGAACACGGCGGGTCTTTCTGGTCAAGACATCAGTCCTTTGCCCTTGGAAACATGCCAAACGATGAATCGCTCGTGGGGCTACAACATCACCGACAATGACTATAAATCTTCCAAAGAGCTTATCCAATATATTGTACGGGCAGCGGGAAAGAATGCCAATCTATTGCTCAACATCGGACCACAACCCAACGGCAAGCTACCCGATGCTGCCATCAAAAGGCTCGAAGAGATTGGAACGTGGATGTCACAATATGGAGAAACTATCTATGGCACTCGTGCCAGTGAGGTGAAGCCACATCCTTGGGGTGTGAGTACCAAGAAAGGAAACCGTCTTTTCATCCATATTCTTGACCTTCAAGACAAGGGATTATTCATCCCTTTGGAAAACAAACAAGTCAAGAAAGCCCTTGAATTTAAGAGCGGACTAAAAATCCCATTCTCCAAATCCAAGGGCGGTATCACATTGCAATTCGATAAGACTCCCACCGACATCGATTATGTCGTGGAACTTATCTTATAAAATGGTTATACTTGGAAATAATCCTCCAATTCCTTCTCTGCACTACCATGCTCATTAGGCAAGTCCTTGATAATCTTGCCGTCTTCCATCAAGGCAATCCGTGAAGAAATATCCACCGTGTGCTGCAAATTGTGAGATGAGATGATGATGGTTGCACCCGTCTTTTCATGGTATTGTGTGATAATGCGTTTCAATACATTCTGCGACGAGGGATCCAAGAAATTGAAAGGCTCATCCAAAACCAGCAATTGTGGGTTTCCAAGCAATGCTGCTATCACTCCCACTTTCTGTTTATTTCCCGCACTAAGGTCGCGAATCAATTTTTTCAAGCCAAAGATTTCCCCAGCAGCAAACTGTGAATATAGCGATGCCAAAGGATTGTCTTCACCATCAGTACCAGAGGTAATTGGCTCCATGGACACACCATTTACTTTCGCAATGAAATCGCAGAACTCATCAGGGGTCAGGAAGTCTATCAAGAAACCATCATCAATATAGGCACCCGTCAGCTTTTTCCATTCCTCAGACTCGGAGGGGGCAATAGTAGAAAGACCCTTTGCCTCATCTGAAAACAACACCTGTCCCTCGTCAGCCTTGAGTAAATCGAGCAACAAGCGAAAGAGGGTGGTCTTCCCTGCCCCATTGTTACCCACAAGTCCAACGATGTCACCATGGTGGATGGTGAATTGCGAGATGTCTACGGCAACCTTCTCACCGAAAGACTTTTTGAGATTGTTGATTTGTATTTGCATAACCTATCACATTTAAAGTCCACGTCCATGACAATTCTTGAATTTCTTACCACTACCACAAGGACAGGGGTCATTGCGATTAGGCATCTTATCCTTGATGATAGGTGCTTGAGGCGCACGGTTCATGCCACCCCGAGTATCTGTATGAGCCGCAGCTTGCTGATTGGGATCCACAAGGTCAGGGCTGGGCTGGTTGGAATTGGTTAGGTCTATCTTCTGCTCATTGTAACGTTGGCTGCGCTGTTCGGGAGCAGCTTCCCTCACCTCTTGCTGCACCTCGGGTATCTGTCCACGCATCAACACCTGTGCGATACGGTTGTTCATGTCATTGATCATGTCATCCCACAGTTTTGCACTTTCCAACTTAAAGATGAGCAAGGGGTCTTTCTGCTCGTAAGAAGCATTCTGCACACTATGGCGCAACTCATCGAGTTGGCGAAGATGCTCTTTCCAGTTGTCATCGATGACATGGAGCAAGATTACTTTCTCAAACTGCTTCACCACGCTCTTGCATTCCGTGTCGTAAGCCTCTCTCAAGTCGCAGGGGATATTATAGGTGCGTTTACCATCCGTTACAGGCACGATGATACGCTCAAACATATTGCCACGGTTCTCCTGCACATCCTTAATCACGGGGTATGCCACATCCTTGATGCGCTCCATCTTCCTATTGAATGCCTCCATAGCAAGTTGGAAAGCTTTCTCTTCCATCTGGCTCCTGTTGCCATTGATAAACTCATTCTCATCGAATGGGCATTCCATCGCCAACACTTTGAGGAATTGCTCTCGGCAGCCCACATAGTCATTGTTTTCAATAATGCTCACCACACGATCCCATAGGATATTGGCGATGTCCATACCTATACGCTCACCCATCAAGGCATGGCGACGTTTCTCATAGATGACGGTACGCTGCTTGTTCATCACGTCATCATACTCAAGCAAGTGCTTACGAATACCAAAGTTGTTTTCCTCCACTTTCTTCTGCGCCCGCTCAATACTCTTCGAGATCATCGGGCTCTCAATACGCTCGCCATCCTTGAATCCAAGCCTATCCATCACGCTCGCAATACGCTCAGAAGCAAACAAACGCATCAACTTGTCTTCCAAAGAGACATAGAACACAGATGATCCTGGGTCTCCCTGACGACCAGAACGACCACGGAGCTGGCGGTCAACACGGCGGCTCTCATGCCGCTCCGTACCGATGATGGCGAGACCTCCCGCCTCCTTCACCTCTGGTGTCAGCTTGATGTCGGTACCACGACCTGCCATGTTGGTGGCAATCGTGACTGCTCCCAAGCCATTGGTAGACCGTCCAGCCTCTGCCACGATGTCTGCCTCTTTCTGGTGCAACTTGGCATTCAACACGTTATGTGGGATATTACGCATCTTGAGCATTTTGCTTAACAACTCAGAGATTTCCACGGATGTCGTACCCACCAAGCATGGACGACCACTATTGCGCATTGCCTCGATTTCCTCTATCACGGCACGGTATTTCTCACGGGCAGTCTTATACACACGGTCATCCATATCGTTACGAATGACAGGTTTGTTGGTTGGAATTTCCACCACATCCAACTTATAGATGTCCCAGAACTCGCCAGCCTCGGTGCTTGCCGTACCCGTCATGCCCGCCAGTTTATGATACATACGGAAATAGTTCTGCAATGTGATGGTAGCAAAGGTCTGCGTAGCGGCTTCCACCTTCACATGCTCCTTCGCCTCCACAACTTGGTGCAGTCCGTCGCTCCAACGGCGACCTTCCATGATACGTCCCGTCTGTTCATCCACGATTTTCACCTCTCCGTCAATCACCACATAGTCGTCATCGATGTTGAACATACAATATGCTTTCAGCAACTGCTGGATGGTATGCACACGCTCACTCTGCACGGCATAGTGGTTGAGCAGTTCGTCTTTCTTATCCACTTTGGCTTGCTCATCGAGGGTTGTATCTGCCTCCAAAGCAGAGAGCTGCGCGGTGATGTCTGGCAGCACGAAAAGATCCTTATCGTTCACGCGGGTGGCAAGCCAATCCGTTCCCTTGTCCGTCAAGTCGCACGATTTGAGCTTCTCATCCACCACGAAGAACAATGGCACCACGGCCTTGGGCATTTCGCGGTTGTTGTTCTGCATGTAGTACTCCTCCGTCTTGAGCATACCAGCCTTG
>JAFYZV010000097.1 GCA_017548525.1 Prevotella sp.
GTGCCAGATACTACTTTGTCCCACCCAAGAACTTCTTTGCAAATACGATTCATGCGATCTTTGATATTGGAGTTTTCCTGTACTGTCAACTTCCTTCGCAGAGTCTCGTCAGTAGCTCCATTGAAGATTTGTGGAAAGACGTATGCATCCCTCTCTGGCTTGGCTCCAATCTCATCGAGGATGACCTTCAATGGTTCAATAATGGGAACGACAACCACAGACATGCTGTTGCTTCGGGCCGATGTTTTCTTGCGCATAAATTCAAAGGCTCGTCCACCTTCTGCGAAGTAGGTGCGATTATAAGTCAATCTTCCTGCATCCGCAAGATTAAAGCCGTTGCACAGATATTGTGCTAGGAACAGGCCCAAAGAGTCATGGGCACGTTTCTTGTAGAATGGGGACCAACTCTCTGGGTAACGCTTCTCAACAAAAACATGGTAGAGTTCCGTCATTTCATCTACACTTAGGTATGATTGTTGGCGACGCTTGCCACGTGGAATGGAGATAAGCGTATTGTCTTTATTTGAGAACGGGTATTTGTCTTCGGTCAGATAGCCCTGACGGATGCACTCATTCCAAACCACTCGACAAGTACGAAGATACATGCCCCTTGTGGCATCGGCTATATTACCCGTTAATACACCATCAATCTTCACTCCATTCTTCATGCCATCATTCCACTTGGCAATAACATTTTTGTCAACCTTGAAGCCAACCACTTTTCCAACAATCTTATTGAATGAATTGAGGGCCCACTGGTAGTTCTCCGCAGTGCCAACTCGTCCTTCTGTCTTCATCCGATTGATAATGCTTTCCCACACGCCCACGAAAGACATGCTGACTTCGCCATTAAGTTGCTCACCTGTAAGGTATGTCCGTATAACGTCTATTGTGAGAGACTGCGTCTTGTTCAACTTCACGAGTTTTTCACGATAGCCTTCAAGAATCTTTTGCCACTCCTTAAAGACTACCATGAGTGCGCTGCGTGAACTCGTAACGCTGCATACCTCATTAAAATACTTCTCCTTCTGATAAGGCATACCAGGTAACTTATGATAGAACCGTTTTCTTTCTATCGTAAAGCAGACGGCCATAGGATATTCATCAGTCTGCTTATTGGTACGCTTGTCCAAAACGAGGGTTATCCAGCAGTTATCTACAGGGTTGCAATTGATGGATGTTTTTACACTTTTCGCTGCCATAATCTGTTGCTCCTTTCTTGATGTCTGTTGCTAAGTTTGCGAACACCGTGCGAACACCGTGCGAACACCAAAGCACGTTTTTTGAGGTTTATTAAAATTTTATTTTTGCGCTGCAAAGTTACAAAATAATTGTGAGACAGCGCGTTACAAAGCCAAGAAAAATTTTATAAAATCTCAAAAAATCTTATTTTAACAGACTCATAATCTGGAGGTCGTAGGTTCAAGCCCTACCTGGTCCACACTAAAAGTCAAGCACTTACAAGCTTCTCGCAAGTGCTTTTTTCATGTCTGTGTAACCAATGCGTAATCAAACTGTTTGAGTTGCCACTTTCGTGTCATGGAGATTCACGGAGTTTCAATTGAGGGTAAAGATAGTAATAGAGAAATAGAACGATGGAAAATGCCATAACGATTCGCATCGCCATAGCACAATCCCAAAAGAAAACTACAATCATTTGTTGACAGTTTTAAGTGAGATTTCATTCACGAGTACTCACCAATCACTCAACATAGCATGGTTAGAGTGGTAGTACTTCAATAAGATTATTGGCTATTTATTTTGAATAGTTCCGTAATTTATAATAATTTATTGATTTGTTGCCAAAATATTTTGTATTTTTGCAGCATAGAGAAATACTATGAATAAATAATATGCTTGTAAAGACTTATAGTGCCTCGGTCATGGGATTGGAGACGATGACCATTACGATAGAATTCAACATGACGAGAGGTGTACAATTTCATCTTACTGGACTCCCAGACATGTCGGTCAAGGAGAGTATGAGTCGCATTCGTGCTTCCCTTTCCAACAATGGCTATCGGATGCCCGTCGCCGATTTGTCGATAAACTTAAGCCCCTCAGACGTGAGAAAAGAAGGATGTGGTTATGACTTACCTCTTGCCATTGGTATTCTGGCTGTTAATGGGAGTCTGGAAAGTAACATGATACAGGAGTATATGATGGTGGGGGAATTGGGGCTTGACGGTAAGCTGAAGCCTATACGCGGCTCGTTGCCCATCGCCATCTTGGCAAGAAAAGAGAAGTTTAAGGGGCTTATTGTTCCTAAGCAGAACGTCAGGGAGGCCGCTGTTGTCAACCAATTGGAAGTGTATGGGATGGAGACGCTGGGAGAAGTGATTAACTTCTTGACAGGGCGGCAAACGTTTTCTCCAATGGTGATTGACACCCGAAAGGAGTTTTACGAGCATCAAAGTCATTTCGATTTGGATTTCATGGACGTGAGAGGACAAGAGAACGTGAAACGGGCGTTGGAGGTAGCTGCTGCGGGTGGGCACAATCTCATCATGGTGGGACCGCCAGGATCGGGCAAGTCGATGATGGCTAAACGCTTACCCACCATTATGCCTCCCTTGACATTGCACGAGAGCCTTGAGACAACGCAGATTTATTCGGTGGCAGGGAAGTTGGGGAGCGACAGTTCGTTAATTTCCCAACGTCCTTTCCGAAGCCCCCACCACACCATATCACAAGTGGCATTGGTAGGTGGAGGTTCAACGCCACAACCTGGAGAAATATCACTTGCCCATAATGGTGTGCTATTTGCCGATGAACTGACCGAATTTAACAAGCAGACGCTCGAAGTGATGCGGCAACCTTTGGAAGACCGAAAGATTTCCATCAGCAGGGCGAAATACAATGTGGAGATGCCTTGCAATTTCATGTTCGTCGCTTCATGCAATCCCTGCCCCTGCGGTTATTACGGCGATGCCACACATCAATGTTGTTGTACGCCAGGACAGATACAACGCTATTTGGGCAAAATATCAGGACCTCTGCTTGACCGTATTGACATTCATTGTGAGATACAAGCAGTACCCTTCGCCCAACTTTCTCAGATGCAACCAGGTGAGCCATCGGAGGCCATTCGCGCTCGTGTCATTGCCGCCCGCAAGGTACAGGAAGAACGTTTCAAACAACACAAAGGGGTCTATTGCAATGCCCAGATGACCGAGCGGATGCTCCATGAATACGCCGAACCCGACGCATCCTCGTTTGACATGTTACGTATGGCGATGGAACGTCTGAAACTATCAGCCCGTGCCTATAGCAGGATATTGAAGGTCGCAAGAACCATTGCAGACTTGGATAATTCAGAGAAGGTCCTATCCCAGCATATAGCCGAGGCTATTGGCTATCGTAATCTTGACAGGGGTGATTGGGCTGAGAGGGGAATCTAACTATCCCAGCATATTACCGAGGCTATAAAAGTCCTTATTGCCCTATTGCTTGTTTGTATTCGAGGAGTTTGTTTTGGTAATCGGCATATAGGTCGATCTTTTTGTCAAGAGCCTGTTGGTAGAGCAGTTGCGCTTCTAATAGGTTGCTCATGGTGGATGTACCCGCACGGTAGGTGTTTTGATGGATGCGTAGGTTCTCTTCCGCCTGCTCGATGCTCCGCTGTGCGATGCCGAGCTGTTGGTACGCCTCCACCACGTCGTTCCATGCCTTTTGCATCCTAATGGTGAGCATCTCGGCATTGTCTTGTAGCTGTTCGACGGCCTTCTGTGCCTCTATTTTCTTCCGCTTGATGGCATGTGCACCACCCCACCACTCGGAGATGGGTATGGAGATCGTGGCGAACACCATGCCGAAGGAGTGGTCTTTCTCCAAGAGGTTGTGGTAGTTATATCCCGCACCCACGCCCACGGAGGGTAGGTTTTTGCCAATTTCCATTTTATGTTGCAGCCGTGCCGCCTCCACCTGCTTGGTGAGCAGTTGATATTCAGTGGTGTTGGGGAGTGCCTGTTGGTGATTTTGTTTGAGGGTGATGGGTGATGTCGTGTCCATTTGGTAAGCCACGGAGAATGCTGTGTCGCATATGCCGCAATATTGCGAGAGGATCATCTTGACGAGCGAAATGCCGTTTTGTAGTTTCAGCCTTTGACTTTCTACTTCGTTCTGTCGCAGTTGCACTTGCAACAAGTCATTACGGAGTGCCACCCCCGCTTTGACGGCGATGTCTACATCGTGATGGATTGTTGCCAACAACGAGTCAACATGGTTGATGGTTTTCATCTTTTCCTGTAACGTAACGATTTGCCAGAAGTATTGTTCTGCCGTTTTCGTGACCTCGTTTTCTGCGAGGTTGAGCTGTAAGCCACTTGCCTCTTCGCCTATTGCCGCCAGTTTGTTGCCGTTGACAATTTGCCCGCCAGCGAAGACGGGCTGTATAGCCGTGATGCCCGCTATGGCACCATTCTTCATCATTGAGATTCCGAATGGACTTGCCAGGGCGGCAAGGGCTTCGGCGGGGAGGGATTGAGACAATGCCAATGCCAGTTCGGGCGAAATGCTCTTGGAGGGATCTATGTCCATCTGCGCCATTCCCTTGTTGGCATTAAACCAAAGTCCCGTGCCACTGACGGTTGGGAAATACTTGGTAAAAGCCTCCTTTTTCTGTTCGCGGGCTTGTTCGATATTGAGTTTTGCTTGGCGAATAGAGATATTATTGTTTCGTGCAGAGTCAAGGATTTGCTCCAACGTATATATTTGTTGGGCAGACATTCTTCCACTGAATGTGGCTGTCAGGGTTATGCAAAAAATATATAGAATGTGTCTTGTCATCTGTGATAATCATTTTAAGTTTACTTTCCAATAGACAACGGGTAGGAGTGTCACCACGAGGATGAGTGACCCGATACCGCCAGCGAAGATGGTCACGCCCACAGGCATCCAGAAAGAAGACTGGGCGATAATCATCGGCACGACACCGACAGCGGTGGTGGCAGTGGTGAGGAAGATGGGTACCATGCGGCGTTTGCCCGCATCGTAAGCGGCCTGTTTCACAGCCTCGTTGTATTCCTTGCGGTCAACCTTCCAGTCGCCATGCTCTGCGACGTATTTCTTGATTAAGCCGATGGCATGTTCAAAGATGAGGATTTCGTTGCGCATGATGATTCCCATAAGCGTGATGAGGCCGAAGATGGAGGTGAGGCCAAGGGCACGGTTCATCAGGGCGAGACCGATGAGCGCACCTGGAATCATCAGCCCCAATGCTGCCATGCAGAAAAACGTAATGCCATACTTCTTGAAGTTGAAGAGCAGGAAGAAGAACACGATGACCATGGCAATGACAATGCCGCCGATAATCTGGGGCATCGCTTCGTCACCGTATTCAATCTCCCCTCCCACCTCGCAGCGCATCCCTTGGGGTATCTCTATCTCTTTCTGCATGATTTCCGCTATGCGGTTCTCAACGGGAGCTGTGTAGATGCCCTGCGCAAACTGTGCCGTCACGGTGATGCAGCGTTCCCCACCACGATGCAGGATGCGGCTTTCGCTCCATTGTGGGCTGACCTTGGCAATTTGCCGGAGGGGGATGGTGGTGTTTGATGAGTGCTGGGGGTTGAGGGGCGATAGTCCTACTGACACCATTGACGAGGGCGATGAGATGCCGAGGTTGGCAACATCGGAGAAGGTCATATCGGTATCGTCCTTCACGACGATGGGCAATTCGTAGTTTCCTTCCCAGATTTGTCCTACGCACAAGTCTGTGGATGTGGCACTTAATGCCAACTGTGCCGTGGTACGTGTGATGCCAAGCTGTGATGTGGTGACGGGGTCGAGTTCCACATTGATAATGGGATAAGGTTGGAAATAGTCAGTATGAACCCACTCTAACTCAGGCATCTGGCGCATACGTTCCATCAACCGTTCGGCAACCACATGTAAGGAGTCGAGATGGTCGCCATAGAAGCGGTATTCCAGCTCCGTAACCTCTAAATAGTCGAGTCTCTTAAACTTCACGTAGGCTTTTGGGAAAGCCTCGCTCAGCTGGGGTTGATACTTGGCTAATAGGTCAAGTGTGGCCTTGTCGGATTTTGTATTGACAATAAACTGGGCATAGTTTGCACCAGCTATCTGTGGGGCGTAAGCATCCATGAAACGGGGCGACGAGCAGCCGATGAATCCCGTGATGCCTTTGATTCGCTCGTCTTTTTCTAACACATGTTGAACAGAGTCTGCTATCAATTCTGTTTCTGCCAGTCCCTTTCCGTCGGGAAGGAAGATTTCCACGGCAAACTGGTCACGGTCGGCGTATGGGAATAGGCGTATCTTCAGCGTCGGTGCGATAAGCATGGAGAGGAGAATGATGGCGATGCCCCCGCCAATGGTTATCCACGGATGAGCGAAAATAAAATCAAGTACATGGTCGTAAACCTTCTGCACCCCCTTTGTGATGGCATTGCCATTAGTACTCACCTTGTCAGGCTTGATAATCCGCACTTCCAAGAAGGGGATGACGGTCACGGCGAGGAATAGCGAAACCATGAGGTTAATGGTAATTGTTATCGGGAAGTCTTCCAGGCAATCATGGAACACCCCTTTCATCGTGATGAGGAAGGGGAAGAAGATGGCGCAGATGCAGATGGTGGCGAGCATCATCGGCATGAAGTATTGCTTTGCAGACTCAATGGCAGCTCGCTGAGATTCGTAGCCCTTGTCTAAGTACTCCAAGTAACCGTCAATGACCACGATACTATTATCAACAATCATCCCAAGAACGACAATCAACGCCGCCAATGTCACGATATTCAGTTCGATGCCAATCATGTACATGATGGCGACGGAGACAAAAGTACTTAATGGGATGGTGATGGCAGCAACGATGGCAGACCGCAAGGGAAAGAGTATCATCATCACCAGAATGATGATCAGCATAGAGATGAGTAGGTCGCGGAGAAAGGACATGATGCTGAGGCTCACCACCTTTGGCTTGTCGGCAATGCGCGTGACATTCACGTCTGCGGGTAGTTCTGTCTGTCGGAAGTCATTGAGTACTTTATCCACTTCCTTTCCATATTGCACCACATTGTTGCCAGGTGTCATCTCCATTGACAGCAAGACACATGGATGGCTATCCTGCTCGATGCGGCTTGACATCGGCTCGTACTCACGCACCACACGGGCAACGTCTCTCACCCTGGCGACCTTGCCCGTGGTTGGGTCGGAGAAGATAATCTGGTTGGCTATTTCCTCTTCAGAGTTTTCCATCGCCTCCACATGTATAGGTATCTGTTGGTCGTCATCGCTGATGCTTCCACTCAAGGTAGTGATGCCTTGCGCTTGCAGTCGTGAGAATAGCATTTGTTGTCCGATACCGTAAGCCTGTAAACGCTGGCGGTCTATGTAAAGGCTAATTTGTTCCTTTTGCTCGCCATACATCTTCACGTTAGCTACGGAAGGGATGCGGCGCAAGCGGTCGCTCAACTCATCGCTGTATTCCTTTAGCTCACGATAGCTGCGCTGGTCACTCTCAATAGCAATGAGTAGGGCAGAGGTGTTGCCGAAGTCATCATTGACCACGATGGCGAGGACACCCGTGGGCAGTTGTGGTTTAAAAGCGTTCAAGCCATGTTTGATCTTGCTCCATACTTCATCTTTGTTGTTCACGTCATCGTTCAGTCTCACCATGACGATACATAAGCCATTCTGTGATGTCGTGGTGGTCTTCTTGCGGTTCACCTCGCCGTATGTGAATAAGTATCGTTCCAACGGACGTGCTACTTGCTGTTCCACTTCTTCGGAGGTCGCCCCGGGATAGACAGCCACTACCACACCTTGACGAATAGTGGCATGGGGGAACTCATCCTTGGGCATGACATACATCCCGAAAATGCCCAATAGAAACAGGATGCCGATGATGAGCAGCGTTATCGAGTAATGTTCTAATGGCCATTTGAGCCAATTCATCTGTTTCATACACCTAATAGATGACCTTTGTTCCTTCACTCAGTTTCTGATAACCTTCGGTGACTACGCGCTGTCCCACCACGATGCCATCTGTAATGGCAACACGGTTGCCCATCGTCTCACCAATCTTGACAATGGTGCGGTGTGCAGCATCACCCTTTTCCACTGTCCACACAAACAAGGTGCCATCTGATCTCCTTTGCACGGAAGTAAGGGGCAAGGTGATAGCAGCATCCCCATTGGCGTGATGGCGTAGGTTGACGTTTGCTACCATTCCCGGGAGTAACTTGCGGTCAGGGTTTGCCACATGGATGCGGATGTCGTAGGTATGTGTGAGGGCATCTGCCGACACCCCTTTTTCAATTCGTCCGCCATGAACTTTCTTTCCTGCCGCATCGATGCGGATGGTCGATGGCGTGTTGGAGGTGATGGCATTCATTTCCGACTCGGGGATAGCCACTTTCACTTTCACCGTATGGATGTCGAAGATGGTCACAACGGCTTGCGATGGGAGTGCTGTCTCGCCCGCAGAGACATGCTTGTGTCCGATAATGCCACCGACGGGTGCCGTGAGGCGGCAGTCAGCGAGGTTCTTTTTTGCCATGGCGAGTTGCGACTTGGCCTGTGTCACTTTGCTCTGAATCTCCACCCATTGCACGTCGGGAAGTGACCCATTCTCATGCAGTAGCCGATAGCGTTGCAGGGCATCGTCGGCTTGTGCCATCTGTGCCTCGGCACTGATGAGCATGTTTCGTGCTTGGGTGTCGTCCATGGTGGCGATGAGTTGCCCTCGCCCAACGGGCTGCCCCTCGCTTACCAGCATCTGACGCACCACGCCCATGCCTGTGAAGCTTACTGCTGTAGCCTTGTTTTCCTCTACGATGCCCACATATTCCTGTTTCTCCACGTTGCCATCGAGGGAAACGACCTCCGTCTTCACCCGTGTGGGTGATTTTGTCTCATTCTCTTTTTTCTCGTTGCAACTGCTGATAATCCATAAAGCAAGCAGTCCCAGAAGTACTTGTTTCATCCGCTAATTATGTTCGTTATTTCATTTGTTTTGCAATAATTGTGCAAAGATGGTAATTTTTTTTGGATTATCCTACTTTCCTTTTTACTTTCTTGAATACATAAATGAACGCTGGCACAAGGAACAAGTCTGCTGCAACCCATGCCACAGGATCGCCATAGCATACCCCAAGAAAGTGGAAAGCGGGTACCAACCAGAGGCTTACACTGCATCGCGCTATCATCTCCATCACTCCTGAGAGCATGGAAAGGTTGCTATAACCCATCCCTTGGATAGAATAGCGTAGGATGGTGAGTAGTCCCAAGACAGGATAGAAGTAATTTGCGATGCGCATGAATAGGGCGGCATTGTCCACTATTTCTGTCGGCGAGAAGGTGTCAGAGACGTGATTAACATTGACAAACAACGTCATCATCTCGTCGGCGAAAGGATATATGATGGCTATCGTCAACACAAAATACACCATTGTCACCTTGACAGCGGCGAATATCCCTTCCTTGATGCGTGTGATGGTCTGAGCCCCGACATTCTGTCCACAATATGTAGCCATTGCTACGCCAATGTTTTCAAAGACACAAGTGAATAGGTATTTCACGCGCATCGATGCGGTGAATGCTGCCACGTAGACTGTTCCCAAAGCATTATTGGCACTCTGTAGCATGATGATGCCGATGCCCGTGATGCTAAATTGTAAGCCCATGGGGATGCCCGATTGCAACAAATGACCCACGATGCTGTCACGATAGTTACGTTCTTCACCATTGGGAATCAGTATCTGTAGGCGTTTACGGATGAATTTGCCGCACATCAATGCAGCTAATCCTTGTGAGAGAAGAGTTGCCCATCCTGCTCCTTCCACACCCATACCCATGCCAAGTATGAAGATGACATCCAGTGCCACATTCAATAATGATGCTGCAATGAGGAAATAGAATGGTTGTTGCGAGTTACCTAAGGCGCGGATGAATCCTGCCATTAGGTTATATGCCATTGTGAAGGGGATGGAGAGGAACTGCAAGAAAAGGAAAGTGTATGCTTCGGGGAGAATTTCATCAGGGGTGTTCACCATCAACAACAGCCTTTTACATAAAATGCACGTCAGAATGGTAAGGATAATGGCGATGACTATTGCTACTCGGATGGCATTGGCCACGTATAAACGCATCTTGCAATAGTCTTTCGCACCAAATGTTTGTGCCACTGGGATAGCAAATCCCGCACACGTCCCATTACAGAATCCAATGATGAGAAACATGATAGATGACGATGCACCTACTGCCGCTAAAGCCGCAACACCAATCCACCGTCCCACGATGGCAGCATCTACGATGAGGTACACTTGCTGGAGAATGTATCCCAATATCAGTGGAAGGGCAAATCCCACGATTTTTGCCGTGGGATTTCCCACGGTCATGTCATTGACGTGTTCTCTTTTCTGTTCTATCTTTGATTATTGTTAATGATATGCAAAGATACAATTTTATTTCAAATGGTCATATTCTTGAATAATAAATTGGCAATATGGATGATATTGATATGGCAGAGTATAAGCGCATATACTAAATGTGAATGCCATATTGGTATGTAATCATTACCACATCGAGGTGTTGCAAATGATACGATTGTGGGTAGTTATAAAGTTTTTTGTCTGTTTTTTGGCGATTTGTGTCAGTTATTGCCATATTCTTTGTACTTTTGCACTTGATGAAGATATTAACAAGTGCTCAGTTGCATGAGCTTGACAAATACACGATACAGAATGAGGTCATCCGTTCCATTGACCTCATGGAAAGGGCAGCCAAGGCTTTGACGGCTGCTATCATGGAAGAATGGGACACGAGTTGGTCGGTGGTGGTGTTCGCGGGGCCAGGCAACAATGGTGGCGATGCCTTGGCGGTGGCGAGGATGCTTGCCGAGCGCAACTACAAGGTTTCCGTCTATCTCTTTAATATCCATAACCAACTTACCCCCGATTGTGCCACTAACAAGAAAAAGTTGGTGGATAGTAAGAAGGTCAAGGAATTTCATGAGATAACACTCGACTTCGACCCGCCCAAGTTGGATGCGAGCACGCTGGTTGTAGATGGCTTGTTTGGCACGGGTTTGAATAAGCCTCTAAGTGGAGGCTTCGCCTCGTTGGTGAAATATATCAACCAGTCGCCTTGCAAAGTGGTGAGCATTGATGTGCCCTCAGGTTTGATGACTGAAGACAACACGTATAACATTCATGTCAATATCATCAAGGCAGACTTGACCTTGACTATCCAGTTGCGGAAGCTGTCAATGATGCTTACCGACAACCATCAGTATGTGGGTAGGTTGCGCATCATAGACATCGGTCTATCGCAGGATTTTATAGATAATGCCAAGACACCTTATACCATCTTGGAGGAGGAAGACGTGCGAGCCATGCTGAAGCCACGAGGTGACTTCGTACACAAGGGGCAGATGGGAACGGCTCTCATCATTGCGGGAAGCTATGGAATGGCAGGGGCAGCCGTATTGTCAACACGTGCTTGTCTCCGTGCGGGTGTGGGAAAGGTGGCTGTTCATACGCCGCGTCGTAACTATGAGATTATGCAGATTTCCATCCCCGAAGCTGTCTTGCAGATTGACCGCGAGGAGGTGTATTTCTCTGAAGCAGTTGATGCCAGCGACTTTGATGCTGTTGCCATTGGTCCTGGCATTGGTATCCATGAGAACACTGCTATTGCCTTGATAGCCCAGATTCGCCGTGCACAATGTCCCACGGTATTAGATGCAGACGCATTGAATATCCTTGCCAGCCATCGCGCATGGATGCAACAATTGCCCAAAGACCTCATCATGACACCCCATCCACGGGAATTGGATCGCCTCGCAGGTGGTGCGGGAACGAGCGACGGCTGTTATGAGCGGTTGTCGAAGGCAAAGGAGTTAGCCCAGCATATCCGTGCCTATATCCTTTTGAAAGACCATTATTCCGCCCTGTGTATGCCCGATGGCAGTGTTTGTTTCAACCAGACGGGCAATTCGGGCATGGCTACCGCTGGCAGCGGCGACGTGCTGACGGGTATCATTACCGCCCTTTGCGCCCGTGGCTACAAGCAGGGCGAGGCTTGCAAGCTTGGTATGTACCTCCATGGGTTGGCTGGCGACCTCGCTGCCCGTGACTTGGGCAAGGAGAGTCTTATCGCCAGTGACATCATCAACTATCTGCCCAAGGCATTCAAACAATTAGAAGACTGATGAAAAAAATCCTTTGCACCATCTGCCTGTCATGGCTTGTTGCCCTTTTGGCATCGGCTCAGGCTCCATCCGAGGGGAAGTCGTATTACCTTCCCAAGACGGAGATACAGTTTAAGTTTCTCGTGGAGAAGTCAACATACGAGCCAGGACAGCTCTGTATGTATGCAGACCGTTACATGAAAAAGAGCGACGTGGCGCAGAAGTCATCTGTCACGTACCGCATCCTTGACACGAAAATGGCATCTATTGGTGTTCCTGACACCGCCAAGCATTTCACGTTGTCGATGGATAAGAAGTATTCCATTGGTGAAATACATCTCTCGGACAATGGGATTTTGCTTGCCATCAATGACCAACCCAAGGTGATGGCGCAAGAGAAACCATTCTTGTCTGCACCAAAACAGCCACGGCTCAACCCCCAGGACTATATGAATGAGGACATCCTCACGGCGGGAAGCACGGCAAAGATGGCAGAATTGACGGCGCAAGAGATTTATGACATCCGCGAAAGCCGCAATATGTTGCAACGCGGGCAGGCTGACTTCATGCCCAAGGATGGTGAACAGATGCGCATCATGATGCAGGGACTCGACACCCAGGAACGTGCCTTGCGCCAGGCATTTGAGGGAGTGACCGACAAGGACACGACGGAAGTCGTCATCTCGTATATTCCAACCAAGGCAGTGGAGCGTGAGATGCTCTTCCGCTTTTCTTCCAAGTTGGGCTTTGTGGACATCGATGACCTTGGGGGCGCACCTTATTATATCTCTATAGAAGAGGAACAAAAACCTGCCGCCGACCCCGAAGGCAACAAGAAAGACCGCGACGACATCGGTCTGCATGTGAATATGCCAGCCAAAATCAAGGTGACACTCTACCAACAAGAGAAGGCCATTAACTCATACACACTATATATGGGGCAATTTGGACAGACCGAAAGCCTCAGCGGTGCCCTCTTTGGGCGCAAGCAAACCACCAAGTTGATATTAAACCCCATCACGGGAGCCTTGGAAAGTATTAAGGAAGTGAATCTTCAATAACAACACTATATTTAGGCGAAGTAAATACCTTGTTTAGGTGAGCCAAATGATATGTTTAGCTCACCTATATCATATATTTACACTACCTCAGCGTGGTAGTACATTCACCATATAGTGGTAATGATGTCACCACATACTGGTGAAGGCATCACCACACATTGGTAATGGCGTTACCAAGCTCTGGTGGCGATTTTGGTAATGTGTTGTGTCGAAATCGAAGTATTCGTCTTTCATCATTTACTCCTTTCTTGTTAATCATTTGAGTGGAGGATTCGTTATCCTCGGAATATTTAGAGCCTCAAATTCTGGGTATAAAATTACAAAAAAACACCCAAATTTGCAACTATTTCGTTGCATCTTTGCGGCTATTTTGTGTTAATATTTAGTTAAAATCATCATTTGTTGCCACCAATGCCACCTTAATGCCACCACTCAATGAGTTGTTCACCAATAAGTTAAGAGAGGTGTGGCAACGTTGCAACAAAAATTAAAAATTATATAGAAGAAATAATAGCATCCCAAAAATGTGAATCATATATTATGAATCAAATATATAAATGCAGAAATAGATAGTATAATAAAAGAAAAAAACACGATATTAACATTTATATTCTTGTACCGAGGCTTCTTATTATAAATTTTACTACGAATATTATTTATTTCTTTTTCTAATAGCTTATTAATATATGAATATTTTATATCATTACTATTCTTATACCTCTCATACTCTTTATCATATTCTGGACGAAGCTGATTAGTTGAATTCAAAACAGCGAACGCTTCTTGTATTTCACAATAATACTCTTTACCATATAGTGAATTTCTTTCAGAAGAATTATGCTTTGCCACTGCCGAATTAAATGCTTTATCAATTTCATCTTTAGTTGCCTCTTTTTTCAAATCAAGAATAACATAATAATCCATAAAAGAATCGTTTTTTATATTTTCAGGAATAGCATCTTTATTAATCCATCTGTATAGATGACGTGCTTCCAGTACAACAAATAAAATTAACGCAAATGGTAAAACGTAAATAAGGATAATTATTCCAAATGGCATTGATCCCAGAATATACAATGGATAATACAAAAATGAAACAAGTGCTTTCTTTTCTTGTTGATTGTCTAATCTGCTATCAAAATATGATCTTAACCCTTCATGTATTAAAAAATCATACTGATATTCTTTTTTGCTTTTTATATATAAATAAGGGAAAATATGTAAATCCATGAAAACCAATGTCGCCATTGTCAAACAAAGTACAATACTTAAATCAACATATTTGTTTTCAGAATAGAATAATAAATAATTACTACCCCAAAATAACTTTATTGCTATCCATAAAACTATAATGACATTTATAACTGTCATACTAAAGGCAAATTTTCCTATTTTTCTTGCGAGTAAGTTTCTAATAGGGATTCTTTGATAATGTCTAATGCATATGTATACTAAAAGGATAGCAAATAAGAAAAAAGCAATAAAACCACTGATTATTTTATTGACTGCCGTCTTGTTATAATTTAACAGATTAAAAGTTGTTAAATTTGATAGAAATACATTTGCATATCTTATTCTTTTGTATTTAGACTGTATCTCTAAGACATAGGCCTTTTTATTTGCAAAATAAACACTTCTCAAGGTGTTAATTCCATCTTGTGAAATTGTTTCATACGTAATTGCATCTGAACGTTTTTTGTAGTAAACACCAAATTGTTTTTTTATAAGGTCTGATTTATTATCAAAGGGATTGAATCGCCATTTTTTATATGTAGATAGTTTTGATTCAAAATCGTTTAGAAATCTATGATAGGCAGAATCCTCATTTTCAAAAAAAGACATTTGATTGGAAATATCGTAAACAGAAAAGTTTCTTTTATATTTATATGTTATTCTAACATATCTCATACCCCAATATGGCTCATCAAAATAATCTTTACCTTCTACGACATACGCTGAAATAAACTTTCCATCAGGCAAAGGTCCAATTTCTCTCCTATCAGTTATATCTTCATTTTGTTTTTCTCCAATGATAGGTGAATCTTTAAGTACACTAATTTGTTCGTCCTCGAAAAATATAAAATGTTGTTTACTATATATGCGAATAGGGTTCTCATATAATAATGCTTTGGTTACCAAATATGAGGAAACAACAACACCTATGAATAGTATTACTAATATATATGTTATCTTACTTTTACTCATAATTATACTTACTATTATTTCTTCTACACAATGCTATTCTACCTTTCTTTGTTTCAAAAAAACATTTTCTATTTCATTAGGTGTGTATCTAATAATATCTGTTTTACCAGATAAAGAATCAACATAACAATATACTAAGCCATAATGGACTTGCGCAATCTTTTTCAAAATATTTAAAAAAAAAGAATCTTCCCACATTGATGTTTGAATATCTGTTTTCAAATCATCCAAAACATCTTTGGTGAAAAGATATTTATTTCCATTATAACTTATTTTAATATATACCATACTATCGTGCAAATATATATCGGTAAATGCAATATCCTCATCGATTATTACAGGTAAAGCTTTCTTTTCTCCTTCAATTTGTTTCCTTAATAA
>JAFYZV010000098.1 GCA_017548525.1 Prevotella sp.
GGACATTGATGACCCAGTCTAAGGTATATGTCTCTTGTGAGAGGCCCTCTTACGGCACGTATGTCAAGGTGGCGGTGATCAGCATACCAATATTTTTCATACCAACACCCTTTAAAATCATCTTTCATTATTCCCGTGCCCCAGATGGTCGCATTTTGAAATGATTTTAATCCCCCAGAACCTACTGTAAATAAATGAGCTTTTTTGCTGATTTTCTTATTAATATCTATTCCTCGTTTTGCCAACATAAACTCAACTATAGGCAAAGCTAACACATCACCCAGATTGTACGGATAATTTCCATTGTCATAATATTTCCATCCTGTTTTCTTTACATCGTGAATATGAATGTTGACATGGTTCTCTTGTGCTTTAACATCTGGATAATACAACATTACATCATCAGCATTATGGATTAATTGCCAATAATGATAATTCGTTTTTATCCATTTTTTCATTCTGCTAATCATTTTATACAGTTTTATTTGCTCAAGTTATAGTAATCCTCGGGCGTATTAATAATTCCTTCTTCAAAAATCTCATCGCTTTCAATGATGGGCAGGATATCCTTCGCAGAAATCTTTGCAGAGCAAACTCCCCAGCTCAACCCCACGCCAAAACCGCTCATCAAAACATTAATAACCTTGGCATCGTCATTGTTGCCGTACACATCACCAAGCACCATAGGAATGGAAGCAGCTGAAGTGTTGCCATAGCGATCGAGACACATCGGCATCTTTTCCTGTCCTACCTTCAGTTTTTTGCAAAGCATTTGCAAGATGAATTTGTTGGCTTGGTGAAAAGCCAAACAATCAAACTCCTCAACCGATTTGTCAATCTTGGCCAAATACTCCTTGATGGTCTTTGGAATGTCAGAAATAGTAAATGCAAAGACATCTTCACCACGCATCATCACGTTATACATGGAACGACGGTTGCCGTCTTTCCATACATAGTCTTCAGTTGGAGGATTGGGGTTGCGGAAGCCTCCGCCTGGCATGATGATAGCGTTGTAACCTTGGCCGAATGAACGGCAGATGCCACTGATGCCAGCATTCCCATCGTTGGTCTTCTCCAATAGGAATGCGCCACCGCCCTCACCAATCAACATGCATGAGGACTTGTCATTGGGGTTTGTAATTTTCTGTGGGGTCTCGCCCACAAGCAGCAAAGCACGGTCTATATCGGATGTTTCCATCATCGAGCCAAGCGCATACAGCCCGTAGGGTACTGCCGAACATGCCAAACTGATGTCAAATGCCGCGCATTCCTTCTTTAACCCCAGTCGTTTATGAAGCACACAGGCTGTGGCAGGACGCCAATAGTCCGTAGAATGGGCTATAAAGACCAAGGCCCCGATGGACTCCCGGTCTATGACTTTGGTGTTGATGATATTCTCCGCCGCCGCAAAAGCCAAATCGGAGGCAGTCTGGTGTTCGCGGGTTTTACGGAACTGTTTCACACCAGTTTGCTTTTTGTACTTTTCCACATAATCTGCACCGAACTTGTCCGCGAAATCTTCCAGCTTGACAACCTCGGCGGGTACAGCAGATGCGACCGCTGCAATCTTTATGTTTGGTAAACTGTAATATGCCATCGCTCCTTAATTAATCAATATAATTCTCGACCTCCATCGACCGGAAGATTCACACCCGTTATCCAACTGGATGCATCCGAAAGCAGATAAATCATAGCCCATGCCACGTCTTCGGGTTTCCCGGAACGACCGAGAGGATACAACTCCAGAGTCTTCCTCAATTGCTCGTCGGTAATAGTACCCGATGCCAATATCTGAGAATCAACCAAGCCGGGACACACGGCATTCACACGGATGTTTTTGGCTGCTAGCTCTTTTGCGGCGCCCTGTATAAAAGCACTGATGGCACCCTTGCTGCACCCGTACATGGTATTGCCCACTGACATCGTTCCGATACCGGCCAATGAACTGGTGAACACAACGGAGGCGCCCGATTTCAGTTTCTTTTTCTTCAACAAATACTTCAATGTCAGAACGGGAGCCATCGTGTTCACCTGCATGATGTTGAGGAACACATCCTCATTGATGAACGGTATTGGCTGTATGGTAGTGAAACCGGCATTGTTGATGACCCCCTGCAATTCGGGAAGGCTGTTAACCATTTCCTTGATGGCTTCATTGTCGGAAAGGTCACAGACACGCATCTCGTGTCCCTCGCCTTCCATCTGTTGCAGCGTCTCTATAAGCCGATCCTCATTGCGAGCCGTGATGATGACTTTGGCTCCCATTTTTGAGCATTCGATGGCAGCACCGCGTCCGATTCCAGACGATGCGCCTGTGACAAGAATCGTCTTGCCCTCAAGCGAATAAGGATTATAACTCATATCCATTTTGTGTTTTTGTCTTCTTCAACTTCAACTAATCTTGAAAGCACCAGATTGTCCGTTTCAAACACGACTGTACCCCATGACAATCCAACGCCGAAACCGCAGCAGAGAAACTTTTTGTGGCCTTTACATGCATTGCCCAACTGTGTGACGATAGTAAGAGGGATGGATGCAGAGGACGTGTTGCCAAAGTGATACATACACGACGGCACTTTCTCCTCTGGCAGCTTCAGTTTCTTCATGATCATATTGTTCATCTTCATGTTGGCCTGATGGAACACATAGTAGTCCGCATCGTGATAGTCAATGCCAAAGTGTTCGGAAAGCTGTTTGACCGACTTTGGCACGGTTGAAATACCGAAAGCGAACACATCCATGCCTTTCATGCGGGTTTCCATGCGATGAACCATCTTGCCGTCAAACTCCTCCAACTCAAAAGATTTGGGCGACACCTGGTTGCGGGCGCCGCCGTCAGGAATGATGATGGCGTCGTAGCTACTCCCATCTGTCCCCAAATGGTATTTAACACTATTACATTCCTCATCATAAACCAAAGCCGTCACGGTCCCCGCAAAACCAAAGAGCGGACCATCATATTGCGAGCGGCGCTTACCATCACCGCACATCAATAAGGCCTTTTTTATGGATCCCCCTTGCATCAGCGACGAGGCGGCACTAAGGCCATAGACCCAACCCGAGCAACCCATGGCTATGTCCATAGCGTAGCATTCCTTACTCAAGCCAAGACGCTCTTGTATGATACAAGCTGTTGCGGGGAGGATATAGTCTGTGTTCTGCGAGACAAAAACCACTGCATCAACTTCAGATTTTTTCCATCCCAAATCATCCATTAGTTGAGCAGCAGCTGGAACGCATAGGTCGGAGGTGGGAATGTTGTCCACCCTGCGTTCCAACACACCGGTCTGCTCCACAAACGCGGCCGCATCATAATCCTTGGAGTAGTCGTTGAACTGCTCCAAATTATTGATGACACGCTTGGGAACGCCAGCGCTCATGCCTGCGATTCTGACATTCTTTACTTCAAGAAACGCCATTACATCTTGCTCTTTACGATGTTGAAGAGATCCTCTATCGTTACAGCGGCACTCATGTCATCGCCTTTGAGCGTAACATCGTACTCTTCATTAATCATGGCAATAATAGAAAGTGCCGCCAATGACGAATACTCTTCCAAATCGTGAAATACCGTTTCCGGAGTGAATTCGTTAATGTCAGTTTCATCAAACTGTTCGGCGAAATTTTGGATAAATTCATTGATTTCCATAACCTTAAATAAATTATTAGTTAAACATTATTGATTAATCGGTTTGAGTATTAATGTATTTGATAAATCACAAGCAACGCTGCCCCACGACAAACCCACACCGTACGCTGCCATCACTACCTTGTGCCATGTGCTGGTGTCAATGCCTTCGGCACGATGCGGCCAATCGGTCAACACCATAGGAACCGTAGTCGGACCTGTGTTGCCATAGTTTTGAATGTCAAACGGAGCCCGTTCAGGATGTGCCAATTTCAATTTCTTGCGCATGAAATCGACAGTGATTTTTGTCGCCTGATGAAGACTATAGAAATCTACGTCATCCTTATCCCATCCCATTACTTCAAGCAATGATTTGATAGTCTTTGGTCCCACGTTGACAATAAAGCTAAAAACATCATCCCCACTCATTGCTGGTTCTGGTTGGTAATCTGTTCTTGAATTCTCGGGAAACTTTCTAAAGCCCATCCTATCATTGAGTACGGTTTTATAGTTGTAACCATCAGAACAAATATGGAATCCCATGCAACTCTTACCCTTGCTAACAAGTGTGGCCGAACCTGCATCACCAAATACCATAAGTGACGAATGTTTGTTCTTATCTACCATTTTTGAGTTGGTATCACCCGCTAACACAAGGACGTTCTTGCAAGCTCCCGAGCTAATAAGGACGGCAGCTTGAAACATGCCATAAATATATCCACTACAACCGTAAGAAATGTCAAAGCAGACGCACTCCTCGGGCAATCCCAACTTGCCCTGCAACACACAAGATGTAGCAGGATTGAAGTAATCCATGGTCTGCGACACAAAGACCACACCGTCAATCTCACTTCTGTCAACTTTAGTGGCTTCAAAAAGCTTATTGGCCGCCCGTTCGCAAAGATCGGCAGTTGTTTCATGATCTGCTGCCACATGAAGCCTTTCTATGCCGCTTCCCTTAACAGTATCATCCACTGCCTTTTCACCAAACCTTGGTTTTAATGAAGACATCTCCAGAACACCTTCTGGCAAGCAAGTGGCGATACATCTGATATCAATGTTATCAATTAGACATTTCATCTTTTTTGTTGTTAAAGTAATTATAATAGAATTCTTTTGTTTCTCTCAAAAGGAAGGGGTCTCCATGCCCGGGAAAAACCTTAGTGTCGCCCGAATATAAATTGTAAATAGTCTCTATGCTGTTTTTCAGTTCCAATATGGAGCCTCCATATCGTTTTTTGATAAAAGGTTTTGTCTTATACAAAAGAGTGTCGCCAGTAAACAGACACTTCCCAATTTCTATACACATACCTTTGTTGGTATGTCCAGGCGTTTTTATGAATAACACAGGGAGGTCTCCCCACATAATCCTTTCACCTATCTCTTCTACCAAAATGTCAACCTTTTTGATTTGATACATCTCATCGGAGTTGTAATACAGCTGGTTGAAATAATTCATAGGTGTTTCAACCCATTCGGCACACAACTGCGTAGCAATAACTTTTGCAGGGAAGGTTTCAAGCAGAAAATTAACTCCCCAGCAATGGTCAAAATGCTCGTGTGTGAGGATGATATAGTCAAGCGTCAGCCCATGTGATTGGATATACTCGCGCAAGTCAGTCTGTTCCTTAGTACCTGGGTCTATGACTAAACAATGCTTAGCTTCATCAATAAGCAAAAAAGTATTGGAAGGCACAGGGGTGTTGATGAAACTCACGACCCTGATGTTATTGAAGAGTATATCCTCCATCGATGGTAAAGATGCTGCCCGTTACCCAACGTGAGGCATCGGACAATAGATAGATGCAACCATTTGCTATATCGGATGGCGTACCAAAACCTAATGGATGACGCTCAGCATAGAATTTCAAAAACTCGTCCTCTTCGATGGCGCCACTGCTCAAGATGCTTGACGGCACAAAACCAGGTTGGATGCAGTTTACGCGCATCTCCTGCTTCGACACTTCAAGCGCCATGGCTTTGGCGAACGAGTTGACAGCACCCTTGGTGGCGGAATAGAGCGAATTGCCCACCTTCACATTGAAAGTGGATACCGATGAAATAAACACCACAGAACCGCCATGATTGAGTTTCTTCTTTTTCAAAAGACGGCTGCACATCTTAATGTCGCCCATGATGTTGGCGTTGAAGATCTCAGTCATTGCCTCTTCAGTAATGTTTTTCACGGGCATGGTCTTGATAATGCCTGCGCAAAGCACCACTCCATCCAAAACCGGCAAGGTGTCAATCAAAGCATTAATGTCATTAGTGCTGCACAGGTCAGCCTTGTGTATCACATGGTCCACACCCTCCATCTGCGATAGAGTTTCATTCAACCGCTCCTCGTTGCGAGCCATCAGATGAACCTTGGCCCCCATTTTGGAGCAGTCAATGCAAATACCACGTCCTATGCCAGACGAAGCACCCGTTACCAAAATAGTTTTCCCTTCAAGGGAGAATGGATTATTCATAATTAGAGGTACATTAAATCGGGAACCAAAATACCACCATGGGTCTTGATTTGAGCCACCCCCAACGAGAAGCCAACACCAATGGTAGCTGCAAGCATATTAAGTTGACGGTCGTGCAATTCATGCTGTAACTCGGTAATCATTAACAGCGGGATGGTAGCGCCACTAGTATTACCAAACTCTTGAATATTGTATGGCACCTTTTCGGGCGGAAATTTCAATTTTTTGCGTAGTTTCTCACAGAGGAACTTATTAGCTTGGTGCAACAGCAGATAATCAACCTCATCCGGCTCAATATTGAACTTCGAACGCATTTCCTCATATACCTTGGGGATAAAATGCGTGCCGTATGAGAACACCTCGTCACCAATCATCTTCTCATGCAAACGAGTACGGCGAATACCATTACCACAATCCTCCATAATGAATGACTTCTCATTCACGGGATTGCGTGAGCCACCGTCCGGTAGAATAACGAACTCTCGCCCAGAACCATCAGACATGTAGGTGATATTGATTTCATCCTTCGATTCGGGATCGTATTCAATGGCAGTCACCGTACCAGCATCGCCAAGAAGCAAGGTCATGCTCCGATCCTCAGGACTAGCATATTCCGATTGGGTGTTGCCCACCATAAGTAATCCCTTGCGGAACGACCCTGAGGCCATCAAGTTGCCCATCACGCCAAGACCCACTAGGAAGCCAGAGCAACCCAAGGTGATGTCAAATGCAAGACACGAAGTGGGAATGCCCATTTTGTCTTGCAATACTATACCAGTGGCTGGCAGTTTATAATCGGTGGTGTGTGAAACAAAAATCAAAAGGTCTATTTCGCTCTTATTCCACCCAAGATCTGCCATAAGTTTTTCTGCCGCTTTCTGGCACAAATCACTTGTGCAAATGCTTCCGTCATGGATAGCGCAATGACGGCGCACAACACCTGTCGCATTTATATATTTTTGGATTTCTTCAGGAGTGAGTGAATGGTCAACTTGTGTCGCAATAATGCTTTGTTGCGGTGTACGAAAGAAGGAAATTACCATAGGATGGAATATATGTTTGATTTTTGCGCCACAAAA
>JAFYZV010000099.1 GCA_017548525.1 Prevotella sp.
CTTTGGCTCGATGCCTTCCATGAGGTTCACGAGGTCTTTGGTGCAGATTCCTTCATTGAGCGTATCGAAACAAGCAGCTTCGAGTTGGTCACCAAAGTTCATGAGTTCCTTAATGCCGTCTTTCTCACCACGTTTGCGCAAAGCACCACTCCATGCAAAGATGGTTGCCATCGGATTTGTACTGGTTTCCTCCCCTTGCAGATACTTGTAGTAATGACGTGTCACGGTACCGTGAGCAGCTTCATACTCATAATTGCCATCTGGTGAAACGAGAACGGAGGTCATCATAGCCAATGAACCGAATGCCGTGCTGACCATGTCGCTCATGACATCACCGTCATAGTTCTTGCAAGCCCAGATAAATCCGCCTTTTGAACGGATGACACGAGCCACGGCATCGTCAATAAGGGTATAGAAATATTCCAATCCACGTTTCTCAAACTCATCCTTATACTCTTGGAAAACTTCGTCGAAGATGACACGGAATTGAGCATCGTATTTCTTGGAGATAGTATCTTTGGTAGAGAACCATAGGCTTTCGTTCACATCAAGTGCAAACTTGAAACAACTATGTGCGAAAGAACGGATACTCTTATCCACGTTGTGCATTCCCTGAAGCACGCCTTCACCTTTGAAGTTGTGAATCACCACTTCTTGGTGCTCACCACTCTCACCATCAAAAACGAGTTTGGCAACACCAGGTTCATTCACACGCAACTCTACGCTCTTATACACATCGCCGTAAGCATGACGAGCAATCGTGATGGGTTTCTCCCAGTTTTTCACGGCAGGATGAATGCTCGGGATGGTGATAGGAGTACGGAACACGGTACCATCAAGGATAGAACGGATGGTTCCATTGGGACTCTTCCACATCTCATGCAAATTGTATTCTGTCATGCGTTGGGCATTGGGAGTAATGGTGGCACACTTTACTGCCACACCATATTTCTTCGTTGCCTCGGCAGAGTCGATAGTGATTTGGTCATTGGTCTCATCACGTTTCACCAAACCCAAGTCATAATACTCTGTTTTGAGATCAACGAAAGGAAGAATCAACTCGTCTTTAATCATTTGCCACAAGATACGGGTCATCTCGTCGCCATCCATCTCCACAAGCGGAGTGGTCATTTGGATTTTTTGTTTCATGATTTAATTGTTTTATTTCTTACTCTTATAATAATTCATCAAGCAACCTTTTTCAAGGATGGTACGCTCATCGGTAGTGAGGTTTTGGAAGAAGAGGTGGATAGGTTTCACACCATCTTTCGTAATAACTTGTGCATCTATTTCTTCTTTGCCAGAAACGATAGCTTCACGAATGCCAGGAATAAACACCAAATCGCCTGGCACATAGTCAAACGGTGTTTCCTTGGCAATGGTGAATGGTATGATTCCCCAGTTGATACAATTGGAACGATACCGCTTGGTGGCATATTCGTAACAGATATTAGCATCGCCACCCAATACCTTCTGGCAAGAAGCAGCTTGTTCACGAGCAGAGCCATCACCTGGACGATTGGCAAAGACACAAGAACCAAATGATGTATCTTCCGCTTTCGCACCCACTTGAGCCAATGCTTTTGCCACATTGTCAGGAACATTACCAGCACGACGCTCCAAGTCTTGTGCTTGAATACGCTTGCTAATGCCCACATACTCAGGAACACGACGCGAGAGGGCAAACTCAGAGAGTTTCAATGGATTGGAACGATAGCTGGACGTTTCACCAGAAGGAATCAACTCATCTGTCGTTGTCACTGGATCATGAATAACGGCAGCCAGTTCAAGCAACATATTCTTCTCCATGGGATACATGGTTGGCCAGTCCTTGATATTGGGACCATAGCGCAATGGCTGGTCAACATTCTCCTTACCATAGCCATTGAACACACGATGCTCATAAATCTTCCCATCAAAATCGTATGGTTTATGCGTGTCTTCATATTCAATGTCCGTGGCAGCCGTAATTACTCCACCATTCGCAGCCGTAGCCGCAATGGAACGAGCATCCATCAATGCCACCAACGAAATCTGTCCCTGTCCTGGTTTTGAGCCTTCACGGTTGGGGAAGTTACGTGTTGTGTGGCGGATAGACAAACCATTGTTGGATGGAACATCACCTGCACCGAAGCAAGGACCACAGAAAGCGGGCTTGATGACCACACCTGCCTCCAACAACTCTTCTGCAATACCATTACGGGTGGTTGCCATATAAACGGGTGTTGATTGCGGATAAGCAGAAATCGTGAAATAGTCGTTACCCACATTCTGTCCCTTCAATATCGTAGCAGCAGCACTCAGGTTATCGTATGTTCCACCCGAACAACCAGCAATGATACCTTGGTCAGCCTTCACCTTACCATCAACAATCTTGTCTATCAGACTTACGTTTACCTTATCGCCAAAACGTTTCTTGGCATCTTCTTCCACCTTGCGCAAGATACCCACGGGATCTTCTTGCAACTCGTGAATGGTGTAAGCATTGGATGGATGGAATGGCAAAGCAATCATACTCTCCTGCGTACTGAGGTCGATACGAATCATTCCATCATAGTAAGACACATCACCAGGTTGCAACTCCTTGAAGTCTTCTGGGCGATTGTGAATCTCATAGTGATGTTTCACTTCATCGTCGGTAATCCAAATAGAACTGAGACACGTGGTTTCCGTCGTCATGATGTCAATACCATTACGGAAATCAATAGGTAATTCCTTCACGCCAGGACCAGCAAACTCCAATACTTTGTTCTTCACGAAGCCATTGTCAAACACGGCTTTCACCATCGAAATAGCCACATCATGCGGACCAACACCACGACGAGGTTTGCCTTCCAACCAAACGAGAACAACCTCTGGTGCATTGATGTCCCATGTATTACGGAGCAATTGTTTCACCAATTCTCCACCACCTTCACCAACACCCATGTTACCAAGCGAGCCATAACGGGTGTGGGAATCAGAACCAAGAATCATGTTTCCACATTTTACCATTGCCTCACGGGCATATTGGTGAATCACGGCTTGGTTGGCAGGAACATAGATGCCACCATATTTTTTAGCGGCAGACAAACCAAACACATGGTCATCCTCATTGATGGTTCCGCCCACGGCGCACAACGAGTTGTGGCAGTTGGTCATGGCGTATGGAATCGGGAACTTCTCTAAACCACTGGCACGTGCCGTCTGGATAATTCCCACATAGGTAATGTCGTGTGACATCATCGCATCGAAGCGAATACGCATTTTCTTTCCTTTACTACCATCCACATCGTGTGAACGTAGGATGTTGTAAGTAATTGTGTTCTCACGAGCCTCATCGGGAGCGGGCATGTTCGCCGCATCCTTCACGATTTCCTTGCCGTTGAGAAGATAAACTCCTTGTTGGATTAATTCAACCATATTGTTATTGTTTTAAAATGTAAATAATAATTATTCTATCAATGATTGCACCAAGCGAGTGAGTGCGAGCATATCTGCACTACCGCCTGGTGATATGTTTGCGGCAATGAACCTCTTATTCATTGCCTCTAATTCTCCCATAGAGAAATTATCCAAGATACGGGCAGCCTCCCTTTTCACTTGCCAAGCCCCTTTTTCACCTTTTCTATAATATACGTTGGTGTCATCAAGCATGGACATGATATATAATAAGACTGATTGAAGATGGAAGATGGACGGTTTGTTTGATTGAGAATCAATGGCATTAGTCGATTCTTCATCTTTCATTTTACCTTCTTCATTTTGAAGGAAGGGCAACCATTTCTCGAACAAATCGGGATAACCCTTACGAGCTATAGCAAGTACACCGTCAATATGATATTTCTCTGCCACCTCACTCCCATGTGTTCCGCTCGTTTCGGGGAATTGACGGGCTATTTCCATCATGGTTTGTTGTAATTCAACAGCCTCAACTTTTCCCTTCTGACGCATTAGATAAGCCCCTGCCACTATAGCCAATCCTAACGAAAACAATGCCCCTTTGTGGGTATTCACACCTTTAGTGGTTGTAAACATGGTGTTTTCGGCTCGTAAACCTATGGTTTGGACATCGTAAACATATGGTTTATCTTTCTTCCATCCCAACAAGGCAAGTTCGTCGAAATAGGGTCGTAAAGCGTGAATGCTTTTTTGCATCAACTGATAATCCATATCCCGATGCGCACCATTGTCATGTTGGTCAACCAACCCTGGCTTCGGGGTCAAGTCAAGTTCTTCTTGAAGTGCTTGGCAAGCAAGGTCGGCTATCAAATACGGAATAGTTGTGGGGAATGCCAATGCTGATGCTTGTTGCAAAGAATGTGCTTTCAGATACCCACGAAGCGAAGATGCACTCACATGAACATGGTCTTGATGCAACCGTGGAACTTCCTCCACGGCAATCCCCTGCGTGGGCAGATACTCCTTCATCAGTTCATTGTACCTTTGTGTGAGCGGGTCGGAAGGCTCACTTCCGATAAACCGTGTCTGAATGTTCAATGTCGGAGCGATGTGGCGGACAAACAAGTCGAGGTCAAGCATGATTTGCGTGTCTGTAGCCTTATCCAATTCCTTGAGGAAATAGGTAGGAAACGTAGCGGCAGAAACCGCATAACTATCCGTACTACACACGGTGACACGAGGCAAGTCTTGACAACCAGCTTCCACCATTGCCCTCCGTTCTGCGTATGAGAAACGAGAAAGATCCTCCTCTACCACCATCACGATAAGATGATTAACCTTTTTCGATGCTTGTTCGATAAGATACCGATGACCTTTGGTAAAAGGGTTGGCGTTTAAGATGATGATTCCCGAAGGAAAATCTTGCCTCAACGATGCCAACCGTTTCTTGAACAAAAGCAAGGAATTGTCGTTCTCTTGCAAAATAGCATGTTCAGATTTCGCAATCGTTTGAAAGCCAAGACTTTCAAACATCTTTTCGTTTTCGGGTTTGGTAAATATCTTCAACTGATGAATGCCATACGACGAAGCGGTACTGATGAGATGTGAGATAATGGTTAAGCTCAACTTCGCATCTCGCAATCCTTGTTTGACGGCAATGCACTTGATGACGTTTCCAGAGAGTCCGCCTCCAGCCAGAATATCCTCTCCACCATGTTCAAACACGGCAGCATAGTAATCCATAGGTCCAAGACGCAATCCGTTTAGTGCAAGGAAAGTCTCCACCTGTTGCCTTACAAACTTAACGGACAACGGCATTTGGCGAATCTCGTACACGTCATTGTGCATAGGCATCTATCATTTGATTGATTTTCTGTTGTAATTCTTCACGCGAATGGGTATGGTTTCTCATACAATAACGAGCCTCTTGTTCACAAAGAAGGCACTTTCGACCTTCTTTTCCGATAATGGAACGAGGAACAGGAGAAACATTTTCATCTATCACATCAATATCGAAAAGTCTGCCAAGGGGATGATTGTCCTCTACCTCACAAGCAATTCGTTTACATTCGAGCAAAGGCAATTGAACCAAGAAATATGCTTCATACCCCGTTTCCAAATCCAAAAATGTCTTTTTATGGATATGTTTTCCAAACTTTTCTTGCAAAGCTACAATAGCAGCATTTGCCACTATCAAAGAAGAAGCATTACGCTTGACATTGCCTGGCATAATCACCGTCAGGCAAACCAATGTCAATCCAAGGTTTTCCTGAATGAATTGGCGTTGTAAATTCCAGCGTTTCTCTCGGCTTGCCAGAAGCATGTCAAGCGTAATCTCCATCATTTTTCTTAGAGACCTTAAGGTCCTTAAAGTCCTTAGGGTCTTTAGGGTCCTTAAAGTCTTTAAAGTCTTTAAAGTCTTTAATCGCTAATATTCTTAATCACGTCCTGCACAGAGCCTTCGCGATTAAGGACAATTCCCACCACTTTGTCACCGAATGGCAATGGAGCGGGCTTGCCGATAATCTTCTCGGCACGAGCCTTGAGGTCGTTGATGTCTACCACCTTCAAACCAGCCTTGGAAAGTCTCTCTGCTATTTCGGGACGACGGGGATTTACAGCAATACCATATTCGGTCACCACCACATCCACCGTTGACCCAGGCGTGATTAATGTTGTTACTTCATCAACAACGCAAGGAATCCTACCACGTAACAACGGACAAACGATGATAGACAAGGAGGAATCGGCAGCTGTATCTGGGTGTCCGCCAATGGCACCACGGATAATGCCATCACTTCCCACCAACACATTGACGTTGAAGTTCACGTCTACCTCCAAGGCGGACAAGATGACAATATCCAAGAAATGCGTAGCAGAACCTGGCTCATCGGCACTGGCGTATTCGATACTCGAAATCTCCTTGTGCATACGGTCGCTCTTCAGCGATTCAGCTGCTACTTTATCAAATGATTGCACATCCATCAATCGCTCGATAAGCCCTTCTTCGTGCATCTTCACCATGTGTGCAGTAATTCCACCCAAAGCGAAACTTGCCTTAATACCTTGGTCAAGCATACTCTGACGGATGAATTTCACGGCAGCCAACGATGCACCACCCGACCCTGTCTGTATGGAAAAACCTTCCTTGAAATAGCCACTATTGATAATTACCTTGGCAGCCTGTTGTGCCAAGAGGATGTCGCGTGGGTTCTTGGTGTCACGAATGGCTCCAGAAGAAATCTTCGATGAATCTCCAACACTATCTACCACTACTACATAATCCACATCCAACTCAGAAATACCTGATGGACGATTGGGATAAGGTACGAGATCGTCGGTGAGAATCACCACTTTATCGGCATATTGTGCATCGGGCAAAGCATATCCGATACTGCCACAGATGCTCTTGGCATTGGGAGAACGTGAATAACCACATGCATTACCCATCGGGTCGCTGGAAGAAGTACCGAGGAAAGCCACGTCAATGTGTAATTCACCACTGGCAATCGCACTACCACGAGAGCCGTGCGAACGGAAGATAACGGGTTCTTTCATCAATCCATGACTGATTTCCTGTGCCAACTTACCACGCAATCCTGACGTTGAGATACGGGTAATCACACCATTGCGAATATGTTCTATCAATGGTTCATGTACGTCGATAAGACTTGAAGATGCAAGATGCAAATCCTTATATCCCATCTCAGCCAACTTGTCAACAACCATATTAATAACCTTATCACCAGCACGGAAATGATGGTGGAAAGAAATCGTCATTCCGTTTTGCAAACCACTCCTACGAATGGCCTCTTCCAAATTCACCACTTTATGCGAATTGGTCAATCCATTGGTGCGAGGAGCAACATTCTTGCTCTGTCCACCATCTTGATATACGTCTTTATTTAGTTTCTTGGCAGCTTCCTGAATCAATGCTGCACGATCTTTGATGCTGTTCATAGTAAGTCCTCCTCTTTTAAAATACCTGATGCTATTGCCAAGTCAATGGTGCGTTGAGCACGTAAAACTACAGGACGGTCAACCATCTTTCCATTCACGGAAATCACACCACTACCACGTTTCTCAGCTTCCTTGATAGCAGCGAGAATGGTTTGGGCTTTCATGATGTCTTTCTCTTTCGGTGCAAACACTTCGTTGACCACCTCTATCTGACGAGGATTGATGATGGACTTGCCATCAAAGCCGAGTGTCTTGATGAGTTCCACTTCCTTACGGAAGGTTTCCATATCATTCAAGTTTGAATATACCGTGTCCAATGCGTCAATACCTGCGGCACGGGCTGCCACGACGATGGTTTCACGAGCCAATAATAACTCTGCCCCACCTGGTGTTCGTTGTGTTTTGAGATTGGCACAATAGTCTTCAGCGCCTAAGGCGATACCCATCATTCGCTTGGAAGCAACGGCAATATCGTAGGCATTCACGATACCCAACGCACTTTCGATGGCTGCCATAATCTTGGTACGTCCTAAGCAACCAAGTTCTTTCTCCACTTTCTCAATCTCTTGTTCAACTTCCCGTACCTCATCGGCAGTTTCAGTCTTTGGCATACGGATGACATCAACGCCAGCTTTCACCACCGCCTCGATGTCCTTCTTTCCGTATGGGGTGTTGAGGGGATTAATACGCACCACCATTTCGGTGTCTCCATAGTCAATCGTTTTCAAAGCATGATACACCAATAAGCGGGCTGCATCTTTCTCTGCCATTGTTACTGAGTCCTCCAAGTCGAGCATAATCGAATCAGGACCATAGATAAAAGCATCTTGCATCATCGCCGGATTATTGCCCGGGACGAACATCATCGTTCTTCTTAGTCTTTGCATAACACTTTCTTAGTTTAGTTATTTCCACACGTCTACACCTGTAGCCCGAACGGCAGCAGCCGTCACACGGGCGCGGATAGTACAGTCAAGTGCCCCCTTGTCGGTGGCTTTCACCTCGGCATTGTCAATGCCAAGCCCTTTTAACGTTTCAATAATCACTCCTTTGATTTGTTCGCCAAACTGATAGGCGACGGTACTGTCTAAGGCAATCTGCAACCCCTCCTGCTCTGAAGGAGCAAGTTGGATAAAGATATCGCCAGACTCAAGAGTACCTGCCGAAGCCTTCTTCATTTCCATGTTGATTTCGTTAATAATAATGTTAGGTTTAAATAATATGCAAAGGTACAAATAATATCGTAACCGACAAGTTTTTCATGATCATTTTTGAATCTACATTACCTATATCCATCCACGGTTTACAGTTTCCATATCAATAGACACGGAGTTTGTCGCCAACCTTGATGTCATAATCGGCTTTCAACTTATTTTTCTTATACAACGACTTCAAACGCATTCCATACTTTTGGGCGATGTCATGCATACTCTCCCCCTGTTGCACCACGTGAGGGTGGTTCTTGAATTGCTTGGGGGCTTTCTTCTGTTTCTTCTTCAAATACACAATCTCGCCCTCTCTCAAAGCGTCTTTTTTCTTGTGTTCATTGTACTTGGCAATCTTACGATAAGAGAGTTCCGTCTCCTCGCCAATCGATTTAAACGTGTCGCCTTTGCGGGCAATGAGGTAATAGTTCTTATTATATATATGTATTGGATGAAGTCCCGCGCTCCCTCTACCAGTCTGTGGTGTGGCATAATGATGCACCATGAAATGGTCATAGCTCTTCGCACGGTCATACGATTGCAAGCCATACAGCTCGACAATCTGTATCAGTTTCGTGGCATATTGGGAGCTGGTGGCATAGCCACATTCCTTCAAACCCCTTGCCCATCCTTGATAATCGGTGCGAGAAAGACTAAACAGGGGTTTGTATCTCTGTGAATTGACGAGGAACTTGCTATGGTCCTCGTAACTTTCCATTGCATCATTGTAGGCGCGGAAACATTCGTTGTTCGCATCATCGTCATGGTAGACCTTCTTACCAGTCCACCCATGGCACTTGATACCGAAGTGGTTATTGCCCTTGCGGCACAGGTCGCTCGTTCCCGCCCCTGTTTCCAAGAGTCCTTGTGCGAGGGTGATACTGGCGGGAATGTTGTATTTCAACATCTCGTATATCGCCAAGTCTTTATATTGATTGATGTATTCTTCGTAGTTTTGACTCTTCTTCATCTGCGCAGAGGTAGATAATACCACGAACCAAACCAATGCCAATGTGTATATGATTCTTTTCATGAGATAGCATATTATTGTTTTGCAAAAGTACTGAAAAACATAAAAAAACACAAAAACACCATGCCATTTAAGAATAATTAGTAATTTTGCAATATGGATAAGACGAGGCAAGTGATATTGGCATTGGGAACAAACCACGGGCAAGAGCCAAACATGAATCAAGCAAAAGACATGCTTACTCGGCTCTTGGACGGAATCCGCTTTTCCTCTTTGGCATGGACAGCCCCCATCGGCATTGTCTCTGACCATTTCCTGAACTGCCTTGCCATCGGGGAAACGTCTTTGAGCCTCCCTTCCCTCCTATCTGCCATCAAGCGTATCGAGCGAAAATGCGGTGATACCACGTCACTCCGACAAGAAAACATCGTGTGCATGGACATCGACATCCTCCTGTTCGGTGACAAGCGAATGCACGAACGCGATTGGCAACGCCCCTATATCCAACAATTAATGAACGAATTGACAATTCACACACAACCTATATGAAACATATCATCACATTCTTCTTGGTTATCCTTTTTGCCACATCTCTGCAAGCACAACGGTTTGAAGACTTCTTTGAGGACAAAACCCTTCGCATCGACTACACCTTTGCGGGTGATGCCAAGCGGCAAGCCATCTATGTAGACAAACTCAATGTCAGTCCACGATGGTATGGCAAACGCCAACGTCTCACGGAACTGCCCATCGAGGGAAACGGGCAAATCACCGTCAAATGCCACAAGACGGGCGAGGTGATTTATCGCAACTCCTTCTCCACCCTATTCCAAGAATGGCTCTCCTACCCCGAATGTGAACAAGTAAGTAAGTCTTTCGAGAACGTCTTTCTCGTTCCCATGCCCAAGGACACCGTGGATGTGACCCTCGACTTGCGTAATAACCGCCGTGAGATCATGGCGACCATCACGCACCAAGTGGTACCCACCGATATCCTCATCCGACATATCGGCGAGAAAGGCGTGACTCCTTATACTGTCATGCAACAAGCCAACGACCCCACACGTTGCATCCATATCGCCTACTTAGCGGAAGGCTACCAACAACACGAGATGCCAACCTTTCTCAACGACGTGCAGGTGGCGATGGAAGCCTTGTTCGCCCACGAACCTTTCAAGTCGTTGCGCGACCGTTTTCATATTGTCGCCGTGCAGTCACCTTCACAAGAGAGCGGCATGAGTGAGCCAGCGAAAGGCATCTGGAAAAACACCGCCCTGCATTCTCATTTTGATACATTCTACAGCAGTCGCTATCTCACCACCCTCCACACCAAGGACATGCACGACCTCTTGGCGGGTATTCCTTACGAACATATCATTGTTTTGGTCAATTCCGAACGTTACGGTGGCGGGGGAGTCCTCAATTCCTATACCCTCTCGACCATCCACAACGACAAGTCGCACCCCGTTGTGGTTCATGAGTTTGGGCATAGTTTCTGCGGATTGGGCGACGAATATGCCTACGAGGTTGAGGAAGTGCCGATGTACCCCAAGGATATTGAGCCGTGGGAACCCAACCTTACCACCCTCGTTGACTTCCCAAGCAAATGGCAAGACATGATGGAAAAGAAGACACCCATACCTACACCCATCACGGAGAAATACAAAGACAAGGTGGGTGTTTACCAAGGTGGCGGGTATAATGTGCGTGATGTATATCGCCCGATGCAAGACTGCCGTATGCGCACCAACGAGAATCCCGAGTTTTGCCCCGTATGCCAGCGGGCACTCACCCGTCTCATAGACTTCTACACTGATCAGATGAAAGATTAAAGATTAAAGATTAAACATTAAAGATTGAAGATTGAATAAGACAGGGGAATGACATTCATGAAGTTCATGGTAGAGTTAAGGCAGATGATTGGAAGATGGTTGACACATCATCATCTTCAATCTTCAATCTTCAATCTTCCATTCAGACGATTCTTCTTTCTTCAATCTTCAATCTTCATTTTGTTCTTTCTTCTTTGTTCCCTCTGCCCCCAATCGTCAGACACCGAGATGCTGGGCAAGGCTCTCGACTATTTCCAAGGCGGAAAGTTCCATGAGTCGTTGCTCCTTTTCGAGAAACTCGACCAGAAGTATAAGCTCAATCCTCGATTCCGCGCTTACATGGGCGTGTGCTATTATTATGACTGGGAATATGAGAAAGCCTGTGAATACTTGGACTCCATCATCCCGCAGATGGATCCTTTCGCCCCACATGAGCGTTCCGTCTATTATTATTCCAATGCCGAGAGTCACTTCAACCTCAACCAATATGAAGAGGCAAAGGCTTACTATGAGCGAATGCTCAACGTCTGTTATGACAACGAGAAATCTGACGGCCTCTATCGTTTAGGCTATTGTTACCTCTTTACCGATGACCAAGAGACAGCATACGAATACTTCGCCTCCGCCCTCGCCTATTACAGACAATATCGCACAGGCGATAGCCAAGCCCGCATCAACCAACTCACACAGATGGTAAAAGGATTCCAAGTTGTGCCATACATGGAAGAGGACAACGAGGCCATCCGCGACACCATCCGCAACCGCATCATCCAAGACATCCACTTGGACGACATCTTCCAAAACTACTACGACATCGAGTTGGATGATGAGGGGAGATAATTGATAAAGTGTTGCATAGTTACACATCGCCTTTCAGATTACTCATCATTGGCATCAAATATCTCTGGCGGGAAGCGGATTTCATCTTCTGGGTCATCCTGATAATCTTCGTAGTAGTCTTGATAATATGATGCTTCATCAAACACCCGACTTAAACCACGTCTTTTTACTTCTTGCATTTGACGGAGAATGGCTTTATGATGACTCACCACATAATCATACATCTGTTGTGTGGTAGTCAGTTTCTCATTGCAAAACCATTCAAAATGTCCACTGATGGCTGGCCAATCATTATGTTTCCTAACTATCAGATTGCCACCAGACTTACCAACCACCTCATACTCTTCATCTTCCATTTCATAACCAGGATCAATGTCTATTGTGTAGAAGTATTTACCCAAATCTAAAGGCCAGTCAGCAGACAAAGACTTCGGCTTTCTTTTTGTCTCTGTCCTTGTCTGCGGTTCTTCTGTCAGTTGCATAACAGTCTTTTCTTCCTCCCTTTCTGGCACTTCTTTCTTTGGCTCTATCAGCCAAGCGTAACCTATGATGTAAAGGGTAAAGATGAGAACGATAATAAGAATATCTTTCTTATGCAAAAAATGGTGATTTATTATCTAATTCTATGTATATAATCAGCAACCTCTTTATTCCATTGGATATCTAAAATACCATTCTTGATAGATGGATAAAAATAGATTGAATCTTTATCATGAGATAGATACTTTGAATCAATTTGGTAAGTTAAAGTTTCTCCATTATAAGAGATATTTACTTGCAGTATATCGAAAGAAATAGGTTTGCCATATTTGCATCTACAATTATCGCTATTGGCGATGTTTCGATTGACTACTTTGATTTTTGATGCCATATTTTTTCTATATTGTTATTGAAGTTTGGAAAATAGAAATAGTGGCTATGAAACCACTATTTCACGTAAACATTTAGTCCATGAGATTTGCAAATGGTCTCTTTCCATGTGTTGCCTTGAATTCGGCTATCATTTGGTGTTCAACATCACGTGGTTCCTCTTCAACCAAAGTTTTCCAACACACAACGAGATCTCTTGAATCGGCTAACTGCCAAATATAGCGTCCTCCCCAATGACCTATATTCGCCCCTTGACCAAATCGCAAGTATTGGCCTAAACGTTTTTGAAGTGTAGAGGAGCTACCTATTCCACCAGCCTTACCAATATATACAATAGACGCACCGTCCACCCAATTATCTTTTAACTCGGAGACAGGAACATTTGGATTCTGACATTTAAAGAAACCGCCTGTCCCCTCTGTTAAGAATTGTGGCTCAGACCCACTTTCACGAAGTACAACATAAACACCTTTCTGAGCTGGAATCCATGTTCTTGCTCCATCCATCAATTCGCCCATAGTCTTGAATCCCTCGAAGCCTTGGGCCTGTAAAAAATCTCTGTTCATCATAATGCATATATAAACTATCTATTTAATCTTCAAATTTTTCACACCATACAATAACGTTAAACAGGTCATAGACAAGTGAGGTCGTAAGATATGGTGCTACACCAGCCCGAATGATTTTTTGAACTTCTGTATACTCGTTGTCATGACATCCTTCTGGAGCCAAATCAGAAATAGAATGAAAACTCCTTCTTACATGCGAAGGGGTAGTTTTATCAAGTGACGTGCTATATCCTCTGATATTAGTGTTCGGCTTTTCTCCATTATCTGGTTTTATACCATTTTTCTGCAATAAAGGTAATACATATCGTTCCATAACGTTTCTCACTTTATTAGGAATATGAGCATCCGTCTTTATTTTTTCGCTCCCTAATTCTTCCATCATATCCAATAGATCTGGATGTTTACAATACTTACAGACATCATGATATTTACTTTGAACAAAAGTGTCTTTCTGCAATTGAAGGGATGATTTCTTATCTGTATCATTAGGTATGTAAATATGAAGCCATGAAACAAGTTCATTTCTCCATTTGTCAAGTTGTTGGGTTAAATATGGTTTACGTAATTCGCTAATAGCATATTCTAATAAGCAATTATAGTTTTCTTCATAAGCTTTTATCTCTGTACATGGAATATATACATCCTCTCCTTTTGTATCTATTAGCGTTGGACGCAAATTCCCATTTTGAGCAACTAAGACATACTTGCCATTAAGAAGATAAAAATCTCCCAAACCTCCTGATTTTTCAATTAAAGACATATCAATCTCATAGTGAGAGGGTGAATCTTTCAAATCAGAAACACGAATGATTCTACCTTTCACATTGGTTATCTTCCTCTGAAAGATATCTACCATTTCGATTAAATGGTAACCTTCATAACTATGCAGACGTTCTATGTACTTGACTGGAAGTAAAGAATAATCCAATGATCTTATTTCGAAATGACCTACAACATGGATAAATTCATCAAAGTAGTCCTGTAGTAAATCTATTTGGTCATCGTCAATTTCGCCACATAATTTATTACTGTCTGGAAAAGCATCATAATTAATAAGGTTTAGAATACTCCATCCATTTGGGGAAAAATCACTACCACTATCATAGGTAGCATCAATGAATTTAACAATTCCATGCTGACGATTGTAAGTGTTCACAAAAAGCAAGGCAATGTCTTGGTTTAAGTTCTTCAACCAATTAGACGGAATGAGTACAACCATATCAAGAATATCTCGTTTAATGAGTTCTTCCCTTATACTTTTAGTGTTATTATGCCATAAAAAGGAATAGGGTAAAACACATACCAAAGAATTGTCCAGTTTCATTTCTGAGTCAATTATGTCAAATAAAGAAATACTGGAATCTGTAGGAAAAGGCATTTCAATATGAACCATACGCTTTGTCTCTTCAACGTTTCTCTTTAAAAACAAAGCATTTACGGCAATGAGTAAATCATCATTCTCCTTGAATTTTTCATTAAATTCTACTATTTTCATATATTCTGTTTTTTATCGAATGCAAAGATACAACCTGTTTTTATTTGCTACAAGCATTTTCATCTTACGAACGGTTCCGTTTTCTGTGGAACCGTTTTTTCTATTCAATTGTTTCTCCATTGGTAAGAGTTTTGTCTTTTTGATTTACCAATTATTCTGCAAAATGCTCTCTTGCAATAGCGATGGCTCGTTGTAGTTTCTGTGACAGCAGTTTCTTGTCGGGTAACTGTGTGTAGTATTGAGCCACTTTAATAGGGCTATCCTCGTCAAGCATCAGGTATTCAATATGTTCAGTGTTTCCTTCTGAACACAGAATCAAGCCGATGGGGCTTTCCTCACCCTCTTTGCGCTCATTCTTGTTTAAATAGCGAAGATAAAGCAACATCTGCCCTTCGTTCTCGGGTTTGAACTTCCCTAATTTGAGGTCTATAGCCACGATTCTTCGCAAACCTCTATGGAAGAACAGGAGATCGATATAGTAGTCAATGGCATCAACCGTAATCCGCTTTTGTCTGTCGAGGAAGGCGAAGTCTGTACCAAGCTCTTTGATGAACTGCTGAATCTGTGTCAATATGGCTGATTCTAAGTCGTTTTCAGAAAAGATGTCTGGCAATCCCAACATGTCAAGGAAGTAACTGCTGCGGAACACCAAGTCAGGAAGCAGTTGGTTTGTCTGCTTTACTTGCTCTAATTCTTGCTTTATCAGTTCCTCGGGTTTTCGGCTGATGGCTGTACGTTCATAGAGTTGATGGTCGATTTTGTCTGCAAGGGTACGTGTATCCCAATGTTCCATGTCACTCATAAGTGCATAGAACTCTCTTGCCAATGGATTTTTTATGTACATTAAGGTTTTAAGGTGAGTCCATGTCATTTGTCTCTGCGTCGCGGAGACAATTTCCTCTTGCGTAAAAGTCTCCGCAGCGCGGAGACAATGTCGCAACTTCTTTTCCCCCCACCCATTGCCATAACGCAGTGTTAATTTTGCAGATAAGTTTTTTACTATGTATTTTCCGTATTCTGCCCTTTTATTGTAAAGCACATCTTCTTTTATTCGCTTTCCAATACTCCAGTTGGTTATACAGACTTCTGTGTTTACATAGGTTGCCACTCTGCCTCTTACATTGTCGATGATTTTACACACATCATTGTACAGCAGGTTTTCTTCTTGTTGCTCGTTGAGCTGTAGTTCTACATCTTTCATAGTTGATTAACGTTTTTCTAAATACGATATTGTGTTATTAGCTTCTCTAAAGTTTCCTTGATTTGCTCTCGCAATGACTGAGGGTTGATGACTTCAAGATTTTCGCCATAAAGAAGAATTTTGCCCCGTAGTTCACGATTGGGTTCTATCGTTAATGTGACTTCTCCATAACAGCCATCTTCGTGTTCGCCAAAGGGGAGTGTTTCTTCTTGGCTATGGTGCAAGGGTTTGGTTAGGAGTAATCCGTGCTGATACTTCGTCTTGGTGTGGATAACAACTTGCTCTACTTTTGCTCCCTTTTCGTGGGTAACACCTATTATATGATGAAAGAAGTTCTGATAAAAGCCTTTTTCTGCTGGTATGTATTCCACATCATCGACCTCGCAAATCTCACCAACGATTCTATCCAACGGCACATTATAGGCTTGATAAGGTTCGCGCATTCCCGAGCTTTGCTCGCCTACCCGTAGCCTTTCTGCTTCTCCGAACACAAACCATCGGCCATTATACTCCTTGAGGAATTGTGGATGGAATGTCAATGTAAACGGCTCTTGCCCAAAAGGTTGATAGCCAAATCTCAACACACGTCGATTCGTGATCGCCTTATTGAAGAATGGCAACAAATGAATATTGGTAAGGTTTTGTTCAAGGCTGGAACGAATATGGCTTGTACCGCTCTCAGCCTCTTTATGAGTATCAAGCAGCAACTGGGTGTTCTCGAAGAAAGAAGAAAACCAAGTCGTGGGCAAGATGCCCGCCGATGCCTTGCAGAATGAGACATAGTCTTCCAAGGACTTCTGCACCACCGCATTGCGTTCTGCCTCCAACGGGTCATCGTCCTCGCCAATATATCTGAAAGCCTTGCCCTTTCCTCTCTTTCCATTATCCTCAATGCAATTAGAGCAAACTCTTTCCAAGGCATCCAACACTTCGGGAAAAGCCTTTTTTAATTCCCCATATCCCACTTCACTACTATAGGATATTTTCTCGTAATAACCTTCAGGCCTTCCATAATATGCCGCGAGGATGTCGGCGTATGCCAAGTAATCCCGTTTCATCAATTCCCGATAAATCAGGTTTACGAACTCCGCTCTCAATCCGCATCCTGCAAAGATATTCTTACTCGGCATTTTTAGTCAAATTGTTTAGGTTGAATAACATCATTTCGCTCTCTTCTTGAACAAAAGTGTATGGTATGTGCCTATGGAAGTGACATTCTTCTCATCAACGACGATATAGTCAAACACCACCAACAACGAGTCATTGCGGTAGTTCAACAAGCTCTCGGGATGGCTTAACAGCTTGGGATTGTCATGTACCATCGAGCCGATGGGATATTCTACCAATCGCTTGCCCTTATCGTAAACCGTCATTACGCCATTGTCATAACGACATTGCAATCCTTCCGATGGAAGGAGGATGGTGTACTCTCCCAAGTCGACAGGATGGGTGCGATCCACCGTACATGTCATAGAGTCTGACTGACGCTCAAAATGAAACTCATATTCGTTCTTATCCCATAACCCATATTGCGCCTCAAACTCCTCATATCCCATATCACTCCGCACATAGCTGATGATGCTACACGCCTCTTGATAGCGTTCGCAAAACAGACTATCCCTCTTAATGTGTGGCATGTCTATCTCCTCAACAAACTTTCCCGTCTGAACATCGACCAGTTTCAACTCTTGGACAATATCCTTCAGCCGCTCCTTCTGGCAACGTAAACCGATACTCTTGGCAGAGATGCCTGGAATATAGGTAAAGACAATGATGGCAGCACCGAGGATGAGTGCCATCCACTGGAAACGCCTTGTGCGTTTCCATAGCAGCATCACAACGAAGAGCGTCATCAACACACCAGCCACCAACAAGTAGAAGCGGCTCTCCGTGAAACTATACAGGCGAATGCGGTAGATGGATCCCACCCAATACAAGATGAGCGGTGGCAGGGTTACCCAAGTCAGGTGCCGATAGAACCAATCGAAATAGCGTCTGACAAGGACATATTGTGCCAAATACCCAACGAGGGCAACCGTCACAAAACCCATTACCATCCATGCCACGCCCCCCTTCGGCAAGTCCCATGTGAAGACAATCTTGATGAAATAAGCATAAAGAATCACCGTATAGACGATGATAGCGGGCGACAGGATGAAGTTCAATATGAGCCGCAACACCTTGGCGGGTTCACTCTCCCCGTCTTCCTCGCGCTGGCTAATAAGAGTGCAACAGACTTGCGGGGCGATGAAAAACGCGATAAATTGAAAGATATGCCGATAAACCTTTAGGGAATGGTCGATGCCAAAGATGTAAAAGAACGATGTAAGGATGGCTAACACGGCAGCATAGAGCAAAGCAGAGATGACCAACCCGAAGAACAACTGTGTCACGACATGCAGCGCATGTGACGCAAAGCGGCAATTATCCATCTTTCGAGTTCCCACGACCAAAAGGATTGCCGCCAGTACATATGCAAAAGCGAAGCCGCAAGTCCACAAAAACGGTTTCAAGTTGAGTGCCATCAGTGGAAGGAACAGGAATCCCGATGCCACGTATGCCCAACGGTTCACCTTCCCCAACCAGAATGTCAGTACCACGAGTGGCACAAACAACCAGAGGATGTCTGCATTGACACCGCTCACCATGCTACCCACTGCACTGTCATACGCTAACGTTTCCGTATGCCAGAAGGCTATGCCAAAGAATGCCAGCCCCATCAATGCCTCCACGGGAAACTCCTTTGGGCTGCGCAATAGTTGTTGCACTATTTCTTTTAGTTTCAATTTTAAGTTACCACTCATAATTCATTGCTAATAAAATTATTGATGTACGAACACGAATTGGACATATTTGTCTTATTAGTCTATATCTTCACCGATGCAAAGGTATGAAAAACTTGGAAATAAGACAATGATTTTTCATGGAAAAAATTTAACAAAATGACATTCGGAAAATGTTGCGAAATAGTAGTAAATTGGTGTTAAACACCCCTCTCTTTATACATCGAAAAAGGTAAATATGTGAATTTAACTAATTTTGTGTGGCAGTTATCCATCCTAATTGCAACGGTTCATATTCTCAAAAAGGGCATTGATTGTAGATAAATACCGCAGAAAAAACGTTAAAATGCCACATTTACGGGTAAGAAGAAAGACCTTGATTTTGCAACTCATTGGCATTCAACGACTTGTGAAACACGCAAAAAACCGCTTATTTTCGCCCGAAGATGGAGTTGGTGACAAATACGGCAACCACGGAGGCACAATTCGTGACAAAAAATTGACATTTTGCTATAACCTTGTCACCCAATTTACAAGCTGAATATCACGGAATCGGTGGAAATCTTTGATGTTATCGGTGACACATATCATGCCGTTTGCAATAGCTGTACAAGCTATCAACAAATCGAAATTGTCTTCACAGGGAGTACCAGCCAAGCGCAAACGGATTTTCTCAGATGCGGCTAAATCGATGGCACAAGTAATAGGCAAAACATTGATGTCGGCAAGAAATTGGTTCAAACGTTGCGAGCGATCTATGCCGTCTCGCTGCTTAGACAGCTCTACACCCATCTTCAGTTCCAATTCAGTTATTTCAGATAAATAGCAGTTTTCCCATCCCACCTTATCAATGAATTGGTCTATATCGTATCTGCCACGAAGATAAAAGATGCAGATATTTGTATCGAGGAGATAATGTGGCTGTTTCATAATCCTACAATGTCACGATTAAAAGTGCGCAGTGATTTTATTTCGTCCACAAACTCCTCATCGGTCATACCATCATCACCCCAGATACCATAGTATTTCTTTGCTGAAACTTTAGTAGGAGTTGTTGTTTTAAGAGACTGAGTCAGCAAGGTTATAAGGTCTATTTTCGCTTCCATACTGAGATGCTTCAACATATTCCAATATCCCATAATAGAATTATCGGGTTGTGTAGTTGTATTCATATTCTATAAAAACTTAAGTTTATAGTGCAAAAATAATAATAAAATAGCAAAAAGTCATCACCTCCTACCATAAATCTTAAGAAAAAAGTAACGATATATGGCATATAAGGCAACCACGAAGGCTCCATTTGTGATAAAAAATTGACAATTTCAAGCCTCGGTAATTCCGCCAATCCCCTGCCGATATTCAGTAGGTGTAAGACCTGTCTCGCGCTTGAAGAACTTGGTGAGGGATGAGGGATGGGGGAAATTGAGGCGGTCGGCAATCTGCGCCGCCGTCTCATCACTATAGGCAAGCCACACCTTGATTTCCTTGACGACTGTCTGGTTGACCCATTGCATGACCGTCTTGCCACTCAATTGCTTGATGAGGGTACTCAGGTAATGGGGTGCAATGCACAGGCGGTCGGCATAAAAGGGGATGGTACGCTCGCGTGAGGCATGGCGACTCACCAAGGAAATGAAACGTCGAAGGGTCTCCTCTTGATGGCTGGCAGGCTTCGTAGCGGTGCTTTCCGTGTGCTGAAGACTCACGAAATGCAGCAACGACTCCACTTGCATACGTACGTTATCATCGGGAAACGGATGCTGATGGGCAAGCGACCACATCAAGGAGAGATGCTGGTCAACAATTGTGCGCGTAGAATCCGATAGGTGCAAGTTGACGAAACTGGGATTCTCCTCTGCCTTGACCGATGGATGGAACGAGAAAGCATCTAATTGGAAATCGGGCGATAGTGACCATTTCTCAATGAGCGTATCGCCAAAAAACACCACCAAGTCGCCCGCCACAAACTCATACTCCACCAAATTGAAGGTGTATCTCGCCACACCTTGCCGCACCAACACCACCCTACCGTCACGAAGGAGGTACGGCTGGGAGGGCACAAGGAACTCCCTACTGGCAAAACCAAACTCGCGGAGCATGAAGAAGTCATCATGGAGGAAGAGATGACCTTGCTCTTTCCATTGTTCGGTATGGCTATACAGTTCGAGGGCGATGGTGTCTATGAGCATACAAGATATGATATTGTGTGGGCAAAGATAGTAATTATTTCTAACAATTCTTACAATTAGGCAAGCATTTCTGTGGAAATGTCAAGAAAAGTATGGGCAAAAATGGATAATTTTGCAACCGATTTTATTTTACAAGACAATGAAGAAAACTTTTTTTGCCATCATGGCATTCCTTTCCTGCAACATGATGTTTGCGGGCGGTCTGATGACCAACACCAATTACCACATCGCTTTCGACCGAATGATGGCACGGGGGGCAACCTTTGACATCGATGCCGCCTATTCTAACCCCGCTGGATTGGCATGGGGATACGACGGTTTCCAGATGTCACTCAATTTCCAAAAGCCGTGGCAGAACCGTGACATCGAGACGACAATTCCTGGATTCCTCGGATCGGACTTCTCCAAGAAATACGAAGGCAAGGCTTCCGCTCCTATTGTACCCGCTCTCTTCGCCTCATACAAACAAGACCGATGGGCTGTCTCCACAATGATTGGCATTGTGGGAAGCGGTGGTTTCGTGAAATATGACGATGGCGTACCCATGTTCAACATTCCTATCACCGCCATGATGGCACAAAAAGGACTCATGCCAGGGCAATACACGTTGGACTCCGAGATGAAGGGCAAGCAGTATATTTACGGTGGACAGGTGAACTTCACCTATAAGATTGCCGACTTCCTATCGGCAGCCGTCGGTTTCAGAGCCAACTATTACGATGGTTATTATCGTGGGCATGTGGTTGCCAACCATGACCAATTGGGCAAGCTTGTGAATCTCCAGCTCGACTGCAACCAACGTGGGTGGGGGTTCAATCCCATCATTGCCGCTGACTTCCACCAAGGTCCCCTCACGGTTGCCGCCCGTTACGAGTTCCGTACCAAGATCAATGTGCCGAATGACACGAAGGAACTCATCGTGGGAATGTCAGGACAAGACACCGACGTAAAGGCCTTGGCAGAGAATTTGGGTACGGAAGGTACAGTGGCAGCATTGTCTCAGACGGCGTTAGGGAGCATGGCATCAAAGATCACAGGCTATCTCCCCGATGAGAAAACGCGCTATGACATGCCCTCTCTGTTGTCTGTAGCAGTGGGTTATGAGTTCACTCCCCAACTCCGTGCGACAGCTGAATACCACTTCTTTGATGACAAACACGCGAAGATGGCGGGCAACCGCCAGGACGAACTGTCAGGTGGAACCAACGAATATCTGTTGGGTGTGGAGTATGACATCAACGACAAGTTCACGGTAAGTTGCGGTGGCCAGCGCACAGACTATGGTTTAAGTGACAATTACCAGCAAAATACATCTTTCGCTTGCGACAGCTATTCCGTGGGCTTGGGTGGTGCCGTCAACTTGAATGAGAAACTTCGCCTGAACGTTGGATACTTCATGACCATCTATAGCGACTACACCAAGGCGCAAGACAATTACCTTGGCTTGCCCTATAGTGGTAAGGAAGTCTACTCCCGCACCAACTATGTCATTGGAGTAGGCGTTGATTACAAGTTCTAAAGACGGTAGTTTATAGATTAAATGCCACGTTGACCTGTATGGAAGAGCTGGAAACGTGGTATTTTCCGTATGCTAAATTGAGTTTGAAGCGGTCCAGATTGATGCCGCCGCCAAGGGTAAAGCCCGCGCCATGTGAGCTTTCCTCGCCATCAGCCGACAAGACGGTAATCTCGTTACCCCTGCGGAAGTTATATCCTGCCCCCACCCATATCTGCGGAGAGAGGATGATGTCAGCACCGAAGTTCACATGCTTGATGAATTTGTAATCCCAATGGTTGAGGTCTACCAACGTGAATGAGAAACGGAAAGGCGTATGCGTAAGCCGCTTAGACACCCCCGCTTGCAGATCAATGGGCATCGGCTCATAGTCATCATCGTAAGCCTTGAGCTGTCCACCAAGGTTTTTCGCCACCAAACCGAGGGATAAATCCTTCTCGGGGTCATAGTAATTGAGTCCCAAATCCACACCCATGGCGATGGAATTATACTCCCCGATATAGGAAGTGATGAACTTCGCGGTGATGCCGCCCGTCAACTTATTCGTCAACAGATAGGAGAAATAGCCACAGAGGGCAATGTCCTTGGCGGAAAAGTCGCCCATCTGTACGTTGTCGGCGGTCATCTCCTTCATTTTCCCATAATTGATGTACTGCGCACTGGCAGCCACGGAGGCTTTCTCCTTGATAACCTTGTTGAATGCTGCGCTTGCCGTGCTGGCTCCAGACATATAGTTCATGTAATTGAGTAAGATGGTCTTGTCCTCCACCGAGTAGAGCAAGGCGGGATTATGGAATATCAACGCCTCGTCGTCTTCTATCAATGTGACGTTGTCGCCACCCAACGCGGCGGCATGGGCACTGATGGGAAGACGCAGGAAGTTATAGGATGTCTGGCTCTCTTGTGCATTCAGCAATGACACATATAGCAACGACAATAGGGAAAAAACGACTTTTTTCATTCAAATTCATCAATTTATCGGCAAAGATACACCATTTTTTAAAATATCTGCATTATTTTTGCACTATCTTTCATGATGTTTCGTTATTCATATAACGGAAAGACATCACATTTAGTATATCAAGACCATCCATGGAAAAAAAGAAATCAGACAGGGCGAACTTGGAAAACAAGCGGGGAATGTTTTTCCTTTTAGGGGTCATCTTGGGTGTCTCCCTCATCGTCGTTGCCTTGGAATGGTCGTTCAATACGGAAGATTATGCCCTCGATGAGGTGTTCTTTGACGAGATGGTGCAAGACTTGGAACTCTTACAGGCACACGACGGGGAAGACCGAGAAATGGTGGAGCAGACTTCGCCCGTGACAACACAAGTCATCACCGCCAAGATGGGTCACGATGAAACAGATGTTCCCGATGAGCAGCAGAACACCTTGAGTGCATCAAACAATGGCATGTCTCCAGAGGTAGAGGAGAATCCAGAGCCTTTACCCCCCACCCCGCCCGCCAACGTCGCTAACGACTCTGTCGTGCATTTCCGCATCGTGGAACAGATGCCAGAGTTTCCCGGCGGCATGACGGCATACATGAAGTGGCTCACGAAGAACCTCCAATATCCTGACATCGCACGAAACCAACGGTTGCAAGGCAAGGTTGTCGTGCAGTTTATCGTCAACAAAGACGGCACCATCGCAGATGCCAAGGTGGTGAAGTCGGTCACACCCTCGCTCGACCGCGAGGCGATGCGCGTGATACGGATGATGCCCGCCTGGAAACCTGGCATACAAGATGATAAGCCCTGCCGTACCATGATTGCCGTTCCCATCGTTTTCAAACTATAAAAAATAATAAGCTATGTACACTTCTGACGAAATCCTACAACGAGTGAACGCATATATCGACCATTTGCCATACGACCGCAAGCCCGAGTCGCTCTATGCGCCTATCAAATACGTGCTGTCGTTGGGCGGCAAGCGCATCCGTCCCATCCTGATGATGCTCAGTTACAACCTCTACAAGGATGACCCCGAGCGCATCCTTGGGGCTGCCTGTGCCATCGAAACCTACCATAACTACACGCTCTTGCATGATGACTTAATGGACAAGGCATCCATGCGACGAGGCCAACAGACAGTTCATGAAAAGTGGGATGCCAACACCGCCATTCTCTCTGGGGACTCGATGCTTGTGACCGCTTACCAACAGATGCTTGAAACCCACAACTTTCAAGCATTGGAGCTGTTCACAGAGACAGCCCTTGAGATTGGCGAGGGCCAGCAATATGATATGGACTTCGAGACGCGCATGGATGTGACGGAAGATGAATACATCGAGATGATTCGCCTAAAGACAAGCGTCTTGCTTGCTTGTGCCATGAAAATCGGTGCCATCCTCGCTGGTGCGACCGATGAAGATGCCAACAACCTCTATCGATTCGGGGAACAAATCGGACTTGCCTTCCAGTTGCAAGATGACTACCTCGATGTCTATGGCGACCCCAAAGTGTTTGGCAAGGTAATCGGTGGTGACATCACATCCAACAAAAAAACCTATATGCTCATCAATGCTTGCAACCGCGCCAACGCGGAACAGCGCAAGGAACTGGAAGATTGGCTCACGGCAACCAACTTTGACGCGAAGGAGAAGATTGTCGCCGTGACACGACTATACGACGAAATGGGCATTGACCGTCTCGCCCAACAAAAGATAGAATATTATTATGAACAAAGCCGCAAATACCTTGATGCCGTCAACGTGCCAGAAGAACGGAAAACGGAATTGCGGAAATATGCGGCAGAAATGATGAAAAGGAGGTACTAATGCCATACAGAAGACTACCCAAGACCGACGCAGCAAGGCTCAAGGCTCTGAAAACGCTATTGGAAAGCGACGTACTCTATTCCATCAGAAATAGATTCCTTGATTACCAACTCGTCAATCGCGCCCAACCGGCATACGAGCGGTTGCTCACCGCCAATGAACAACTCAAGCTCAGCAACCAAGCACAAATGCGAGTGACACCCAAGATAGAGAAGGCGCAACGCAACGCCGCCCTCTTTTTGAGTCATTTCATCCAAGTGTTGCTCATGGCAATTGAGCGTGGCGAGATTCCCACTAAAGCCCTCTCCCTCTACCAAATGCCCGAGGACACCACGGCAGTACCCAACATCAAGTCGATAGACCGCCTCTTAGATTGGGGCGACAAAATCGTCAAAGGCGAGAAGGAACGCATTAAACAAGGCGGAAGACCCATCTACAATCCAGCCATCGGCACCGTGACGACACATATCGACGTGTTTAAAGATACCTTGGAACAACAAAAGAAACTACAAGCCCGCACCCAACGGGTACAAGACGAGCTGAACAACATTCGCCCAGAGGTGGATGAGATTATCCTCGAAGTGTGGAACCAAGTGGAGAAACACTACGAGAATGAGCCGCCAGAGGTACGCTATCCCGAATGCAGAAAACTCGGCATCGTGTATTATTACCGCAGGCACGAGCCGCATGACTATTGAAAAAACTCTTTTTCATAAACGTAGAATGAAGAACCGTAAACACACGATTCTTCCTGACTTTGTCGATTTTTCAAATTCAAAAAAACGGTATTTGATAATCAAGCAGTTACGATTAGTTTTTGAGGTGATTTGGGTGGCGCAAGCATTTTTTTGTGTACCTTTGCGGCATGTTTGTACGCAAGAAGAGAAATC
>JAFYZV010000100.1 GCA_017548525.1 Prevotella sp.
CCCACCCATCGTGGTGTTTACAACTGCCTATTCAGAATATGCCGTTGATGGGTATAAGGTAGATGCGGTGGATTATCTGCTCAAGCCTTTTGGTCTCAACGATTTCCAACGTGCCGCCGCCAAGGTGAAGAAACAATACGACCTCATGAATGCGCAGCCCACTATCGTTTCCACGCCCGACGAGGACGATGCCCTTTTCCTGAAGACCGATTATAAGGTGGTGCGTGTCAATGTCAGCGAGATTCGCTATATTGAGGGTATGAGTGAGTATCTGAAGATTCATTTTGAGAATCGCAAACCCATCGTTGTACTATTGAGCATGAAAAAACTTGAGGAGCGTCTTCCCAACTATTTCATGCGCATTCACCGTTCATATATCATCAATTTGAAGTGCATCCAAGAGGTCAACAAGAACCGCGTGATATTGGATGCCGACACCTATCTGCCCATCGGCGACCTCTATCGCGAGGCTTTCAACCAGTATCTGAATAGTAAATTTTTAGGCAAGTAACATGGATGAGACTGTTGGTGACATATTGATACTCCCCGACATACATGGGCGGACGTTTTGGAAGAGTGCGGTGATGGAGTTGGACAAATACGACAAAGTGGTGTTCCTTGGCGACTACCTCGATCCCTATCGGCGCGAAGGTATCACGAGGGATGATGCCTTGGGCAATTTCCATGAGATCCTTGCCTTTGCCCATGCGAATGAGGATAAGGTCGTGTTGTTGTTGGGAAACCACGACATGCACTATGTGAGTCTGGAATATGCCTACTTGGCGCAGTCTACACGGTATGATAGGGAAAGGGCGAATGAATACCGTGAGTTGTTTGAGGAACACCGTCAGTTGTTCTCCTTGGCTTGGGAGACTCTGTGGAAGGGTAGGAGGGTGCTATTTACCCATGCTGGTGTTTCAGAAGGATGGTATGAGGCGAACAAGAGAGTAATCGGAGAGATGAACAGTGAGAACCTTAACCGCCTCTTAGACACGACCGCAGGCATCCAAGCCCTTGGTCAGATAGGGTATGATCGCGGCGGTATGCATCGATGGGGCAGTATGGTGTGGGCGGATGTCTATGAGTTTTCCCTTCACAAGTCGTTCCCTGATGTCTTCCAGGTGTTTGGTCATAGCCAGCAACATTCTGGTCCAATCAAAACCCGCAATTGGGCTTGCTTAGATTGTCGTAGAGCTTTCCGTCTCTCTGATTTGAACATTTCATAAGCGACCAAGCCACCTACTGAATAGATAGCCATACATAGATGAATTCTCCGTATCCCGTGCTTAAAAATCTGGTATGTTTTCATAATTACCAGATTTTTATGTTATTTTTGCAGGGAAATACAAGCATTGGAAGGGAATGAAGAAATCATCATGTTTTTTTTGTCATCAAATACTCTTAGTATTGATTGCTTTTTTCTCGTCATCTTTCACTTCATGGGCACAGCCACAGTTCTGCATTCCCCATGGACTCTATGATGAGGAAAGCGTGATAGTTGGCATGACATCCCAAGATGCCGATGCTGAAATACGCTATACCATTGACGGTAGCGAGCCGACAGCCCAAAGTCCTCTCTATACCGTTCCGTTGAGGTTGACCAAGACCACCATCCTTAGGGCAGTGGAAGTGAAAAGTGGCGAGGTGACATCTGCCATCTCCACAGCCAGTTATATCTTCATGGCTTCCGTACTCAGCCAGCCGAACAATCCAAAAGGCTATCCCGACACATGGGGAAGATACACCACGATAGATGGCACTGCCGTTGCTGATTATGAGATGGACCCAGAAATGACAGGCGATGCCGCCTTGCGTCAGCATATCATTGACGGATTGAAAGACTTGCCTATCCTTTCGCTTGTTTCCGATAAGGATAATTTCTTCAGCCATGATAATGACGAGAACACGGGCGGTATCTATATCTTCACGGGACCACCCGTGGGAGATGCCACGGGACACAGTTGGACTCGTCCTGCTAATGTGGAATTGTTTGGTGGACCGCAGCAACACGACTTGAGTGTCTCATGTGGTGTTCGGTTGCATGGCGGTCACGGACGGTTGGCGGAAAAGAATCCCAAACATTCCTTTCGGCTCGTATTCAAGGAGAAATATGGTCCTAAGACATTAAAATATCCGCTTTTTGGCGAAGATGAACCATCGAAGTTCGACCAACTCGTGTTGCGTTGCCACTTTGGAAATTCGTGGCAACATTGGATGGAAAACAACCGTCAGAAGGCACAATACACCCGTGACGTGTGGGCGCGACGTATGCAACGTAAGTTGGGACGTACCAGCGTGAATGCGCTCTATGTACATCTCTTCTTGAACGGGATGTACTGGGGGCTTTACAACATCGCAGAGCGGGTGGATGACCAATATGGTAAGGACCATCTCGGTGGTGACAAGGAAGACATCGATGTCATCAAGATCGAGGAGGATGGGGGCAATCATTTAGAGGCTGCCGTGGGTTCGCTCGACGCTTGGAATGAGATGGTGGAGACGGTTGCTCATGCCGATGATGCGCAAAGTTATGCCAAGCTCGACACGTTGCTTGACATAGACAACTATATCGATTACATGCTCATTAACCAGTATGCTGGCAATACCGACTGGGATCATCATAATTGGTATGCTATTCGCCGTCGTGGAGCGGATAGTCAGGGTTTCCGTTTTCTCTGTTGGGATAGTGAAGTCATCTTGGAGAGTCCCGAAGAGAACGTCCTCAGCAAGAACAATCGGAATTATCCCACAGGTCTCTTCCAAAACTTAATGCAAAATGAGGACTTTGTCCGCCGCTATCAGAGACGTGCCAAGCAGCTCTTGGCAGATGATGGTTTATTGGGCGAGGCCTCTGTCGTGGCAGTGTGGGATAGCCTTTATTATGCTATTTCCTCTGCTCTTTACGACGAGGCAGCCCGTTGGGGCGACTATCGTCGCGATGTGCATCGGTATTCTGGGGGTGCAGGACAATTATATACCGTTGATAACCAGTACATGAAAGAGCGCAATCGCTTGCTTTCAGAGTATTTCCCCACACGTTCCCAATATGTCCTTTCCTCTATCTTGGATTACATAACCACCACGACGGGCATCGACGATTGGGAAGTTCCTGAGACATGGGTACGGTTGACGAAAGATATGTTCCACGAATGGAATGGAAGTGGGATAGATGCCCAGCCCTTGGAAAAGGCGGTGAACGTCGATTGGAATGTGGGCAAATCTGTCTCTGGTGGCGGTGCCGTGGTAGGTTTTGTCAATGTGGAATACAACCGCTATGCCGACCTCAGCGACTACGACTATCTTGTGATTCGTGGCTCTGGGCAGGGCTTGCGCATTCTTGCCAACCGTCTTACTGACCATGGACCGCGAAAGGAGACCATCGTTTCCTTGGATAAGACCGACCGTTATTGGGATGACGAATACGATGCTATCGTCTTGCCCCTACAGGAGTTGAGGGAGATGCCCACCAATGAGGGTGTTTCCCGCATAGACAGTTTCCTCCATCTCAATGTGTTGAAGGTGGATTGGACAGGACGAGTCAATGTAAGCGGCATCTACCTCATCCCCAAAGAGAGCAGTTCGGAGGTATGTTTGGCTTCGGTGGTTGGTGTGCAAGACGGTAAGTATTATAACTTACAAGGTCAAGAAGTGCATCATCTTGTGAAAGGGATATACATCAGAAACGGGAAGAAAATATTGGTGAAATAAAAAGGAGACCACAGATGATGACCACAATCCATACCTTGACATCTAACCGATACATGTTTCGGATTTCGTATATGCCGCAAACGATACATCTAATTCAATCATAGATATGAGTAAGGTAATATGGAGACATCCTTGGGGAATGAGAGAGGGCTTGGCCATCGGGGCAGGTCTTATCCTCGTCGGGGAGATGTTGCAATTGTCGGTGGGAAGCATCGACTGGTCACTATTCGCCTTCCCCGTGAATGCCATCGTGTTGGGGATTCTCTTGGTGGGGCTTTTCGCAATTTATTATTTGGGGAAACGGGTCTATGCCTTCCGATGGATGAGGACAACGGCTGCCGCCGTGCCGTGCCTATTCTATGTGTCATTATTGACCGTGGTGATGGGATTGACGGGACAAGTGGAGGCAACGAGCCAACCCACCGACCTGATAGGATTGAGCAAGATGCTCTCCTTTTGGCCTTTCGTCTTGACTTATCTGTGGATGACCACCATCGTGGGATTGGTTTGTGTGTCGCAAGGAATACGGTTGTTTTCCCCGAGAGATACGAACCTTCGTCGTCTGTTGCCATCATTTGTGAGCCATTTAGGACTATTCATCGTGCTGACCGCTGGTACCTTGGGCAGTTCTGATATGCGTCGTTTGATGATGTTCACGAATGTAGGTGAGCCAGAATGGCGAGCCATCAACGAGCGGATGGAAATCGAGGAGCTTCCACTTACCATCCAGTTGGAGCAATTCATCATGGAGGAATGGCAAGGTGAGGGTATCGACCCACATACGCCCAAGCGGTTTGCTTCCAAGGTACAGGTGTTGACGATAGATGGGGACAACATTCATGCTACCATTGAAGTCAATAAGCCTTTGACCATTGATGGGTGGAAGATTTACCAATTCAGTTACGACACGTCGAAAGGGGCGCAGAGCCAGATGAGTATTTTCGAGTTGGTTACCGACCCTTGGATGCCTTTCGTCTATGTGGGTATCTATTTGATGTTGGCAGGGGCGGTGTTGGTTTTTGTTACTGCACAACGAAAAAAGGATAATGAGCCATGATTTGGGAAAAGTTTTTAGTGTTTGCCGTGGTGGCGGTCTTGTTTTGGGCAATGGGAGCCGTTGTGGCTTGGCGAGGAAACTCACGTAGTGCCAAGGTGTTCACCGTTGTGGGCTTGGGCGTTTTTTTTGCCTATATCGTCATGATGTGGGTCACCTTGGAACGACCACCCTTGCGCACGATGGGTGAGACGCGCCTGTGGTATTCGTTCTTTTTGCCTTTGGCGGGGTTGATTGTCTATTCCCGTTGGCAATATAAATGGATTCTCACGTTCAGCACGGTCATGTCATTGGTGTTTATCTGCGTCAATCTCTTCAAGCCAGAGATTCATTCCAAGACATTGATGCCCGCGTTGCAAAGCCCGTGGTTCGCTCCTCATGTCATTGTCTATATGTTCGCATACGCCCTCTTGGGAGCGGCGACGGTGATGGCTCTATTCCTCTTGTTCTTCAAGAAAGGTTCTCCCTCACGCCAAGAGATAGACATCGCCGACAACCTCGTATATGTGGGATGGGCTTTCATGACCGTGGGGATGCTCTTTGGCGCATTGTGGGCAAAGGAGGCGTGGGGACATTATTGGTCGTGGGATCCCAAGGAAACATGGGCTGCCGCCACTTGGTTCGCCTACCTTGGCTACATCCATTACCGCTTGCGCAAGCCCAACGAGACAACCGTCTCCCTCTGGATATTGCTTATCAACTTCATTTTGCTCCAAATGTGTTGGTGGGGTATCAATTACCTGCCGAGTGCGCAAGCTACTTCTGTGCATACGTATTCTTAATTATTTGTGTTCGACATTAGCATTCAACACCTAACTATTAATCCATTATAGAGAAAAAGGCAAGGAACTGACAATTTCCTTGCCTTTTTATTGTGTTGTCTCACAAAAGTTTGTATCTTTGTCTCTGCATTCAGCCGTAAGGCTTGTGTGCAAGACATCGTGGGTATATTGAATATTCGTATTCAATTCTGATGGTTCAACATCCAAAAATGTCCTACCAACATTACAACGAACCAAGGAATGTGAGTACGCCGTCGATAGGCGTACCATTTCCTTTCATTTCGTTGTATGGGTTGAAATCTGTGGTAGGACGCTAATCCTGGATGTTGAGATGAAATTGGAAGTCGGTGCGCTTTCTTTGTATCCGCACGTCTACTAACTTACGAACGATAGTTTAGATTTCTTAAAGCGTCCTACCAACTATGCCAAAGAATCTATCCATGGGCAATAATGCCCCAAAGCCATCCGTGTATGGCATCAATGAAATACTGACGGAAATCCGTCAGAAGTCACTCACCGAGAAAGGAAAGGGTACAGACTTTGAGCGTCTGATGAAGCTCTGGTTTCTAACCGACCCCCGCTATTCCAATCTACAAAACGTCTGGCTATGGGAAGAGTTCCCGTCGCGCAAGGACTTCGGCGGCAAGGACTTAGGCATCGACCTCGTGGCACGTACCGAGGCGGGCGACTATTGGGCAATCCAATGTAAGTGTTATGCCGAGGATGCTTATATCGACAAGGGGGTGGTGGATAGTTTCTTGGCGAATGCCAGCCGCACATTCCTTGACCCAGAGACTTTCCAGACGCGGGAGTTCTCCAATCTGTTGTGGGTGCAGACCACCCGCAAGCGATGGGGTGCCAATGCCGAGGCTGCCATTCAGGGATTGAGCAGGCCCTTCAACCGCATTTCGCTCTATGACCTGGAAATCTCTGCCGTCGATTGGGAGAAATTGAAAGCGGGTCTTTATGGCGAGAATGCCAAGTTGCCAGGAAAACAACCTCTGCGTCATCAGTTGAAAGCGATGTCAAAAGCATACGAATACTTTGTTGAGCAATGTCATGAAAGAGGCAAACTGATCATGGCTTGTGGTACGGGCAAGACGTACACCTCGCTGAAAATCATGGAGCAGATGACGGACAAGGATGCCTTTGTGCTGTTCCTCGTGCCAAGCATCGCCCTCTTGGGACAGACACTTAATGCGTGGATGGCGGACAAACAAGATGATATGCGAGCCGTCTGTGTCTGTTCTGATGCCAGGGCAAGCCGAAAGATGAAAGATGCCGACGATGAGGATGCCAGCGTGATAGATCTTGCCGTACCTGCCACCACCAATACACAGAGCATTGTCCGACAACTTCGCCAATACGATAAGGAAGAGTGCCGCACCGTTATCTTCTCCACTTACCAAAGTATTGACGTGGTGAAGGAAGCCATCGATGCCTACCAACGAGAGGTAGACTTGATTATCTGTGATGAGGCACATCGTACTACGGGTGTTATCCTGAAAGACAAGGCAGAGAGCAACTTTACGAAAATCCATAGCAACGATTTCATCAAGGCTAAAAAGCGTCTGTATATGACGGCAACTCCACGTCTGTATAGTGCCAACCTGAAAGTGAAAGCCAAGGAGAATGAGAATGTGGACGTTCTCTGTTCGATGGACTCTTTAGAGCTATATGGCGAGGAGTTCCATCGGCTTTCGTTCAATGATGCTGTCAGCCAAGGCTTGCTGACAGATTATAAGGTGTTGGTACTGACGGTGAGCGAAGAGGACATCCCGCAAGACATTCGTGATAACATCAAAGCCAACTACAACTTTGCCAATGACAAGGACAAGTTGCGTGAACTGCACTTCGACGATGCCACCAAGATTATCGGTTGTATCAACGGCCTATCGAAACGAATCAAGGGCGACAATGGCATCACCAAGGAGCAAGACCCCATCATGATGAAAAGGGCGGTGGCTTTCTGTCAGACCATCAACCCCACGAAGAGCAACCCTAACTATTCATCCACCCAGATGGCAAGATACTTTGGGCAGATTTGCGATGAGTATAAGGACACGATGTTTGATGATGAGAAGAAGGAGGTGGTGAATGTGAAGGCTCGTCATATTGATGGGTCGATGGATGCCAATACTCGGAATGAACTCATTGCTTGGTTGAAACAGGATGCAGAAGACCCGCAGGAGTGCCGTGTGCTTTGCAATGTGCGATGTCTCTCTGAAGGTGTCGATGTGCCAGCCCTTGATGCCGTGCTATTCCTCTCGCCGCGCAACAGCGAGGTGGAGGTGGTGCAGAGCGTGGGACGGGTGATGCGAACTTTCGGACGGGGAACTGATAAGGAGAAGAAGTATGGGTACATTATTATACCTGTCATCGTACCCAACGACGTGAAGCCAGAGGACGCACTCAACGACAATGAGCGGTTCAAGGTGGTTTGGACCATCCTGAATGCCTTGCGCTCACACGACGAGAATTTCAATGCCCATGTCAACCAAATCAACTTGAACAAGAAACGCCCACCGAAGATTACCGTTGGTCGTGTGCCTCGTGACAGCTATAGCCTTGGCACGATGGCGGCAGAGGATGGACCGCAGAATATCGAGAACGAAGAAATAGCCCGTCAGTTGGAGTTACGCTTTGGTTCTTTGCAGGATGGTATCTATGCCCGCTTGGTGGAGAAGGTAGGCGATAAGATGTATTGGGAGAACTGGGCAAAGAGCATCGGGCATATCGCACAAAAGTTTATCGACAGGATTTCATTACTAATCCGTGAGAATGACAATGCGAGGGTCTATTTCAAGGATTTCATTGGAGGCTTGCATAAGAACATCAACGATAGCATCGACGATGGACAAGCCATCGAGATGTTGGCGCAGCATTTGATTACACGTCCTGTCTTTGATGCCTTGTTTGCCGAGTACCAGTTTGTGAAGAACAATGCTGTCAGTCGTGCGATGCAGGATATGATAGAGGTGTTGGAAGCCGAGGGCATGGAGATGGACACCAGCGTACTCGATAAGTTCTATACATCGGTAAGGAATAACGTCTCGAATATTGATAATCTTGAGGGCAAGCAAACCATTATCAAGAATCTATACGAGAAGTTCTTTAAGGGTGCTTTCCCGCTTACCGTTGAGAAACTCGGCATTGTCTATACACCCGTGGAGTGTGTGGACTTTATCATCCATAGCGTCGAGGACATTTTACAACAGGAGTTCAATACTTCGCTGACCAATGAGAACGTGCATATCCTCGATCCCTTTGTGGGAACGGGTACGTTCATCACTCGCTTACTCCAGAGCGGCATCATCCGCAAGGAGGATATGTTGCGCAAATATCGGAAGGAAATCCGTTGTAACGAAATTGTGCTATTGGCTTATTACATCGCTGATGTCAACATCGAGTCGGTCTATCATGACATCATGCACCCAGAGCAATACGAGAACTACGATGGCATCTGCCTTACTGATACTTTCCAACTGAATGAGCATGGGGATAACGACATCTTCTCGCAACTCTTTCCTGAAAACTCCGAGCGGTTGCAAAAGCAAAAGAAAGCACCAGTAAGAGTGATTATTGGTAATCCACCCTATTCTGTAGGTCAAAAGAGTGCAAATGATAATGCACAAAATTTAGGTTATCCTATTTTGGATAGAAGAATAGCAGAAACTTATGCTAGAAGATCTAAAGCAAGTTTAAGTAGGTCATTATATGATAGTTATATTAAGGCTTTTCGGTGGGCAAGTGACCGCATCAGTTATGTACCCAATGGTGGTGTTGTTGGGTTTATAACAAACTCCGGATGGCTAGAATCTAATGCTACTGATGGTTTTAGAAATTGTCTTATGACAGATTTTGACTCCATTTATGTGCTTAATTTAAGAGGTGCTGTACGTGGCAAAAGTACAGAAATGGTAAAAAAAGAAGGACAAAACGTTTTTGATATAATGACAGGTGTTGCAATTACTTTTCTTGTAAAGAATCCAAACAACAAAGGAAAATGTATTTATTATTATGATATTGGAGATTACCTAACAAGAAAAGAAAAACTTAACTTTCTTAATAGAAACTCTCTTACCAAAATAGAATGGAAACAGATTGTTCCTAATGAGAAAGAAGATTGGATAAATCAAAGGGACGGATTGTTTGATATTCTTTTACCTTTTGTTACTAATGAACATAAATCCAAATCCATTTTTACAAAAAATGTAGTTGGAATTATGACCGCAAGGGATACTTGGGATTATAATAGTTCATATTCATCACTTTCTCATAATATCACCCAATTCCTCATTCATTTTAATGAACAAGTTGATTTATTTGATGAAAAGAGAAAAAGTTTTCATAATATTAAAGTTGAAGATTTTGTAGACAATGATATTACAAAAATCAGTTGGACTCGATATTTAAGAAGACAAGTAGCTTTAAAGAGACATATAGTATTTGATGAAAAATTTATACGCGTTGTCATGCAAAGACCATTTTTCAAGCAGCAATTATATTATGCCAAAGACATGGTTGAGAGTCCTGGACAATTCTATTCTGTTTACCCTAAAGATATTGATACTATCCCAATAATAAGTGTTAGTTCAAATTCAGGTAAAGATTTTTGCTGTATAATAACTAACTGTCCCTCAGATTACGATTTAGTTAATCATGCCCAATGTTTCCCTCTCTACTGGTACGAAGAAAACAAGAACAAACATCGTTCGCTCTTTGACGAAGAATCGAATGACGACTATATCCGCAGGGATGGCATTACCGATTGGATATTAAAAGAGGTACGCACAAGATACAGCACTCGGAACATCACAAAGGAGATGATTTTCTATTATGTCTATGGCCTGTTGCACTCAAAAGACTATCGCGAGCGGTTTGCCGCCGATTTGAAAAAGTCGCTTCCGAGGATTCCCATTGTAGATAGCCTTGATGACTTTATGGACTTCTACAAGGCGGGCAAGGCATTGGCAGACTTGCATCTGAATTATGAGACGGTGGCTCCTTATCCCGATGTGGTAGTGCGTGGCGACCGTCAGGTTGCTGATGATAGTGCTTATGATTATTTCCGAGTAGTGGACAAAATGCGGTTTAAGAGTAAAAAAGACAAGAGCGTTATCATCTATAACGGCAATATCACTATCGAGAACATCCCACAAAAAGCCTACGAGTACATTGTCAACGGCAAGAGTGCCATCGAGTGGATTGTGGAACGCTATGCCGTCACGCAAGACAAGAAATCACTCATCAAGAATGATGCCAACGACTGGGCGCGTGAGCACCATAAGCCCCGCTATATCCTCGACCTGCTCCTCTCCGTCATCAACGTCTCGGTACAGACCGTAGACATCGTGAACAGCCTACCCAAATTGAAGTTTGACAGACCCTAATATTTTGCAATTATTGTTATTGACATACGAACACGAATGCACGAATGAAACGAATAATCATTAGATTCGAGTTATTCGTGTTCGTCCCATATGATATACTGTTTGTGTCCGTTTACTATAAAATTGGCACCATTGGTTGCAAAATGGATGGTGTTGTGCAGAAAAAAAGGTAGATTATTTGGAATAATGGTAAAATAGATTTACCTTTGCATTCGTATTTAAATTACAACCGTCATTATGAGAAACGCAGAATGTATTAGAAATCAAGAATTGGAAGTGATTGATGCACCTAACACTTCCGAAGAAGCCCAACAACGTATATTAGAAGCAGAACGAGGCATTGCCAATGGTGAAGTGATACTTCATGCCGATGTGATGAGACTATCATACGAATTGTTGGAGAAGTATGGTTGTTAAGTGGTTTGCTAAAGCCCAACAACATTGGGATGAACAACTGAATTATTGCATAGAGACTTTTGGATTGAAAGCTGCTTTGAATAGCATTCAGGCAGTAGAGGAAAAGATAGATAGAATTTGTAAATATCCAAAGTCTGGTACACCAGAACCTTTATTAAAGGGAGAAAAACAGGTGTATCGGTTTGTTCGCATCCAAAGTCGAATCAAACTTATCTACCGTTATGACGAGGAGCAACAAATCATCTATATAGTAGATGTCTGGAACACGAGAATGTCACCAGAGAATTTAACAGGTGGGATGAGATAGCATTAATTCAGGAATAAGAAATAGAACATCGTTTGAGATAAACGAAATGGACTTTAAATCAATATACGATGAATTACAAGGAGTTTTTTTATTTCCAGAAATCAGATCGGTCGGTGCTGATTGTGTTGCTGTCCGTGGCTATTATTGTTTCTGTTTTGCTTTATGGCATTGGTGGAAACAAAGATTCTACACCCTTTGTGCAGACGGATAGTGTTGTTGTCTCCGTTGGTGATAGTGTGTTGGAAAGGGAACGTCAGGTGTCCCATCATGCAGATGCGGGTTACTATCAAGTGGAGGAGAAGCGGACGGAGCTTTTCCATTTTGACCCCAATACGGCGGACAGCACACAGTTGTTGCGTTTGGGCTTGCAGCCATGGCAGGTGAGAAATATCTATAAGTATCGTGCGAAAGGTGGCGTTTACCGAGAACCCAAGGACTTTGCCCGTTTGTATGGCTTGACGGTGAAGCAATATCGGGAACTGGAGCCTTATATCCGTATCTCCGATGATTACCTTCCAGCCTCCACGTTGTACGAAAAAGAAAAGCCCAAAACACAAAAGAAAGATGGCGAAGATAATCAATATCCCCCAAAAATAAGGGATGGCGAGCGGGTAGACCTCTCCCTTGCTGATACCGCGATGCTGAAACGGGTGCCTGGCATTGGTAGCTATTATGCCCGTGCGATTGTGCGATACGGCGAGCGATTAGGTGGATATGTGCAAGTATCTCAGCTTCTAGAGATTGAGGACTTGCCCGATGACGTGGTGAAATACTTTGAGATTTCCCGTCCGCATGTGCGTAAGTTGAACTTGAACACACTCACGTTGGGACAACTGAAAAGCCATCCCTACTTGAATTTCTACCAAGCACGAGCCATCATTGACTATCGCCGTTTAAAAGGGGCATTGAAGGGAATAGAGGATTTGCGCTTGATGAAAGAGTTTTCCGCAAGCGATATTGACCGCCTATGGCCTTATATAGAGTTCTGATGTTGAGTGTTTAGTGCAGAATAGACATTCTTTCACTAAACACTCAACATTCAACATTTTTTAACTAAACACTCAACATTTAGCATTTAATATGCGTTTCAGGAGGTTTAAGTCGGCTTCCGTCGTTGCCCAACTGGTGACGAAACGACAGACGAATTTGTCTTCCCCGTATGGCTCCCAATGGGTGAAGATGACTTTTTCCTCCAATTGGTGCATCAGGTTGTTGGGGATGATGGCAAATTGTTGGTTGGTGGGGGAGTCGATAAACAATTGAAACCCTGCTTCTTTCAAGATTAGCTTGAGTTTGTTTGCCATGTTGATGGCATGGCGAGAGATTTGAAAATACAAGTCATCCGTGAATAAAGCTTCAAACTGGACTCCAGTCAAGCGACCCTTGGCAAGGAGAGCACCATGTCGTTTGATGTTTGAGAAGATGTGTCGTGGAGCGTTGTCATGGGTGAAGACAACTGCCTCGCCACACAAGGCACCCACCTTGGTGCCGCCAATGTAGAACACGTCGCAATGTCTTGCCAACCATGGAAGTGACAAGTCACATTCATCAGACATCAATCCGTAGCCCAACCGTGCGCCATCAATGAAAAGGAGGAGGTGGTAGCGGCGGCACAGTTGATAGATGGCATTGATTTCTTCCGCTTTGTAGATGGTGCCATATTCTGTGGGAAAGGTGATGTAGACCATCCCAGGCTGTGCCAAATGGTCGCGGCTCTCATCGTTCTCAAACCATTCCATATAGGCTTGGAGGTCTTTTGCCAACATCTTTCCCTCATGGGAGGGCAGGGCGATGACACGGTGTCCGCTGCCCTCGATGGCTCCTGCCTCGTGGATGTTGATATGTCCCGTCTCTGCCGTGATGACAGCTTCGCAACTCAAGAGCATCGAGTCGATGACCACCAGATTGGCTTGTGTGCCTCCTGTGAGGAAATAGACATCAGCATTGGGTAATCCACATGCCTTCCGAATCTTCTCTTTCGCGCCCTCGCTCCATTCGTCGAAGCCATAAGTCAGGCTCTGTTGCCCGTTGGTAGCCATCAGATGCTCCATCACCCGTGGGTGTGCGCCGTTGTTATAGTCGCATTCAAAGGATATTTTCATGTGTGTTATAGGCTTTCAAGTACCCTTTTCAATACCACTTCCGCAGAAATCTCACGATTGGCGGCCTCAGGTATGACGAGGGAATTGGGACTTTCTATCACGTCATCGGTTACAATCAGGCCACGTCGCACGGGGAGGCAGTGCATGAATTTGCCGTTGTTGGTCCAACTCATGTGTTCGGTGTCAATCGTCCATCCCATGTCTTTGGATAGGATTTTGCCATAGTCGGTGGGATTGGTCACGCCAGGGCAACTCCAGTTCTTGGCATAAACGAAGTCGGCACCTTCAAGAGCTTTGCGCTGGTCGTATTCCACGAGGGCATTGCCCACAAACTTCGGGTCGAGTTCATAGCCCTTCGGTTGTGTGATAACCAAGTCCACGTCTGCGGCATTCATCCATTCGGCAAACGAGTTGGGGACGGCCTGTGGCAAGGCGCGGCAATGGGGTGCCCATGTCAGCACCACCTTTGGACGTTGGATGGTCTTGTGTTCCTCGATGGTGATGAGGTCGGCAAAGGCTTGCAAGGGGTGTACGGTGGCAGTCTCCATCGCCACGACGGGTCGTCCGCTGTATTTGACGAATTGGTTGACGATGGTCTCCGCATAGTCAAACTCACGGTTTGTCAGTCCCGCGAAGGAACGCACGGCGATGATGTCGCAATAACTTCCCATCACGGGGATAGCTTCCAAGAGGTGTTCGCTCTTGTCGCCGTCCATGATGACCCCGCGCTCTGTCTCCAATTTCCATGCGCCAGCATTCACGTCAAGCACGATGACGTTCATGCCGAGGTTGGTTGCCGCCTTTTGCGTAGATAAGCGAGTACGTAGGCTGTTGTTGAAGAAAATCATCAGCAAGGTCTTGTTCTTGCCAAGGTGCTGATAGTCATAACGGTGTTTTTTCACTTCCAATGCCTCGGCAATTGCCTCATTGAGGTTGCCCAGGTCTTCTACATAAAAGAATGTTCTCATATTTTATATATTCGTTTTGTTATTTCCTGATTTGCCCATTTCCATTGATGAGCCATTTATAGGTTGTCAACTCTTCCAACGCCATCGGACCGCGTGGTCCTAACTTCTGGGTGCTGATGCCAATCTCCGCACCCAAGCCAAACTGCGCCCCATCGGTGAAACTGGTGGGGGCGTTTACGTAGACGCAGGCGGCATCGACATCCCTTTGGAACCATGTGGCATTCCTTTCGTCCTCGGTAATGATGCTCTCGCTATGACCGCTGCCATATTCTGCGATGTGGCAGAGGGCTGCATCGAGCGACGGGACGGTCTTAATGCCCATAGCATAGTCCATGAATTCCGTGCCAAAAGTGTTCTCGTCTGCATGGAAAAGCAAGTCTTGGGGATATTCGCCAGATAATTGGGAGAAAGCCTGTTCGTCGGCATAGAGCCGCACATGGCTTTCTTGTAAGGGGGCGACCAATTCTGCAAGGTCGTCCAATCGTGATTCATGGATGATGAGACAGTCAAGGGCATTGCATACGCTTACCCTGCGTGTCTTGGCATTGTTGATGATGGTCTTGCCTTTTTCCATGTCGCCCGAAGCATCGAAGTAGGTGTTAACTACTCCCGCTCCCGTCTCGATGACAGGAATCCGTGCTGTGTCGCGGACGAATTGGATGAGTTTCTTGCCGCCCCGAGGGATGCACAGGTCGATGTAGCCAACGGCATAGAGCATCTCGCCTGTCGCCTCATGTGTGGCGGGCAACAAAGTAACGACTTCTTTCGGGATGTTATATTGTGTCAAAACCTCTTGGATGATGGCCACACCCTTACGGTTGCTGACATCGGCATCCCGTCCACCTTTCAAGATGCAAGCGTTTCCACTTTTGAAACATAGCGAAAACACATCGTAAGTCACATTGGGACGAGCCTCATAGATGATGCCCACCACGCCAAAGGGTACACTTATCCTACGTAGATATAGCCCATTGGCCAACGTGCGCTCCTTGCTGATGTGTCCGAGTGGGGTGGGGAGACTTGCCACGTTTCGCATGTCTGAGGTGATGTCATCCAAACGCTTCTCGGTCAGCATCAGTCTATCGTAGAGCGGATTGGTGCGTTCCATCCGACTCAAGTCTTCCGCATTTGCTTGGAGGATTTCATTCTTGTTGGATATGATGGCATTGGCAACGGCACGGAGGATGTCGTTTCGTTGGTCTTCGGTGATGGATGCGAGGCACTTACTTGCCACTTTCACCTGTTTGAATGTCTGTTCTAATTCCATAAGTAACTATTCAAAATATTCTTGGGAGTTCAGGAGTCTAAGGAACTCAGGAGTTCAGACAATGGCATCTTCAGTACGAGGACTATTGTCAGAACTACTAGAACTACTGAACTCCTTGAACTCCTGAGGGATAAATTCTGTGTGTGGCGTGTCATCTTTTCGTTCCAGTAGGTCAACGAGGATGTTCTCTCGCTCGCCATTGGCGATGATGACACGGATGCCTACCTGTGATGTCTTGCTTGCAGTGGTGTACTTCGAGTGCATACCTCCGCGACCGAAGGCACTTTTTTCGGGTTGGATATATTCGCTCAAGTCCCTTCCTGGTTCCACCTCTCGGATGAGTTCTGCCTGTGGGTCATCGGGATGGGTGGTGAAGATACCGTCAATGTTGGAGAGTAAAATAAGTGTTTCCGCTTGCATCATCTGAGCGATAAGCCCAGATAATTCGTCGTTGTCTGTGAACATCAACTCCGTTACTGCCACGGTATCGTTCTCGTTGACGATGGGAAGGACCCCATTCTCAAGCATCACGGTCATACAGGCGCGTTGGTTCTCATATTGCTCGCCGGCATGGAAGTTCTCCTTCATCGTGAGAACCTGTCCCACATGGATGCCAAACTCGCGGAAAAGGTCATAGTAAAGACCGATGAGCTTCACCTGTCCGATGGATGAAAAGAGCTGTCGCTGCTCCACGCTGTCAAGGGAATGGTCTACTTTCAACTCTCCTCGTCCGCTTGCCATGGCACCGCTTGATACGAGGATTATCTCATAACCTTGTTGACGTAGGTAAGCGATTTGGTCTACGATGGCGGAAAGGCGGGTGATGTCTAATTTACCGTCGGGACGGGTCAAGACATTGGAGCCAACCTTGATGACAATTCGATTTTGCATCATTTCTGATTGTCCTTTTCCCTTATCTCTACTCTCCTGATTTTTCCAGAGATGGTCTTGGGCAACTCGTCTACAAACTCGATGATACGGGGGTATTTATAGGGGGCTGTCACACGCTTCACGTGGTTCTGCAATTCCTTCACGAGGGCATCGCCAGCTTTAGCCTTCCATTCCTTGCCCAAGACGACGGTGGCTTTTACCACCATGCCGCGAATGTCATCAGGAACACCCGTGATGGCACATTCCACGACGGCAGGGTGAGTCATCAACGCACTCTCTACCTCAAACGGACCGATGCGGTAACCGCTCGACTTGATTACATCGTCGATGCGTCCTTCAAACCAATAATAGCCATCTTCATCGCGCCAAGCCACGTCGCCCGTGTGATACATGCCATCGTGCCAAGCCTCGCGTGTCAGTTCCTCGTCGCGGTAGTATTCTTTGAACAGACCGATGGGCTTCTTCAGTTCTGAGTTCATAGTGCATAGTTCACAGTTGGAAGAACTATGAACTGTGAACTGTGAACTATGAACTCTAATGACAATCTCGCCTTTCTCACCGTCCTCACACTTGGTGCCGTCGGGCTTGATGAGGTCGATGTCATATTGTGGGTTGGGCATTCCCATGCTTCCAGGCTTGGGTTCCATCCATGGCATCGTGCCGAGGGTCATGGTTGTCTCTGTCTGCCCGAATCCTTCTTTCAGTTTGATGCCTGTCAACTCATGGAACTTGTCATAGACGGCGGCGTTCAATGCCTCGCCCGCCGTGCAGCAATAACGCAACGCGCTGAGGTCGTATTTAGAGAAGTCCTCGCGGATGAGGAAACGATATACCGTGGGTGGTGCGCAGAACGACGTGACATGGTATTTCTCCATCTGTCGCAACATGTTGTCGGCATTGAATTTCTCATGGTCAAACACAAATACCACCGCGCCAGCGAACCACTGGCCATAGAACTTACCCCAAACGGCCTTGCCCCATCCCGTGTCTGCCACGGTGAGATGGATGCTGTCCTCTTGCAGATTGTGCCAGAACACACCTGTCGTCAAGTGTCCCAAGGCATAGAGATGATCGTGTGCTACCATCTTCGGCTCGCCACTCGTGCCGCTGGTGAAATACATCAACATCGTATCGGAGTTGCTATTAACGAAGGCGGGACGCTTGAATGGGGGGGCATTGACGATTTCCTTGTGCCAGTCATGGAAACCTTCGGGTATGATCGGACCGATGCTAACCAACACCTGCACCGTGGGACTCTCTGGCAATGCTGCCATGATTTGCGAGGTGACATATTCCTCTCCCACGCAGATGATGCCTTTCACCGATGCCCGCGTGTTGCGATACACGATGTCGTGCTTGGTGAGCATGTGTGTGGCTGGGATGGCAACAGCCCCAAGCTTGCATAGGGCGAGCATCGTAATCCACCACTCCAAGCGGCGTTTCTGGATGAGCATCACCATGTCGCCATGGCCGATGCCTAATGTCTGGAGATATGATGCAGCTTGGTCACTGCGTTCTTTTAGGTCTTTGAATGTCAATTTGATTTCCGCTCCCTCGTCGTTGGTCCATAACAAGGCGAGCTTGTCGGGCTTCTCTTCTGCCCATGCATCCATCACGTCGTATGCGAAATTGAAGTTCTCCTTGATGATGAAATGCAAATTCTTTTTGTAATCCTCTACTGAATTGAAGGCTGTTTGCCTCAAAAATCTTTCTACCATATTGTTGTGATTTGGGAGTTTCAGGAGTTTAGGAGTTTCAGGAGTTCAGACAATACCCTTCATGTTGAAAGCACTAATGTCTGTACTCCTGAAACTCCCGAACTCCTTGAACTTCTCATTAGTTGGAACGCTCTTTAAAAGATAATTGCTAAAAACTTGACATGTTGGTCATTCATAGCCCTCATGCCGTGGGGCTGCGTGGCATCGAAATAGATGGAGTCGCCCTCATTGAGTATCAATGGCTTTGAACCAATGGTGAGTTCCATCGTTCCCTCAAGCACCATGTTGAACTCTTGTCCCGAGTGGGAGTTCATTTCCTTCGGCGTGTCGGCGGATTTTGGTTCTACTGTTACGATAAACGGGTCAGCTTTGCGACCACGGAAACCACTTGCTAAACTCTCGTATTGATAGGCTTTCCTTCTCTCCACGCTCTTGCCTTGTCCCTTACGGGTGAGGAAGTACGTACTCATCTTCGGCTCCTCGCCAAACATCAGCACGTCAAGTGATACACCGTATTTCTTGGCAATCTTCTGAAGGTTGGCTACTGAGAGCTCGCTTTCGCCGCTCTCCATCTTCTCGTAACGGTCCACCGTGATGCCGCAAAGGGCTGCCACTTCCTCGGAGGAGATGTCAAGCACGTCGCGCAAACCGCGCAACCGCTCACCGATTTGTTTCAATTGTTCGTCCATAATGATATGATTTTGTTACCTTTTTTCCAATATTCGTGACATTTTGCCGCAAAGGTACACAAAATAATTGACAAATCAAAAATGTTTCGTTTTTAGTGTTGTTTTTGATTATTATTATCAATCGATGTTTCAAAAATGAGTATAAACTCCTCTGTCAATGGAGTATGGTAATAACTCCTATATGGACTTCTTTCATGAAACAGCCCGAACCTCATCCAATGAAGCTCGGGCTGTTTTCGTTTTGAATCTTTCATGTTTAATCTTTAATGTTTCATTATCTTTTGGGCTTTCGACCGTCTGCCCGTCACAATATAGATGCCTTTCTTGGGAATGGCAGACTTCTCCACGCGACGACCTTGGAGGTCGTAGTAGGTGTCGCCCTTGTCTCCCTTGTTTATCTCGGCAATCTCGATAACGTTTGGATCTGTTCTATTGAGGACAAACTCCCTTGTGGGTTCTTTCTTCTCCACATTGCCAGCGGAGTCGGGCTTTCTATCTGTGCAATGGCATTAATCTCGGGACGCATGTCAATGGTTGCCACAAAGTTTTTGTCACCATTCAGCTCTACTGATTTGTCACAATTAAACGATGAGTGGTGCTAATTCGTGTTGCGATTGAGCAAATAAAAATGTCCGTGCATCAGAATGCACAGGACGAAGATAAGAATAATTTGGGAAAGTGCAAAACAATAACCCAGAAAAACATTCACGGATTCGGAATTTATGCTTACCTTTGCAGAGGAATAGAAAACATTATGAGAAATGACACAGATTGTATTGAATGTTGAGGATGCAAGTCTTGTTTCGAGTCTGAAACATATTCTTGGAGCAATTAAAGGAGTGACCATTGACCGAATGATTACATCTTCTACAGATATAGAGGCTGAGAAGGCTTTTATAATTGAGTCTATCACGAAAGGTTTCATTGAAGCCCAAGAGGGACGGTTTGCAGGTAAGAATTTGAAATCTCTTGATGCTTTGGTTGAAGAGCTTAGAGTGGAAGCATAACAGTCTATGGTTACTTTCAATTATACCGAAGAATTCTTGCGTCAAGCCAAGCGTCTTGCAAAACGTTATCGTTCCCTTGCCGATGACATTAACGCTCTTCAATTTGAACTGATGGAGAATCCTAATGCAGGGGTTTCATTGGGAAATGGCAAACGCAAAATTCGTCTTGGTGTCAAAAGTAAGGGAGGAGGTAAACGTGGTGGTCTGAGAGTGATTACTTTGAATGTTATCATACAAGCTACAGATACCTGTGTCAATCTGCTTACTATCTTCGACAAGAAAGAAATCAAAAATGTGAGTGAAAAGTATATAGATGAGATTATACGCAACCTTTAAAAACAAGAAAATGAAGGCTATGTATTTCATCCTTGATGCCTTGTAATGTTTCACCGAGTGACGTAGCGAGAGGCTGCGACCTCTCATAACATTACAAACATGATGGGTAAAAGTAGAAAGAAAGCTCCAAAATCTTTCATTTTTTCACATCTTAATTGATTCGGTATTTATACATATAAGCGGGTGTCAAAATGAAGATAGCGTACATTTATAAACAGTACAGAGTATATATACAGTTCGTAAACTTATGGTTTGTGCCCTCTTATCGTTAGGGTTATAGGGAACAAATACCGCCTTTATCACTTTGCGGCTATAGCCAAAAAGATTTGCGGCTATAGCCGAAAGGGTTTGCGCCTATAGCCGAAATAAATGTGTTAAAATCACTTGGGTTAGTCTTTATGAACCCACTATTTGTACGATGCTATTGGAAGAGAATCCCTCTTGGATGACCTGTATCTGCACGGGGATGCGCTCGCGTAATTCCTCCACGTGACTGATGATGCCTACGTGCCGTCCCGACTTGGCGTGAAGGGAGTGAAGGGTGTTGATGGCGTTCTGCAACGGCTCGCCACTCAATGTGCCAAACCCCTCGTCGATGAACAAGGTGTCTACGGAAAGCCTACTGCCGATGTCAGACAGGGCGAGTGCCAAGGAGAGGGAGACGAGGAAGCTCTCGCCACCAGAGATGGTGCTTGCCGCCCGTCGCGCATACCCTTGGTAGGCATCCTCGATGGAGATGATGAACGTGCCAGGTGTCACTTGGAGGGTATAGCGGTCGCTCAACGTCTTCATGTAAGCATTGGCAGAGTGGATGAGGCTGCCAAGTATGTAGCTTTGTGCAATCTTCTTGAACTTCTCACCCTTGGCATCGCCGAGCATTTGGTCGATTCTGGACCATTGGTCATAGACGGCTTTCCGCCGCTGGCTCTCGTCAAGGAGTTGCTTGAGTTTCCGCTTGTTTTCCTCGTCGTTATGCAATAGCTGGGCGATGCTGCCCTTTCTCTCGTTGATTTCAACCATCTTCCCCTCACTTTTCTGGATGGCATCATCCAATGATTCAATGGTGTCGTTGTCGTCAAAGAGAGGCTTCTTGCTTTCATGTTCCTCTTTTTGTCGTTGAATTTGTTCCAAATGGATACGCTTGGAGAGTGCCAAGTCGAGTATCCCCTTGATTTGCCGCTCTATTTGATTGATGTCATTCACAGAGAGCAATGACAATTCAGAGAGGCGCGGGAGGTCGATTTGTGGGTTTTCTTGGACGAACTGGCTCAACGCTTTCTCGTTCTCCTCCCGTTTCTTAGTGGCGGTATTCAATAGGTCAATTCCCGTTTTTACGTTCATCAGAAGCTTGTTGGCAAAGCCTTGGAGGTCTTGGATGGGTGCTTTCCCTTGAGCAACCATCGCCTTCCATGCGGGCATCTGGTCTTTGATACCGTTGCATGTCGCGGCAACATTTTCCATGACAATGTGCAAGTTGGATAGCTTGAGGGTAGTTTCTTGCAAAAGTTTCGTCTGTTGTTGGTATCTCTTGACGGCGAGTTTCAATTCGTCGATAAACGCAGAAGGTTGTTTTTGCCAGTCGTTTTCCCATTCATTGCCTGAAAGGATGGGGTTGATGTTCTTTTCCCATGTGGTGATGTTCGCTTGTTCACTTTTCATTAGTTGAATGTTGGAATGCAATTCCTTTTCATATTTCACCATTTCTTCTTTCGCCTTCTCCCATGCTTGGCGGGCTTTGTCGATGTCGTCACGTTTCTTTTCCACGTCCTTACGAGAGGTCTTCACCCTACGTTCTAATTGTTCCCCTTTGTCAATGGTTGCCTTTAGGGAAAGGATTTTCTCTTTGACTTGGCTATTCTCCTTATCGAGGATGCTAATGGTTTCGTCGGTAATGGTGTCTATGCCGCAAGCGTTACATGCTTTTGGGCTTTCGTCTCGCATGTAAGAAGGCTTTTGTCTTGGTCGAAACTTTTCTTGTTGCGGTCATATAAGGCTTGGTGAGAGCGTATGTCGGCGGAGAGTTTGTCCAATTGCTTCTGTTGCTCGCGGAGTGTTTTGTCAATCTTGTTGTATGCCTCTTGTGTTTCTTGAAACATGGCATCGAGGGTGTCTTCATGTGGAAGGGTGGCATGGATTTGTTGTCTGCACACGGGGCATACGTCTCCTTTTTGCAAAGTCAATCGTATGCTTTTCGCCCAATTGTCCACAGTGGCTCTTTGTAATTGGAGGGATTTCTCCCAAGTGGCATGTTGTAGTTCCGTATCATGCACTACTTGCTGTTGCTTCTCCTTGTCTTTTTCCAAGGCGGTGATTGTCTCTTGGAGAGTAGCGAGGGCTTTTCTCGCCTCTTCACGTCGTGTTTTTTCTTGATGGAAAGAGGCGACGCTTTCGCTTGCCAGCCTAAGCCTATCTTGTTTCTGTTGCCATTTTTCTAAATCTTTGCGCAAAGTGGGGAGTTGCACTTCCTCAAGGTGTTTCTCTTGTTCTGTTAAATTGTCGTGTGCAGAGGTGTATGCGTCTTGTGCCAGTTGGAGCCTTTCTTGGGCTTGGTTGATGTTCTCCCTAAGTGTTCCTTGCATCAATTCCTTGGTTTGAGCAATGTTTCTCCGTAGGTTATCCATCTTTTTGCTCGTCTTCATGATGGATTCAATTTGGCTGATAATGGCGGGAGCTTTCTCATAAACGGCACTTTTCGCTTCTTCATGTTTGAGGAAATGGGTGGTTTCCTGAATGATCTTCTCCATTGATGTTGCCTCTTCTCTAATGCCCGAAATGCCTTCCAATAAGCGTTGGTATAGGACGGATTGGTTTTCCAAGGTCTGTCGTTGCTTCTTTTCCTCTTGTGCGGCAAGGGTGGCTTGTCGTTTCCATTCCCGTGCCTCAATCGTCTGTTTCCATTCCTTCACCTTTTTCTCGCTGTTCTTGTGTTCCTCGCTTTCCAATAGTTGATTGGCTTGTTGGCTCTCTTGGATGGCGGTTTGTAGGTTTTTGTCAATCATTAGGTTGTCTGTCAGCCATTTGCGTTTTCCCTCATCCTTGGTCTTGCCCTGTCTTGCCTCATCATATTCGTGGTCAAGACGAGCGATCTCGGCTTTCTTTTCCGCCGTTTCTTCGTCGCTAAATACGTTGATGTTTTCCGTCAAGAGCTTGGCTTCCTCGTACTGGGTCTTTTTCAAGGATGTTATCTCATGCACCTTCGCTCCAATCTTGGAATAGATGTCCACCCCCGTAATCTTCTCTAAGATGCTGGCTTTGTCTTTGTCTTCGCTGTTCAGAAATCGCGTAAACTCCCCTTGTGCCAGCATTGTGGTACGGCAGAATTGGTCGAATGTGAGTCCGATGGCCATTTCTCTCTCGTCTTCGATTTCCTTGTCTTTGGTGAGCGTCTTGTGGGTATGTAGGTTCTCCCATGTCCATGACTTTGGTTGAAGGTTGCCATGTGGCTTCTTATGGGCGCGGCTTACTGACCATTCAGCCATATAGGGAATCCCATTTGAGCCGATAAAGGAGAGGCGCACAAATGCCTCGCCCATGTTCCGCCGCATCATCTGCCGAGTGTCGTTCACCTTGAAAGTCTTGTCGCCTTCATGGACGTTTCCTTGCATAGAGGTGTTTTTCATGCGTGGTGTCGTGGCATAAAGGGCGAGACAGATGGCATCGAGGATAGTAGACTTGCCCGCTCCCGTCTTTCCCGTGATGAGAAACACGTCGCTATTGGATAGGGGGGCGGCATCGAAGTTGATGGTGGCATCTTCGATGGAGGCGATATTGTGGATGGTGAGTTGCTGGATTTTCATGGTTTCTTCATTTGTTGATTTCGGATAGTGTCTCATTGAATAGCTTTTCCATGTCGGCATCAAAGGCGATGCCTTGGTCTTGGGCATACCTACGGGCGATGTCTATGGGGTTTTCGGCTTGGAACTCTGCCACGGTCATGATGTGGTTTTCGCCTTTCTGTGCGTCGAGGGTGCGTCGTGCATTGATGTGGCAGAAACGGCAATCCTTATTCTCGGCGATGTGGGCAGCATCTAATTGGGCAGAGGCAGGCAGGAAGTCGTCCACCTCAACGTTCAGTCGGATATAGGCGGGAATGTCATCGGGGTAACCTTTCAGTAATTGTTGGGCGGTCTCCCAATCTGTCCAGCCGTCTGTAGGTAGAGTCACAAGGGGGTGAGGGTTGTTGATATCGATGGTTCTCACTTGTGGTAACTTGCCGTGGCTTGCTATTTCTACGATGGAGATGCTATGGCTATAGGTCTCGTCGAAACTCACCGCCAAGGGGCTACCGCTATATCTAACCCTATGTTCTGACCCTTGGATGAATTGTGCATGGTGGATATGTCCCAAGGCAAGATAGTCATAACCATCACCTAAGTCATGTAGGTCGAGGCAATCAATGCCTCCTACTGAACGCTCGTTGCTATGGTCATGTCCGATGAAGTCGGCTCCCCCTACGGTGGTATGCGCCATCATCACGACGGGAAGTTGCCGTGTGTTGCGTTTCGTTGTCTCATCGAGGAGCGTTTGGAATATCCCCTTCGGCATATTGCGCTCGTGTTGGTAAGGTAGTGCGATAATATATCCCTTGTCTTTCACCTTGATGATATGTTCATTTTCCCACCCTTCGTCATTTGACACCGAGCCAATCATATACACGTTTAATATGCGCCACGGGGTACGGAATATCTCGTGCTTGCTCCCACTATCGTGGTTGCCAGCGGTGATGATGATGGTCATGGTGGGACAAGCCTCATGGAAAGAGACGATGGCATTGGTGAACATCGTCTGGATGGCGGCAGATGGGGTGGCTGTGTGGTACACGTCGCCGCAGAGGAGGAAGGCATCGGGCTGCTCTTCTTGGATGATGTTGCGTATTTGCAGCATCATGGCGAGTTGCTCTTCTGTGCGGTCATAGTTGTATAATGTGTGTCCCAAGTGCCAGTCGCTGGTGTGTAATATCTTCATGGGTTCATTGTTTAGGTTTTGATTTTCATAGTGTCACTATTCCTTATTCCATGCAAATATAGTGACTATTTGCCATTCAAACAAGTTTTTCATGGTGTTTTTTGTCATCCTGACATGATAATAACGGAAAAAGTTGTAATTTTGCACCGCGAAACAGATTATCATTAAAAAGTAATACGAAGATGAAAGTAGCGATTGTTGGAGCAAGCGGAGCGGTAGGACAAGAGTTCTTACGCATACTTGCCGAGAGAGATTTCCCCATGGATGAGTTGGTTCTTTTTGGTTCTGAACGTAGCGCAGGACGAAAGTATTCGTTCAAGGGAAAGGATTACGAAGTGAAATTATTGCAACATAACGATGACTTCAAGGATATAGATATTGCATTTGTTTCTGCTGGAGGTGGTACTTCCAAGGATTTTGCAGAGACCATTACGAAATACGGCACGGTGATGATTGATAATTCCAGCGCATTCCGCATGGACGAAGACGTACCATTGGTGGTACCCGAGTGCAACGCTGAGGATGCTTTGAATCGTCCTCGTGGCATCATTGCCAATCCCAATTGCACCACTATCATGATGGTAACAGTACTTCAACCGTTGGAAAACATCAGCCATATCAAGCGCATCCATGTGGCATCCTATCAAAGTGCGAGTGGTGCGGGTGCCGCTGCCATGGCGGAATTGCAACAACAATACAAGGAGTTAGTCAACAATGAGCCTGTCACCGTGAAGAAATTCCCGCATCAGTTGGCATATAACGTGATTCCTCAAATCGACGTTTTCACCGATAATGGCTATACGAAAGAGGAGATGAAGATGTTCAACGAGACACGCAAGATTATGCATACAGATGCAAAATGCTCAGCTATGTGTGTTCGCGTAAGCTCTTTGCGTAGCCATTCCGAGAGTGTGTGGATTGAAACGGAGCGTCCTATCAGCGTGGAAGAGGCTCGTCAAGCTATTGCCGCCGCCCCTGGTTGCACATTGAAGGATAATCCAGCCAACCTCGTTTATCCTATGCCGCTCGAAACAGCAGGTAAGGATGATGTGTATGTAGGACGTATTCGCAAGGACTTAGCAGATGAGAATGGTCTGACATTCTGGCTTAGTGGCGATCAAATCCGTAAGGGAGCTGCTTTGAATGCCGTACAGATAGCGGAGTACTTGATTAAAGTCGGAAACATTTAAAACGGAAGTTGAGCATTTGCTCAACTTCTTTGTTTATAGTATGGAGGCTTCAAGTATTACTTCAATACCTAACGAAACTTGAACTTTCAATCAAGTTGAATAGGACATTTATGAAATCCTATTTGGCTTTATAATACATTTTGCAAAATCTTCTAATCGATGGAAGTCTGGGGTTGTTGAGGTAATCGGGCTCCATGATAGGAAATGCGGTTCGCAAAGTTTATCGCCACATTTGTAAATATTGCATTTCATGGATAGATTCAATATGTTTCCCATTTGATGCTTGAAGAATGTAGAGATGGGAATCATCAAAGCCAATTGCCAATGAAATCTCCCTTTTTGCAAAGGAATTTCCTTGTGTTCAAGGGAAGACCACCTTTTCACTTGGTCAAGAATGTCCTTCGAAGCTAATTTCCTGTTTTCTCTTCCTTTACCAACACCAATCAATAAGGTGCCTATACAATTGCACTCTATGTTGTAGTACACCCCGTCGTTCATGGGAGCGATAAAGAACTCACAACAGGAATCTTCCCAAACGTGTCCGTTGTCTGAAAGTTCCGTTGCTCGGATGCTATTCTCATCAATATCATATTGAATCAAGATGTTATTTTCAGAATTAGCAATCCTAAACTTCGCTTGTGGCTTATATGGATAATTTTCTGACCAATTATGGCAATCAATGGTGTTCCATTCTACACCTTCCTTGTCCAAAATACTCGGCACTTCACTTGCGTCAAATGGATGAGTGGATATGTTCTTGATTATCAATTCCATGGTGAAAAGATTATGAATAATTGCTTTTGCATTTATAATTTGTTCAAGTCTTTATTTGTCCTCATGGTTTTGATATAGGCAAGATTACCAATCATAACCAATTTCGATTTTTTTCAAAGTGTCATGACGAAAATAAAATTTATTATATAATAAATTAATAGAATCATATTGCGCATATATTGATCCTAATTTTATCTTGGATTCATTATCACTGAAATATTTGTTTATAAAATCAGTCTTACTCATACCTATATATGCTCCATAGGTAGTTATGAATTTGGGAACTCTGCTCTGTATCTTATATGGGGAAAATTCCAAAGGGATAGTATCTGTGAGAATGAATGCATCA
>JAFYZV010000012.1 GCA_017548525.1 Prevotella sp.
GCCCAAGGGCATCTATATCAAAGAAGGTCGCAAGTATGTTGTGAAATAAAGTCATATTACCTTCTTATCAAACGCAACAAGGAGTCTTGAATGATAACTTCCCATTTCGTATATGCCGCAAATACCATCCGTATATGCGGCATATATGTTTGGTATTTGCAGCATATATCAAAACTAAATGACACATCCACAACCTCTCAATGATTGATTACAAAGACCTACTTTCCGCGTCTGTATCATATAACGGTATAAATCGCATGAAAAGAAGACTCTGCTTGTGGGCAGCCTTATCGTGTATGGTCGTGGTTAGCATGGCCAAAGATATTTATGTTTCTACCTCCTTCCATGAACCAGCCACGGAGGGACTGCGCTTTATCTATAGCTATGATGGCATCAGATGGGATTCTATCCAAGGTGTATTCTTATCTCCACAGGTGGGGAAACAGCAAGTGATGCGCGACCCATCCATTGTCCGTGGCCCCGATGGCACATTCCATTTGGTGTGGACGAGTTCATGGAGAGGTGACCGAGGCTTTGGCTATTCCTCGTCGAAAGACCTTATCCATTGGACCAAGCAGCGTTTTATCGAGGTAATGAAAGACACTTCTACGGTGAATGTATGGGCTCCCGAGTTGTTCTATGACGATGTGAAGAGACAGTATATGATTATCTGGGCATCATGTGTACCTGGCAAGTTCCCAGACTATCAAGAGGAACACAGGAACAACCACCGCCTCTATTACACCACGACCAAAGACTTCAAAACCTTCAGCGACACCAAGCTCTTCTACGATCCAGGCTTCAGCGACATCGATGCTACGTTAGTAAAACGCGGGAAGAATGACTACGTGATGGTTGTAAAAGACAACTCGCGTCCCATGCGTAACATCAAAGTGGCTTTTTCTACATCTCCCTATGGCCCTTGGAGTCAAGCCTCCGAGCCTTTCACCGAGCAATTCACCGAAGGACCGAGTACGGCGAAGGTAGGCGAATGGTGGTATATTTATTATGACTCCTATCGAAAAAAGGTATATGGGGCGCATCGCACCAAGGACTTCATCCACTTTGAAGACCAGACCGATGTTGTCAATTTCCCCGTGGGGCATAAGCATGGCACCGTCTTCATGGCTCCCGAAGAGTTGGTAGAGCAACTGAAACACTACCATAGCGACGTGGTGCATTACACGGGAAAGACCATTGCCCGACCCGAACGGCATGATGGCGGACTGAAACCCGTGGTGGGTGTTCATAGCATTCAAACTATGCGTGGCGAAAAACCATGGACCTACAACCACCAACCCATGCTGACGCACTGGAACGGCAAGTTCTATATGCACTACATCACCAACCCACGCCACGAGCATGAGCCACCAGGAAAAGTGATGTTGCAGACATCTGACGACGGTTACACATGGAGCCAGCCCGTGGAATTGTTTCCCGAGTACCCTGTCCCTGACGGCTTTACCAAGACATCATTGCCAGGTATCGTGGCAAAAAATGTGAAAGCCGTGATGCACCAGCGCGTGGGTTTCTACATTGCACCAAATGGTAAGCTGATTGCCATCGGCAACTATGGCATCGCCCTCACGCCCAAAGACGACCCCAACGATGGGAATGGAATTGGGCGCGTAGTGCGGGAAATCAAGGAGGACGGTGCATTTGGACCAATCTATTTCATCTATTACAATCACGACTTCAACGAGAAAAACACCTTGTTTCCATATTATAAGAGAAGCCGTGACAAGGCATTCGTCAAAGCAGTGGACGCTCTTATCGCCGACCCGATGCAACGGATGCAATGGGTGGAGGAGGCAGACCGCGATGACCCTCTCATTCCTTTATCCCGTCCTTATAAGGCATTTAGTGGCTACACCCTCCCCGATGGGCGAAAGGTGGCACTATGGAAACATGCCGTGACAAGTATTTCCATCGATGGCGGCAACACGTGGCGCGAGCCATGCGACCGTGCGCCAGGCTTCGTCAATGCCAATGCTAAGATTTGGGGACAACGGCTATCCGATGGCACGTATGCCACCGTCTATAACCCTGCTGAATACCGTTGGCCATTAGCCATATCCTTGAGCCACGATGGATTGGAATACACCACGTTGTCTCTCGTGAACGGAGAGGTTACTCCCTTGCGGCATGGGGGAAACTATAAGAACATTGGACCTCAATACACTCGTGGCATTCAAGAAAACGAAGGAAATAGCATAAAGAATGAAGATTCTTCATTTACCGTTGCTTATTCCAACAACAAGGAGGACATGTGGGTGTCTCGCATTCCCGTTCCCGTCCGATTAAATGCCACAACCCACGTCTCCAAGCCATTCCATGAATACCCTTCTCTGGCAGACATGACAGATTGGAACATCTATTCACCCCTCTATGCATCTGTCTCCTTGGTTGGCGACAAGCTTTGTCTCACGGATAGCGACCCGTATGATTATGCAAAAGTGGAACGGATTATTCCCAATACCAAGGAGTTGGAAGTAGATTTTGACCTCAACATCGGGCAAGACGATTGCGGGGAACTCAACATCGAGTTTGTTGATGACCATGGTACGGTATGCTCTCGCATAGTGGTAGACTCCACTAAGAGCATCAAAGTAAAGGGCGGCGCTCGTTTTGGAACTCTACTCAAAAGCTATGAGAAGAGAACGGACTACCACATTACGGCTAAATTATCCGTGGATTTGCACCGCGCCACGTATTTCCTTAATGGCAAGAAAGCCTGTGAACGGCAGTTTGACACCCCAGTCGAAAGCATTTCACGTATCGTATTCCGCACGGGGGCATTATTCGACAAACCCGACATCAATACCCCTGCCGATCAAGACTTTGATATGCCACGCGCTGACGAGCGTGACAAGACCGCCTTGTTCTATATCGCCAATGTCACTTCACGGTCGTTAGATGGCGACAGCACTGCCGCCATTTTGAAATACGATGACTACGCCCATTATGCGGAGACGTTCAACACGATGGAGGACGAGAATATCGTGACGACGATTCCCAACGCCCAATCCTCGGAGTGGATGCGGTCGAACATTCCACTCTTCGACTGTCCTCAGAAGAACTTCGAGGAGATGTATTACTACCGATGGTGGACCCTACGCAAGCACATCAAGCGTACGCCCGTTGGATATGGCATGACAGAATTTCTCGTACCGCGCTCTTACGCTGACCGATACAACCTTATTGCCTGTGCCATCGGCCATCATGTTATGGAATCCAGGTGGTTGAGAGACACTACGTACTTGCACCAAATCCTACGCACATGGTATTTTGGAAACAATGGACAAGCCATGGAGAAGATGAATAAGTTCAGTTCATGGAATCCATACGCCGTCTTGGAGGCTTGGAAAGTATCGGGAGACACCGACTATCTCATTACTCTCAAACCCCGCTTAGAGGAGGAATATGCCCGTTGGGAAAGCACCAACCGACTATCGAATGGCCTCTATTGGCAAGGTGACGTGCGCGACGGGATGGAAGAGAGCATCAGTGGCGGCAGAAATAAGCAATATGCCCGTCCCACCATCAACAGTTATATGTTTGGTAATGCCACCGCTTTAGCCTTCATGAACAACCTGACGGGAGAGACGGACAAGGCAGTCATGTACGGACAGAAAGCAGATACGCTCCGACATCTGATTGAACAAAAACTTTGGAACGAGGAACACCAATTCTTCGAGACTCTCCGTGGAGACACGTTAGCGGCAGTGAGGGAGGCGATAGGTTTCCTGCCTTGGTACTTCAATATGCCCCAAGACACGAGGTATGACAAGGCTTGGGCGCAAATAAATGACCAAGAGGGATTCTCCGCCCCATACGGTCTGACCACGGCAGAGCGGCGACATCCCGAATTCCGTTCACACGGCGTGGGTACTTGCGAATGGGATGGTGCTGTCTGGCCATTCGCCACATCGCAGACGCTCACGGCACTGGCCAATTATATCAATAACCATCGTGCGGATGGATACACTGAATCGCCCCTACAAGACCCATCTAAATCTTTTTTCAAGCAGATGGAACTTTACATCGAATCACAACACCACCGTGGAAGACCATACATCGGTGAATATTTGGATGAGACCAATGGCGCATGGCTCATGGGCGACCGTGAGCGGAGTCGCTATTACAATCATAGTACATTTAATGACTTGATTATCACGGGAATCGTGGGTCTTCGCCCACAAGCCGACAACCAAGTGATTGTCAATCCCCTATTGCCTCAAGGGCAATGGGATTATTTCTGCCTCGATGGTGTGAACTATCATGGACACATCCTTACCATCCTGTGGGATAAGGACGGACAACGCTACCACCAAGGCAGTGGCCTCTCTTTATTAGTCAACGGTGTGCCTGTCGCCCATCGTAACGACTTGGGAACATTAACATATCATTTACCTACTCCATAAATAGTATTTACCATGAGGAAATCTATCCTTTTCATCTTGCTTTCCATAGCTTTGGGAACATCTGCCCAAACATTTGAGACGAAGTACACACGTCCATTAGGTGACGTATTGATCGACATCGAAAAGCGTTTCAATATCCGTCTGAAATATAATGTTGACACTACAGGACTGAAGTTGACTTACGCAGACTTCCGCATCCGTCCTTATTCCATAGATGAGACCATGAGAAATGTTCTCTCACCCTTCGACTTCGTTGCTGCTTACCAAGACAAGAACATCTACAAAATTAAGCCATACGAATACCCAAGGCGACAACCCGAGGATGGGAAGAAACTGATTCCTTATCTTGCCTCACTATATAATAATAAGGTGGAATGGGAAACACGACGCGCCATTCTCAAAAAGGAGGTGCGGGAACGGCTCGGTATTGACCCTCTGTTGGCACAATGCTCACAGGAGAAACCGCTTGTTGGTAATATCCGCAAACATGATGGCTACACCGTACAAAACTTCTGCATGAAGACCGTCAATAATCATACTGTAAAAGGAAGCATCTATACCCCCAACAATGCCAGTGCGAAAAAGACATTCAAAGGGAAATATCCCCTAATTATCTGCCCTAATGGCCATTTCAAAGACGGTCGTTATGGAGATGTATTGCAACTTCGCTTCGGCACATTGGCACGGATGGGTGCCATCTGCGTGAGCTATGACCTCTGGGGATGGGGCGAGTCGGAAGACGAGGTGGGCTTAGAGGCACACCAAACCAGCGAGGCACACGTGATGCAAGCTGTCAATGGCATCCGCATCCTTGACTGGATGATTGAGCGAAAGGATATCGACAAGAGCCGCATCGCTGCCAATGGCGGGTCGGGAGGCGGGTCGCAAGTGGTGCTGCTCACCGTTCTCGACGACCGTTACACCGCCGCCAATCCCGTGGTGAGCATGTCATCTTGGTTTGACGGGGGCTGTCCCTGCGAGAGTGGCAAGCCCATCCAATTGGCAGGAGGTGGCACATGCAATCCCGAACTTGCTGCCACCTTCGCGCCAAAGCCGATGATGGTGGTCAGTGACGGGGGTGACTGGACATCCACAACACCCGAATTGGAATACCCTTTCCTCCAACGCATCTACGGTTTCTATGATGCCAAGGGGAACGTTTCCAACATTCATCTTCCTACAGAGCGGCACGATTTCGGTCCCAATAAGCGCAATGCCGTGTATAAGTTCTTCATCGACACCTTTGGTTTGAATGCCTCGATGCTCGACGAAGACAAGGTTACGATTGAAGAAGAGAACACATTAAGATTTAATCCCAAATAACTATGAACATGAATCAGCAAGTACGATTGATTTTTACCTTATCATTCATCTTAACAGCAAGCATAGTGGTTTCAGCCAAAGGTACAGATGCCACTACAGAAAACGTTGGTAAAAGCCATATCCTTTGGTACGACCAACCAGCACAGAACTGGAATGAGGCGTTGCCCATTGGCAATGGCCGACTTGGTGCAATGGTCTTCGGAACGGTCTATTGCGACCATATTCAGTTGAATGAAGAGTCCATTTGGTCGGGACAGCCCAACAACAACGCCAACCCAGAGGCTTTGGAGTACCTGCCCAAAGTAAGACAACTGGTGTGGGAAGGCAAATACAGGGAAGCCCAAGACATGGCTTCAGCACATATACAGAGCCGTACCAACCACGGAATGGCATTCCAACCCTTCGGCGACCTATACCTGAATTTCCCTGGTGAGGGTGATTATTCCAACTATTACCGTGAGTTGTCGCTCGACTCTGCACGTGCCATCACCCGTTATAAAGCCAACGGCATCACCTACCAACGGGAATATATCTCCTCATTCACCGACAATGTGGTGACCATCCATCTCACTGCAAGTCGTAAGGGAGCCATTTCTTGTAATGCCATGTTGCTTTCACCACATTCCGATGTGGCAATTGCCAACCAAGGAGATGAGATTACACTCAGTGGCATCACCTCCAATCATGAGGGATTAAGGGGAAGAGTGAGGTTTACAGGACGTGTCGCCGTCAAGGCAGTGGGTGGCACAGTTTTTTCCAAGGAGGGGATCATCTCCGTTGCAAACGCCGACGAGGCGACTTTCTATATTTCCATCGCCACCAATTTCAAGCATTATAACGACATCAGTGGCAACGATACCGAGAAGTCAGAGACCATGTTGCGCGAAGCGTTGACAAGAGACTATACCACGATGAAACGCGAACATGTTGCCTATTATCGGCAGTTCTTCGACAGGGCAACCCTCGATTTGGGCCCAGACCGATATGCTAACTTGACGACAGACAAGCGCATAGAGCAGTTCAAGGAACACCAAGACCCTCATTTTGTGGAGACCTACTTCCAATTTGGACGCTACTTGTTGATTTGCTCTTCACAAAAAGGCAACCAACCCCCTACTCTTCAAGGCATCTGGAATGATAGATTGTTCCCAAGTTGGGACTCCAAATATACTACGAACATCAACTTGGAGATGAACTACTGGCCAGCTGAGGTCGCCAATCTATCCGACTTGACGGAGCCGTTGTTCTCACTCATCAAGGACATCAGTGAAACTGGACACGAGACGGCACGCATCATGTATGGTGCAGATGGATGGGTGTTGCACCATAACACCGACATCTGGCGTGTCACAGGAGCCATTGACGGGGCGGCATCTGGGCTTTGGCCCACGGGGGCAGCATGGATGTGCCAACATTTGTGGGAACATTGGCTTTACACGAAGGACATGGCATTCCTAAAAGAAGCATATCCCATCATGGTAGGGGCGGCACGTTTCCTCAACCAGACGATGGTGAAACACCCACAAAAGGGTTATTGGGTGGTTTGCCCAAGCCTCTCGCCAGAGAACGGACACCCCCATGGGGCAACCACGGCGGCTGGTGTGTCGATGGACAACCAGTTGGTTCGCGACCTCTTTAACCATGTCATTGACGCAACAGCTCTCTTGAAAGAACCCTCAACCCTCACCGACAGCCTCAAGGAAAAACTCAAAGGGTTGCCCCCTTTCCAAATAGGACGATGGGGACAGTTGCAGGAATGGCTTGATGATTGGGACAATCCCGATGACCGCCACCGCCATGTGTCACATCTTTATGCCCTCTATCCAAGCAACCAAATATCCCCTCTCACCACCCCAGAGTTGGCTGAGGCTGCAAAAACCTCGCTCATCCATCGCGGCGACCCATCGACGGGATGGAGCATGGGATGGAAAGTATGCCTATGGGCGCGGCTCCTCGATGGCAACCATGCCCTGAAACTCATCAACGACCAACTCACCTTGGTACGTGCAGGGATGAGGATGGGTGGCACCTATCCCAACCTCTTCGATGCCCACCCACCCTTCCAGATTGACGGAAACTTCGGTTGTGCGGCAGGAATTGCCGAGATGTTTCTACAGAGCCACGACGGTGCCGTCCACCTACTGCCCGCTCTCCCCGATGCTTGGCAAGAGGGGAGCGTCAAAGGATTGAAAGCCCGTGGCGGCTTTGAGGTAGACATGACTTGGCAGAATGGGCATCTAAAGAATGCCTCCATCCGTTCCGAACAAGGCGGTTTGCTACGCATCCGCTCTGCCGTGGCATTGAATGGAAAAGGCATGAAGGCATCCCAAGATAAAGGGTATTATCTTTATGACATCAAGACTAAGAAAGGACAACTCATCACCTTACAGGCGAAATGAAAAAGTCATGGCTCATAATGCTCATGGTTCTCGCCATGGGCAACATCCAAGCAGCCAAAGTGTATAAGCCTTGGAGTAATGGAAAACTCACAGTTTCCGACAACCATCGGTATATCATCCATGAAAATGGCACCCCCTTCTTTTGGTTGGGGAACACGTCTTGGCTCCTTCCCGAGCGTCTCAACCGCGACGAGGTGGAATATTACTTGAACAAAGAGCGGGAGGAGGGCTACAACGTGGAACAAATCCAAGTGCTCAATGCCATCCCAACCTTTAATATCTATGGCCAGCCAGCCAACGACGAGACTTTTGATTTCACCAAGTACACCAAGCAAGGGACGTATGGCTACTGGGATCATTTAGACTACATCGTCGATATGGCGGAAGCCAACGGCATCTACATTGCCATGGACTGCATCTGGGGTTCGCAAATCAACAAGATGGATGTGAAGAAAGCCACCAACTATGGTAAGTTCCTTGGGGAACGATACAGAAACAAGCCCAACATCATCTGGATGATTGGTGGCGACATCATGGGCGACAAAGGCATGGCATCGTGGGATGCGTTGGCACGAGCCATCAAGAAAGCAGACCCCAACCACATCATGACCTTCCATCCACGGGGACGCACGACAAGCGCATGGTGGTATAACGACCGCGAGTGGTTAGACTTCAACATGTTCCAAAGTGGACACCGCAGCTATGGACAGCGCAATGGAGACGGTGACTATACCATCAAGGAAAACACCGAGGAGGATAATTGGCGATATGTAGAAATGAGTTTGGAGAAGTCGCCCATCAAACCCGTCATCGACGGAGAGCCATCCTACGAGGACATACCTCAAGGACTACACGACTTCTCTGCCCCACGGTGGCAAGACTATGACGTGCGTCGCTATGCCTATTGGGCAGTCTTCGCGGGATGTTTCGGCCATACGTATGGTCATAACAGTATCATGCAGTTCATGCGTCCAGGTGTCTTGGCATCGTTTGGAGCGGAAAAGGCGTGGTGGGATGCCCTGAAAGACCCTGGCTATCAACAGATGAAACACCTCAAATGGCTCATGCTCACCTTTCCCTTCACGGAACGGATTAGCGACCAGAGCATTATCGCTGGGCAGAATGGCGACCGCTATGACCGTGTAATTGCCACACGTGGCAATGATTACATGCTCGTTTACAACTACAGTGGTAAGCCTATGCAAATCGACTTGACCAAAATCTCGGGTACGAAGAAACATGTCTGGTTGATGAATCCCATAGATGGCACATTGTCATTCCTTGGAGAATACGACAACAAAGTCAACGAATTCACCTTTGACGGTGCCTATCTGCGTGGGAGCGACCGTGTGTTGATTGCCATTGATGCCCAAAAGAACTACTTAGATAAGCAAGCAACCCAATTAGAAGAGAGATGGTAAAATTTCGCCAATTCGCCATGCTTCTCTGCCTCCTGTCGCTCCCAATGACAGCAGCAAAGAAGAAAGCCCCATTTATGGTTAAGGTAACCGACCTCCGCACCGAGCGTTTGGTCAATCCCATGAGTGTAGATACGCCAAGTCCTCGTTTGGGTTGGCGCATCGAATCCACCAAGAACGATGTGATGCAGACATCCTATCGCCTCATCGTGTCGTCAACCCCCGAGAAGGCACAGGCACTTGATGGCGACTTCTGGGACACGACCGTAGAGACCGACCAATCCCAATGGATTCCTTACCAAGGGAAGGCATTGCGTAGCAATACGAGATGTTACTGGCGCGTGAAAGTCAATACCACCCAAGGAGAGAGTGACTGGAGCGACATCGCCCTATGGAATGTCGGTCTCCTCACCGAAAGCGACTGGCGCGGCAACTGGATTGGGATGGACCGCAAGATGCCATGGGACGAGGAGACGGAACACAGTCGCCTCTCTGCCCGTTACCTCCGCAAGGAGTTTAAGTTGGACAAGGAGGTGAAACAAGCCACCCTGTATATCAGCGGCTTAGGCATGTACGAGGCGTTCATCAACGGACAACGTGTGGGCGAGCAGGTCTTGGCTCCCGCCCCCACAGACTATCGCAAGACCGTACTTTACAATGCCTTCGACGTGACGGATATATTGGACAAGGAAAATGCCATCGGTGTCATCCTCGGAAATGGGCGTTACTATACCATGCAACAAGACAAGAAGCCTTGGAAAATTACCCGTTTCGGTTATCCTACATTGCGTTTAAACCTCATTATCCAGTTTGCCGACGGCTCGCGAACAACCATCGCCACCGATGAGAAGTGGAAAATCAACCCCGACGGTGCCATTCGTTCCAACAATGAATACGATGGAGAGACGTATGATGCCAGAAAGGCATTTACCAACTGGACGATAGTGGGTTATGACGACTCCCCTTGGCAGAACGCAGAACGCACCGCCATTCCACAGGGCGTTTTGCGTGGGGCGATGACTCCCAATATGAAAATATGGGAACAGCTATCTCCAAAAAGCCTGACCAAGAAAGGAGACAAGCTCATCATAGACATGGGGCAAAACATGGCGGGATGGCTAAAAATCCGCATGTCGGCATTACAAGTCGGCGACTCCGTTGTGATTCGCTTTGCGGAACGTCTTGATTCCACAGGAAATATCTGGGTAGAAAACTTCCGTCATGCACAAAGCACAGACCGCTATTATGCCAATGGGCAGGAGCAAAATACCTGGTGGAATCCCACTTTTGTATACCATGGCTTCCGCTATGCGGAGATTACAGGATTGAAAAATGCCAAGGTGGAGGATTTCATCGGCGAGGTTGTCAGTGATGAGATGGCAAGGACGGGAACATTCATGGCAAGTGATACTATATTAAATAAGGTGTATCACAATGCCGTATGGGGCGTGTTGGCCAATTACAAGGGGATGCCCATCGACTGTCCCCAACGCGACGAGCGTCAGCCATGGTTAGGCGACCGCACTCGCGGATGCTATGGCGAGGCATTCCTCTTCGACAACAACACTCTTTATGGCAAATGGATGCGCGACATCGTGGAGGCGCAACGCGAGGACGGTTGCATCCCCGACGTGGCTCCTGCCTATTGGAATTATTACTCCGACAACGTGACGTGGCCCGCCGCCTTGCCCTTCTCGTTGGACATGCTGATGAGACAATATGGCGACCAAGCCCCGATGAGGAAGTATTATGCCAACGTCAAACGGTGGATGGAACACCTCAAATACCAATATCAAAAGAAAGGGCTGATAGAGAAAGACCGCTACGGCGACTGGTGCGTACCTCCTGAAGATGAGAAACTGATACATAGTGAAGACCCAGCCCGTAAAACGGACGGCACGCTCATATCTACTGCATACTATTATTATGTGTGCAACATGATGAAAAGGTTTGCCAACATCCAAGGCTTGACGGATGATGTCAACTATTTTGAGCAAGAGGCGGCATTGACGAAAGAGGCTTTCAACAACCAATTCCTGACCATCAAACGAGGAACATCCACCGTTCCAGGGCATCTACTTTACCCAGACAGTACCTATTATGGCAACAATACCGTGACAGCTAACATCCTTCCATACGCCTTCGGGATGATAGACGACCCTTACGTCAAGGAACAAATCGAGAAAAACATCATCACCAATATCATCACGAAGAATAATGGAACGGTCTCCTGTGGGGTCATCGGCATCGGATGGCTCATGCATGCCCTTACGGATATGGGGAGAACGGACATCGCCTGGCTACTTGCCACCAACAAGAAATACCCCAGTTGGGGATATATGGCTGAGCATGGGGCTACCACCGTTTGGGAATTGTGGAATGGCGACACCGCCAGTCCACAGATGAACAGCGGCAACCATGTGATGCTCTTAGGCGACTTGCTCTCTTGGCTATACGAGGATGTGGCGGGCATACAATCCAACAGTGATGGTTTTAAGAAGATTTTGTTGAAGCCCGACTTCTCCGTTGACGAGATGGATGACATCGATGCGTCGTACCAATCCATCTATGGAACCATCGTGAGCCGATGGAAGAAAGTACAAGGAAAGCTCTTCTGGCATGTGGAGATACCCGCCAACACCACTGCCACCGTATGCCTCCCCAACAATGAGACGAGAGAAATCGCCTCGGGGAGATACGACTTCGAGGCACTATTGCCCCAACGGGGACCGCAAGTGGTGGTGGACGAGTTCCTCTACAAGCAAGCATCGTTCCCCGAATGCCATTCTGCCAGCATCGTGGAAACCAAGAAAGGCGACCTCGTTGCCACCTATTTCGGTGGCACGAAAGAGCGGAATCCCGATGTCTGCATCTGGGTTAGTCGCAAGCCTAAGGGCAAGACAGAGTGGACAGCCCCACAGATGGCGGCTGACGGAGTGTTCTCTCCCGACTATCGCGAGGCATGTTGGAATCCCGTCATCTATGAGATGCCCGACGGCGAGTTGCGCATCTATTTCAAGATTGGCGTGAATGTAGCGGGATGGAAGGGTTGGATGGTGCGTTCCAAGGACGGTGGAAAGACTTGGGGAAAACGCGAGCAATTGCCCGATACCATCTATGGACCCATCAAGAACAAGCCCATCCTCCACCAAGGTCGCCTCATCTCGCCCACCAGTGACGAGCGTGACGGGTGGAAATTGTATTTCGAGTATAGCGACGATATGGGTAAGACGTGGAAGCGCACGGCATTCGTGGAGGCAGAACAGGGCGTGAAAGCCATACAGCCTACCATCATCGTGCTGCCCGACGGTCGTTTGGAAGCCCTCTGCCGTACCCGCAGCTGCCACGTCGGTGTCACCTTCAGCAGGGATAATGGCGAGACTTGGAGCAAGTTGCAATTCATCGAAACGCCCAACAACAATAGCGGCATCGATGCCGTAAACCTCAAGGAGGGTGGTTATGCGCTGATTTGCAATGACTGGCCTATCGAACCCGATAAGGAGAAGGGTGTCCGCACCCCTCTCTCCATACTCAAAAGCCGCGACGGAATGAAGTGGGAACACTGGATTACATTGGAAGACAGTCCCATCCATCAATATTCCTATCCTTCGATTATCCAAAGTCGAGACGGACACATCCATGTGGTCTACACTTGGCGGAGACAACGAGTGAAACATGTAGAACTGATACCATGACCGACGAATCCATGAACAAGCTGTTTCCATTGACCCTGTTCCTTTGTCTATCGGCAATCCTCAACACCCTCGCCCAAGGCACATCAGTCGCGGGGCTATATCCCTTGAAAGACAGCGGACGCATCATCTATAACTTCAATGACGGATGGCGTTTCCATCTTGGGGATGTGAAAGATGGTGAAAACGTTGCCTTTGACGATGCTGCTTGGGAAATCGTCTGCGCACCACACACCGTGATGTTGGTGCCATCGGAGGCAAGTGGTGGGCGCAACTACCAAGGTGTCTGCTGGTATCGCAAGCATTTCACCGTCCCAACAGACCTTCAAGGGAAGACCCTCACCGTGCATTTTGAGGCGATTATGGGTAAGCAGAAGGTGTATGTCAATGGCAAATTGGTGAAAGAACATCTTGGCGGCTACCTCCCCATCACCATCGACCTGTCAAAGGAGGGTGTCAAGGCGGGCGACGAATGCCTGATAGCCGTGATGGCAGACAACAGCGACGACAAGGATTATCCCCCAGGCAAGAAACAATCACAACTCGATTTCGCCTACCATGGCGGCATGTACCGTGACGTGTGGCTCATCGGGAAGTCGCCAATCCACATTACAGACCCCATCGAACGCGCACAAGTGGCGGGTGGAGGCATCTTCCTCCATTACGATCATATCAGCGAGAAGAGCGCAGATGTGTTTGTGGATGTCGAGATTGAGAGGAGTTTAGGAGTTCAGGAGTTCAGGAGTTCAGACAATAGTGTGAAAACGACGGTCATCGCCCGTATCATGGATGCTGACGGGAAGGTCATCAAAACCCTTCGACAGACCAAGTCCATAAAGCAATCTTCTATCTTCAACCTTTATTCTTCAATCAAGAAACCGCACTTGTGGTCGCCCGAAGACCCGTATCTATATCAAGTGGAAGTACGGGTGATGATAGGAAAGGAGGTTGTCGATGGCGGCATGGTACGCATGGGCATACGTAAGGCGGAGTTTCGGGGCGTGGATGGCTTTTGGTTGAATGGTAAGCCATATCACCAATTGATAGGTGGAAACCGTCACCAAGACTTCGCTTACGTCGGTAATGCGTTGCCTAACAGCCAGCAATGGCGCGATGCCAAGCGGTTGAAAGATGCTGGAATGACCATCATCCGTGCCGCACATTATCCCCAAGACCCATCATTCATGGATGCTTGTGACGAATTGGGATTGTTCGTCATTGTTCCCACTCCTGGTTGGCAATATTGGAACAAAGACCAGAAGTGGGGTGAGATGGTACATCAAAACACACGTGACATCATCCGACGCGACCGCAACCACCCCTGCGTGTTGATGTGGGAGCCGATTCTCAACGAGACCCGTTACCCACAAGACTTCGCCATTAAGGCATTGGAGATTACACAGGAAGAATTCCCCTACCCCAATCGTCCCGTGGCTGCTGCCGACTTAAACTCGGAAGGTGTGAAAGAAAACTACGATGTCCTTTATGATTGGGCAGACAATATACCAGTGAGGAGTTCAGGAGTCCAGGAGTTCAGGAGTTCAGACAATAGTCCTCAATCCACAAAAGTAACGTCTGAACTCCTAAACTCCCATACTCCTGAACTCCTAAACAGCTATGCCAACGGCAAGTGCGTGTTCACCCGTGAGTGGGGAGAGTATGTGGATGACTGGTATGCCCATAACGCCATCAACCGCGCCGCCCGCGCTTGGGGCGAGAAAGCGATGCTTACGGCGGCATTGTCATTGTCGGAAACGTATGGCATGATGTACCGTGGGCAACGGCAATTCATCGGCGGGTGCCAATGGCATCCCTTCGACCATCAGCGCGGCTACCATCCCGACCCATACCTTGGCGGCATCTATGATGCCTTCCGTCAGAAGAAATATGCCTTCGAGATGTTCCGCTCGCAAGTCGCCGACCCACCCATGGTGTTCATAGCACATGAGATGACACAGTATTCCGATGCAGACGTGGTGGTATTCAGCAATTGTGACAGTGTTCGCCTGACAGCTTTTGAGGGCGAGAAGAGCATGACGCTCCCCGTCATCCACCAAAAGGATGGCACTCCCAATGCCCCCGTGGTGTTCAAGGGTTTCTGGGATTTCTGGCAAGCCCGCACCCTCAGTTACACCCAACGCAATTGGCAAAAGGTGTCTTTCGTGGCAGAGGGCATCAAGGACGGACAAGTCGTCTGCTCAGAAAAGAAGTTGCCGGCACGGAGAAGCACCAAGATCCGACTCTATGCCGACGAGATGGGAAAGCCCTTGGTGGCTGATGGAAGCGACTTCATCGTGGTGGTGGCGGAAGTCACCGACGACAACGGCAACATCCGCCGCAACGCCTTGGAGCATATAACATTCTCTGTGGAGGGCGAGGGAAGCGTCATCGGCGACGCATCCATCATGGCAAACCCACGTATTACGGAATGGGGTTCCGCCCCCGTTCTCATCCGTAGTACCCACCAAGCTGGCACAATCCGCATCATTGCCAGCCCCACCATCCAAGGAGTCCATACTCCAACACCCGACACATTGACCATACAGAGCATCCCTTACGAATACAACACGTGCCACAAGGAATCCTCTTCCTCCACCTACTCCACCAACAAAACCTCCCCAACCTATACCCCCGCTCCTCTCGAATCCCTCTCCGAGGAAGAGCGACGCAAGGTATTAGAAGAGGTGGAGAAACAACAACAAGATTTCGGAATACAACAATGAGATGGGTGAATGCCCCATCCAGAATTAGTTTCAGCATCTGAAACACCCTGTTTCACTATATGAAACGCACAGTTTCACATAGTGAAACGAAAAACCCGAAAATCTTTCAGATAAAACAAGCCATAACCTTGTCACCATCCATCGTGTTGGTCATCACAATCAATGTCCCGAATAACCATTGGCCATTCGGGACATATTCACTTTAAGTAAAAAATACGATAGCGATCAATAGAGATGGAGACCTTCCGCTTGTTAGCATCTATCGGTTCATCTATGACAACCAATTATCTAACAACCTTTGTAAATACGGGAGCGATACCCTCCTCAACAGTCACATAGACCTGCATCTCTCCTCCTGGAGGCATCTGCGGACCACCCTCGCGGGGGAGGTCAACAGCCGTGAATAGGTATTCCGTGCCACCTGGGATTGTCCTTGAGGCAACGCTCTTGGCCTTGGCATGAATCATTTGATAGTCTTTCACGGCAGCGTCAAAGATGGCTGCCTCCTCTACACTCGCCTCATGTGGCTCGGGGAATGCATCTAAAGGAGTAAATTCTCCCTCAATAAAACCACCCTCTTTCAAGAATGCGTCAACCTCCTTGGGTACGGCGGCGATACGTGCAGCCCGCACTCCATAACCCGGAAGGATGTCTGCCTTGGGCTGTTTCTCTGCCAATGCCTTCACACTCGACTCCAGTCCGCCACTGCCGAAAGTACAGAACGGGACCACTTTCTTGCCACTCAAATCCACCTTGTCTAAGAACGCCGCAACGGGAGGTGCGTAAGTACCGAACCAAACGGGGAATCCAATGAATACTACATCGTATTTGGCGATGTCGGCAGATAAGGGCTTGATTTCTGGAGTGATGCCTTCCTCACGCTCCTCCATGCAACGGGCAATCGTAGCTTGGAAATCTCCATCGTATGGATTCACGGCAACAATCTCTTCCATGTCGGCATTGAGACGGGTGGCTATCTCTTGCGCCACAGTCTTTGTGTTCGACGTTTGTGAATAATACACGACAAGTACTTTAGGTTTGTCTTTCTTCGTGCCGCAGGATACGGCAACCATCACTACAGCCATCATGGCTAAAAACAATTTAAATGCTCTCATAATCATGTTAATAATATGTTAATCGCCTACAAAGATACATAAATATTCCACACGTTTCTATTCTTCACCTATCATTTCAACATGTATTCCGTTAATTATTTATAAACATTTCTAATATTTTCACATCATTCATACGAAATGCGTACCTTTGAATCGCTTTTCAAGCGACTTAATTTTATGCAAACTAACAATTACTAATAACAAATTTATAAGCTTATGAAGAAAATTTTTACCCTAATCGCAGTGGCACTCACTACCATGGGAGCCAATGCGCAGACTGAAAGTTACAAACCCATCAACGTGGGGGCAGACGGGACAATCACACTTGCTCCTGAATTTGCCAACATCATCGATGCCGACGGTAACGCTACCAACGTCGCTGATGGTAAGTCTATCGCTACCATCAACACCGCCAACATGACGGTGGAAGCCGTGGGTGGCGCGACCATTGCCAACAAGATCGACCCTGACAACCCCACTGTCAACA
>JAFYZV010000101.1 GCA_017548525.1 Prevotella sp.
CAAGGCCTTGCACTGCCTAATAGCATCATAGAAACGCCTACGCAATATGGCGTGACGCTCTAAACGCTATTCTATTCTGGCTCGTTTATCATCGAGGTGCAAGTTCGGAGATGTAAGAGCCAATATATGTGTACGCTCTTTCAAGCAATACGCCCCAAAATTACACAATTTTTCTCAATCCACCTTGTTTGTTTACCAAAATCTGCAATAAAAGGTGAAGGTTTAACCATTTTTACGTAAAAAGAGGCGGAAAACATTATTTCTTTTAGAGAGCCAAAATTCCGCAACGCATTAGTTTAACTATCTTTATAAGTGAGGGTGTGTCAAAATGTAAATGCCCTATTGAAATCTTACAGTTTAAAACATAAGAACGAGAAAAGTCCATTTATAAACCCTATTTAGGACAAAATTTAACTTGCTAGTAATTTGCTGGTAATTTGCCAGGAGTAAGAAAAAGAATCCTGCGTCTCTCTAAATGGCTATTACACAGCCAGTTATGAATTACGATTTAATTTGCCGGTAATTTGCCGATAATTTGCTGAAAGACTAAAAACAGATATGAACATGTTATTCGGAGATAAGATTAAAGAGTTCAGGGAAGAGCAAGGCTTGTTTCAACGACAGTTGGCAGCATTCTTGGAGATAGACACCCCGATGTTCAGTAAAAATGAACGCAGTGACAGAAGAGCAAAGCGAGAGCAGGTCCTCAAATTTGCGGAATATCTGCATCAGGATGAAAAGGAAATGCTCACCTTATGGTTGGCAGACAAGTTCATTGATGCTGTCGAGGATGAACAAGAGCGTGAGCTTTGCAACGATGCTATTATTGTCGCACAGGAGAAAATAGTTGGTTGTGCTAAAACACCTCTCACAAATAGGGAAATCCCCACTATGAAATAGGCAAAAGCCGCCTACGATAATGGTGGTTTTTGCCTATTTTTGCATCGTTGAACAACTTAAAATGAAGATGACGATGAAAAAGACTGTATTACTCACCATGTTGGTTGCCATGTTCGCCACGGCGGCTTCGGCACAGTTTTATCCCAATGGTCGTCCCATCCCGCCCAGCAAACGAGGTGGTTACACCATGTCAAATCGCCCTCGGTCGCATTCCCATTATGGACCGAGCAGCACATATTATGGTTTCCGCGTGGGGTTGGGCGTGTCTACGGTTAACTCCGACTCGCACTATCTCGACGGTAATAAGGCTAAAGCTGGCTTGAACGTGGGACTTGCCGTCGGCACGGAGATTGTCCCCAGCACACCGTTGTGCTTTGAGAGTGGCCTTTATTACACGGAAAAAGGTGGCAAGAGCGGCAGCGGATCTGACAAATTCACCTACCAACTGAATTATTTGGAGGTTCCCCTCTTGCTCAAATACAAGATTTACACCGATAGCAATATCTCTATCGAACCATTCCTTGGCGGCTACCTTGCTTGCGGAGTAGGCGGCAAGATCAAGGACTATGAATATCGGGAGGCATATAGCAGCTTCGGGAACGAATACTATGACAATTTCAACCGTTTCGACGGCGGTGTCAAACTGGGTTGTGGCGTAAGTTTTGATATGTTTTACTTGGGGGCGAGTTACGATATTGGCCTCGCCAACGTAGGCAAGGACAACTTCAACGACACCCATACGGGTTGCCTCAACCTCGACTTCGGTATTACTTTTTAAGGTTGGATAACAGAGTGTAGGGCTTTGGCAAAAAAGTCCTACACTTTGCGTATATAAAAGTGCTACTTACTAAAAAACTAACTCATTCCATCGTATTTATGCTTACAATTTGACAGTTACACCGTCAATTATCTTTTAATCTGTAACTTTTTATCGTTTACTAATATAAAAAAGTTGCTGAAACGTTTTGTTTTACGACATTTTGTATTATCTTTGCACCGAAAATCGAGCAAAAGGAAAGTTTTTTAGGTCAAAACACGACAAAATGACAACAACAATACCTTTCACGAAGATGCATGGGGCGGGCAATGACTACATCTACGTCAACACCTTTTTATATAATATACCCAACCCAGCGGCAGCATCCATCGTCTGGAGTGCGCCACATACGGGCATCGGCAGTGATGGTTTGGTGTTGATAGGAGAGCCATCAGACAAGTTGAATGCCGATTTCTCGATGCGTATCTTCAACGCCGACGGTTCTGAAGCGATGATGTGTGGCAACGCCAGCAGGTGCATCGGCAAATATCTTTATGAGAAAAGCATGACCGATAAGTTAGAGATACGGCTTGAGACATTATCGGGTATCAAGGTCTTGAAACTCCATCTACAGGAAGAGAACCATGTGGAGAGTGTCACGGTAGACATGTCGGAACCCGTCTTCCATTGTCCAGAACAACATGACGAGACATTGGGCGAAACATTGCAAGCAGACTTCCGCACATTCCGAGGCACATTTGTCTCGATGGGAAACCCACATTTTGTCATATTTGTCGATGACCTTAGTCAATTGGATGTTGCTCGCTTTGGGAAGAAATTGGAGAGACATGAGGCTTTTCCCCAGCGTTGCAACATCGAATTTGCACAAATCGTTGGGAAAGACGAGATACGTACGAGAGTATGGGAGAGAGGAAGCGGCATCACCAAGGCATGTGGCACGGGTGCTTGTGCCACTGCCGTTGCCGCCACACTTACCAACCGCGCCTCGCGGAAGAGCCGTGTAGTGATGGATGGTGGCACATTAGACATCGAATGGAGTGAGCTCGACGGACACGTATATATGACTGGACCTGCCACCTTCGTGTTTGAGGGTGAAATCCCCTTGCCCATCGACAAATGACAAGAGCAAACTTAACAACAATAAAAGATTAGAAGAAAATGGCATTAGTAAACGAACATTTCCTGAAATTGTCGAACAACTACCTGTTCGCTGACATCGCCAAGAAGGTGAAAGCCTATCAGGTGTCGCACCCCAAGCAGCGGGTGGTGAGTCTCGGCATCGGCGATGTCACCCAGCCCCTGTGCCCTGCCGTGGTGGAAGCGATGCACAAGGCGGTGGACGAAATGGCGGTGAAAACCAGTTTCCGAGGCTATGGGCCTGAGCGCGGCTATGACTTCCTACGTGAAGCCATCATCAAAAACGATTTCCTCCCACGTGGCATTCGCCTCGATGTCAACGAGATATTCATTAGCGACGGGGCAAAGAGCGACACGGGAAACCTCCAAGAAATCGTGCGGTGGGACAATTCCATCGGCGTGACCGACCCCATCTATCCCGTCTACATTGACTCCAACGTGATGATAGGACGTGCCGGGGTATTGGAAGACGGCAAATGGAGCAACGTCACCTATTTCCCTTGCACGGCAGAGAATGGTTTTATCCCACAAATCCCTGACCATCGTGTGGATATGATTTACCTCTGTTACCCCAACAATCCCACGGGAACGGTCTTACCCAAGGAGGAATTGCGCAAGTGGGTGAACTATGCCTTACACAATGATACGCTCCTTTTGTACGATGCGGCATACGAGGCATACATCCAAGACGACAGCATCCCCCACTCCATCTATGAAATCAAGGGTGCACGGAAATGTGCCATCGAATTTCGCAGCTATTCCAAGACAGCAGGATTCACGGGCGTTCGTTGCGGATATACGGTCATCCCCAAGGAACTAACGGCTGTAACCCTCGACGGCAGTCAGCGTATCGAACTCAACCACCTTTGGGATAGGCGACAATGCACCAAGTTCAATGGCACCAGCTATATCAGTCAACGGGCAGCAGAAGCCATCTATTCCCCAGAGGGTAAGGAGCAAGTCAAGGAGACCATCAATTATTATATGAGCAATGCCAAGATGATGTACGATGCGTTGACAAAGATGGGATATGACGTCTATGGTGGCTTGAACGCCCCTTATCTATGGGTCAAGACACCACACGGAGAAACATCGTGGAAATTTTTCGAAAGATTGCTCTACGGCTCAGGTGTCGTATGTACGCCAGGAGTGGGTTTCGGACCCAGCGGGGAGGGATATATCCGACTCACCGCTTTTGGTGACCGTGATGATTGTGAGGAGGCTATGAGGAGAATATACAATTGGCAAAACGGGCTGTAATTCGGGAAAAAGCGTTACCTTTGCACCCGCAAGCTTAAACGTAACTCATGAACAGTTGGCAACAGATGCCGTCAACTAATGAAATAATAACATATAGGTATAACAATAAAAGACAAAGAAAATGGCAAATTTAAGATTTGAGGTTGTAGCAGAGGCTTTCAAGAAAAAGCCGATGGATGTGATTACTCCCACGGAGAGACCATCCGAGTATTTCGGGAAAAACGTATTTAACCGCGCAAAGATGTACAAATACCTACCGCGCGACGTGTACCAGAAACTGATAGATGTCATCGACAACGGCGCACAACTGGACCGTTCCATCGCCGATGCCGTGGCAAAAGGTATGAAACAATGGGCAGACGACAATGGCGTGACACACTACACACACTGGTTCCAGCCACTCACGGAGGGTACTGCCGAGAAACATGATGCCTTCATTGAACATGATGGCAAGGGCGGAATGATCGAGGAGTTCTCCGGGAAATTGCTTGCACAGCAGGAACCCGATGCCAGCTCGTTCCCTTCGGGCGGCATCCGCAACACCTTTGAGGCACGTGGATATTCCGCTTGGGACCCGACTTCGCCTGTATTTATCATTGATGACACACTCTGTATTCCCACCATATTTATCTCTTATACGGGTGAGGCACTCGACTACAAGGCACCTTTGCTCCGCGCTCTCCATGCCGTCAACGTGGCAGCCACTAACGTATGCCACTATTTCGACCCCGACGTGAAGAAAGTCACCAGCAATTTGGGATGGGAACAAGAGTATTTCTTGGTCGACGAGAGTCTCTACTCCGCTCGCCCAGACCTTATGCTTACGGGTCGCACATTGATGGGACACGACTCTGCTAAGAACCAGCAGATGGAAGACCATTATTTTGGCACTATCCCAGAGCGTGTGCAAGCGTTTATGAAAGACTTGGAAATTCATGCCCTCGAATTAGGCATCCCCTGTAAGACACGCCATAACGAGGTGGCTCCCAATCAGTTTGAGGTAGCTCCCATCTTTGAGGACACCAACCTTGCCGTAGACCACAACATGCTCCTGATGTCACTCATGAAGCGCGTGGCACGCAAGCATGGATTCCGCGCATTGCTCCACGAGAAGCCATTTGCGGGCATCAACGGTAGCGGTAAGCACAACAACTGGTCGCTGAGTACTGACACGGGCGTATTGCTACATAGTCCAGGCAAGACCCCAGAGGACAACTTGCGCTTCGTGGTGTTCATTGTCGAGACGCTGATGGGTGTTTATAGGCACAACGGACTGCTAAAAGCGAGCATCATGAGTGCCACCAACGCACACCGTCTCGGTGCCAATGAGGCTCCGCCAGCTATCATCTCGTCGTTCCTTGGCAAGCAATTATCAGACTTATTAGAGAAAATCGAGACTTCTGACACCAAGACCCTCTTTACCTTGGAGGGAAAGCAGGGCATGAAACTCGACATCCCAGAGATACCCGAACTGCTTATCGACAACACAGACCGCAACCGCACCAGTCCTTTTGCCTTCACAGGAAACCGCTTCGAGTTCCGTGCCGTGGGTTCGGAAGCCAACTGTGCCACCGCCATGATTGTGCTGAACACCGCCGTGGCTGAGGCTCTCACCGACTTCAAAAAGCGCGTGGACGCACTCATTGAGCAAGGGACAGACAAGACAAGTGCCATCATTGACGTAATCCGCGAGGATATCAAGACTTGCAAACCCATCCATTTCGACGGTAATGGGTATAGCGACGAATGGGTTGAAGAGGCTACCCGCCGTGGTCTTGACGTGGAAAAGAGCTGTCCTGTCATCTTTGAGCGTTACCTCGACGAGGACTCCATCAAGATGTTTGAGTCGATGAACGTGATGAAAAAGAACGAGTTGGAAGCTCGCAACGAGGTGAAATGGGAGACTTATACGAAGAAGATACAAATTGAGGCGCGTGTCATGGGTGACCTATCAATGAATCACATCATTCCCGTTGTCACACATTACCAAAGCCAGTTGGCAAGGAACGTACAGAACATGTATGACATCTTCGACAAGGAGGAGGCTGCCAGTCTCACCGCTCGTAACAAGGAAATCATCAAGGAGATAGCACAGCGCACGCAAATCATCGAAAAAGGCGTAGAGGAACTTGTCGCAGCACGCAAGGTAGCCAACAAGATAGAGGATGTGCATGACAAAGCCGTCGCCTACCATGACACCATTGCACCCAAGATGGAAGAGATTCGCTATCAGATAGACAAGCTCGAACTTATCGTTAGCGACGAATGCTGGACATTACCTAAATACAGGGAATTGCTGTTCATTAGGTAAAACACTAAGACAATCTATTTCTTTTATTGGTTGTTTAAGTTTGCGATGAGGCTTTGTCGAGAGACAGAGCCTCAGTTATTTCCTCCAAGTTATTGGCTACGCCGATATAGTCCTGCCACCTGCCACGTACCATTCCCTTTGCGGAAAGGTCGTCCAACAAAGCTACCAGCGAGCCCCAAAAACCTTTCATGTTATAGAGAATGACATGTTTACAATGATACCCGATGGTGGCAGAGGCCGCAATGGTGAAGATTTCATCCAATGTGCCAATGCCGCCAGGAAGGGCTATCACCACATCACATTGTGCCAACATGATGTCCTTGCGGTCACTGAGGTTGTCACAAGGGATTACTACTTGGGTGTATTCAGATACGGCCTCGCCCTCCAATAAGAGTGACGGCACAATACCGATAGTTTGTCCGCCAGCCTCAAAGACGGCCTTGGCGACACATTCCATCAGCCCCAAGTTAGCACCACCAAAAACAAGGGCATGACCGTGAGTGGCTATCCACGTTCCCAATTCCTGAGTAAAACTAAAGAAATCAGGATCAATGCTTTGATTGGCAGAACAGAATATTGCTATTTTCATATCTCTTTTCTTCTTATGGTAATGGCATCAATCCTTCCCATCTCACATCCCAATCAGCAGGGAAGCCTGGGTTTTTGCCCTTCGATCCATCCCACCCCGCACACATCATGGCAACTGCCGTAAGCAATCCACCATTGCCGGGGAGGTAACAACGTAAACGGTCGTCTTGATAGTTATGCCCATTGGGCAGATAGGTGTTGGTGCGTTTTGGCATAAGCAGGGCATCCACGGCACGCTCGGGGTCTCCAAGGCGGGCGGCACACATTGCCACCATGGGGAAGTCCCATCCCCATGTCTTGTCCCAATTCCATTTATCCCACACCCAGTCGAGGGTCTTCCGCATGATGGCATCATTGACCAAACGGTTCTGTGGGAGTATTCCCATCGCTCCCAAGACAGCAGGGTGGTCGCTTGTGAAGCGGATGTCGCGGTAGGTTTGCGGTGCTGTCTCTGCCGCGAGGTATAGCGAGTCCTCATTATATGCCAATGGCGACAATTTCTGGATGATGTCATCCCAGAGGGGTTTGCGTTCCAGGTTCTCCCGCTCACGCCACTTCTGCGCGGTCTCCAATCCCCATAGCCAATAGGAAAGTTCAAATGGAGGATTGATTGTGGAGTCGGCTTTTAGTGTCTCCTGCGCCGGGATGCAACCCTTCAGTATATAACGGTCATGGACATCATCATACGTGGCGAAAGATGCCATGAAGTCTGCTGTCTTATAGACGACTGAGTCGAATGCCTCAATAATTTTCATCCCCAAATCATTCCTCTTCTCTCGTTCAGAAGGAAGGAGTTTGTCGTTGGCTATGGAGTCCTCCAATACCTGTGTACGGTAGAGCAACTCCAGCAAATGAATGGGATGGGGCTGTTGCCAGATGAGATAAGACCCTACGTTGGAGGGTGCCTCCATGCCTGACGGGTCGGTCATCTTCATCCAACGGACACCCTCGAAGCCCTGCCGCTGAGCAATATCCTTGGCGATGGGCATCACCTGTTGATACCACAGGAAGGTACGGGCAAGAAGATTAGGGTGACCCCAGAGGGCAAATTGCGCTTGATGCCACCACTCCATTTCAAGGTGGAATTTACCAAACCAGGAATTATAAGTGAGACCCGTTTCTTGCGGTGGGGTATCTCCAGCATCATTGACCAGCATGAGATACCTACTCAAGATGACACGCCGCTCCAATTCCGCAGCCCGTGGGTCTTGCACATGGGAAAAGTCCACGATACCACCCGTATTCCAATAATTGTTCCACGACTGGGCGGCACGAATGGCATGTTCGGTAAAGGGTTCCATGAAGATATTCCTCGTTCTCTTTGATGAGAACTCGCAACTGAAATCCAATGTCCCCGTATCGCTTGTGAGTTTGATGCTTTTCGTTTGAGGAAAAAACACCTTGGCTTTGCCCATCCAGCTGACAGACATATAATAGGTACCAATACCTTTGGGGTATCGCTCCACTTCCACGATGCGGTCTCGTGTGTTTTTGGTAAAGGTGATAAAGTCACTGATGTCAGTCTTCCAATCGCAAGCATCGTCGGTATGCTTGGCCGTGGGGTCAGGGAAACGAATGATAACGGAAATGGGACCATCGGAAGTGATACGCCAAGAGACTGTGTTGATACGAACACGAGGGTCACAGACGGTCTCCACATGATACTTCTGTCCTTTGTAGGTGAATCGACTGTCTATCTTTCCCGTCCATAGATCAAGCGTCTGGTCGATGTCTTTCACCAAATTCATGTCGTCCAAGTCCAATCCTATTGTGCCGAGATGCAGCCGGTGAGGATTGGCGCGGTAATAGTTCTCGGCATCCTTCTGTCGACCGGGTTCCTTGAACTGTGCGGCATATAGTTCCTTGTGGCCGCGACCGAAGTCACGTTCCACCAAAACATCCTCAAAGTCGAAAGAGGAAGTAGGCGTCGAATAATGCCACCCCCAGTCGCACATCGTACACAATGGCACACCGTCGGCATACTCCTCGGGAAACGTCTGCATACCCGTGGCATCCACGGTACAGGCGAAATGTCCATTTCCCACCGACAATGACGAAAGTTTGTCCATCGTCGTCACATGGGGATTATGGCGTCGCACCACCTCCTTGCGGTTTATCGATTGAGCCGAAAGCTGGCTCACTACCACCACAAGTAACCAAGCCAGCACACATATCTTCTTATTTCTCATAAAGAATCTTTCATTATGGTTTGTGCCACAAAGATAACCATTATCATCGGAATATCAACTTTTTAAATGGATAAAAAGCTTATTTCCATCTCAAAACCCTTATCTTTCCACCTAATTTATTATTTTGCAAATCAACAAACCACCATATAAGCATCATCAAATGAGATAAAACGGCAACAACTTTCTTCATGGGAATGACTCTCGTAAGGGTGTATCGCCGTAGGAAACAAAAAACCATTGACACTCCTTGGAGTTGCCAATGGTCATATTTGGAATGGGTGTATATTCTTTCCTATCAAGTGTCGTTGCCGTCGCAATTCTCCTTTCTCTTCTTGAGTTCATCACTATACAATTTGAAGAAATCATAGTCCAAGATGTCCGAAATTTTCAGCAAATAGTCTGTGTCTATCGACCGCTTGCCGAAGATTTTATAGACATTCGTCCGTGAACATGATAAATTCGCTGCGAGCCATACGATGGTTCTCTTTCTTTCCTTTAGTTTTTGCCTGATTAGTGTACCTATTTCCAACATTGTTGTTTAGATTAAATAATAAGGTAGCAATTCGACAATTGCCAGTAATATTTGATAATAATTGATGCAAAAGTATAGTTTTTCTTTTGAAAAACACGAAATTGCAATATCCAATTAGTTATCATGTAAACCAATTGGAAACAAACTGATGGTAAATTATACAATTAATATTCACAACATCCATCAATTCCGAACAACGTGTTGCGTTAATTCAAGCAATAGCAAATAATTGCCGATTGTGAATCGTGAATTATAAATTTATTCGTATCTTTGTCGCCAAGACAAGAAAAAACAGATGAAAAAGAACCAAATTCTCCTCGTGAATGACATGGCGGGCTATGGAAAAGTGGCAACAGCAGCCATGCTTCCTATCCTATCATACATGGGATTGCCTACTTACAATTTACCCACGGCACTGGTTTCCAACACGCTCGACTATGGTAAGTTCAACATCCTCGACACTACAGACTATATTATTGGGGTCTTTCCCGTATGGAGAGAACTGGGATTCACATTCGATGCCATCGCCACAGGATTCATCGCCTCAGAGCGACAGGCAAAAGTCGTGGCAAGTTATTGTCGAGAACAAGCTGCCAAGGGTACCATCATCTTCGTAGACCCTATCATGGGCGACGAGGGGAAACTATACAACGGCGTGACCCCTGCCACCATCCAGAGCATGAAAGAGATGATCGGCGTGGCAGACTTGACCTATCCCAACTATACAGAAGCATGTTACCTAACGGACACTATATATAATAAGGTGGGGGTAACACACGAGGAGGCATGTGCCTTGGTAGACAAGTTGAGACGGATTGGGGCAAAGTCAGTACTCATTACCAGCATCCCTATTGAGGGACAAACATCGGTCATTGGTTTCAACCACTTTAATGGTGAGTACTTCATCCTCCCCTATACGGAAATACCCGTCCATTTCCCTGGCACGGGCGACATGTTCTCCGCCATCCTCATCGGCAACCTGTTCCATGACCTATCCCTCAAGCAAAGCACCCGCAAGGCCATGGATGCCCTTTATCGGCTCATTGACCTCAACAAGGACAACATCGACAAGAACCGAGGCATACCCATCGAGCAATTTTTGCATGAAATCCAATGATAAATAAATATCTTTTCCTGTTTTTGCAAAACCAAGACATAATCAAAAAACAACTAAAACAACATAATAATAATGAAACGATTTGGCTTTTTACTCAGTATGCTTTGTCTCTGCATGACTTTGGCAAACGCAGAACCCATCGGGAAATCTCAGGCGCTCTCACGGGCAAAAGCATTCCTCGCCAAGAAAGGGATGAGCTTGGGGATTGCCAATGATGTTCACAAGGCACCACGTACCTCTTCCAGTATGGAAGATGATGCCTACTATTATGTATTCAACCTTGCCGAAGACAACGGCTTCGTCATCGTCTCAGGCGACGACCGCACCGCCTCCATTCTCGGTTATTCCGACCAAGGACATTTCAACGAGAAAGAAATCCCATGCAATATGAAAGCGTTGCTGCAAGGCTATGTAGACGAAATGAAGAACCTGAAGGAAGTCAGGATTCCTGGGAATCCAACCAACAGACCGCAAGCGCGTATGTCGGAAACAGTGAAAAGACCTGTCGCCCCATTACTCACGACCCTATGGAATCAAGGTGCGCCATACAACAACACATGTCCCACATACAACGGCAACAGATGCGTGACAGGATGCACGGCAACCGCTATGGCACAATTGATGTATTTCTACCGTGAGGGCAGCGCGACGACCGTACAAAAGCAAATACCTTCCTACACCACGAATTCGCATGGAATCAACGTCCCCGCCATTGCAGCAGGCTCCGCCATCGACTGGAATAACATGTTGGCAGCTTACTCAGGAAGCGAAAGCAATGCGCAAAACCTTGCCGTCGCCAACCTCATGACCTACTGCGGACGGTCTGTCTATATGGACTACTCCCCTGACGGCTCAGCTGGCTCTGAGTTATACATCCCTTCTGCGCTCACCAATTACTTCGGCTATGACGAAGGTGGTAGCATCAAATATCGAAGCGACTACACCATCAAAGAGTGGCAAAACATAATTTTCAACGAACTCACGACCAAACACCCTGTACTCTACTGCGGCTATTCAGCTGGTGGAGGTCATGCCTTTGTGGTAGACGGCTTCGACGGAGAGAGCCTCTTCCACATCAACTGGGGGTGGGGCGGCATGTGCGACGGTTACTTCCTCTTGACTGTTGCCAACCCTGATAATAACAGCGGCGTGGGTGCCAGCACAACCAGCGATGGGTACAACATAGGACAGACGGCACTCATTGGCGTACGCCTCGTTTCGGAAGGTGAACAAAAGCCACCACTTACCATGACCACCAATTTCACTTCGGTATCAGGAAACACCATATATGTTAATTTCGGGAACAATACAGAAGGAAATGTATCTTTCAGGAGCGGCATTGGCTATGTGGACGAAAACGGTAACTTGCAATATCTCACGAAAAGCCCTTGGAAATTAGAACTCTCCACTGGATGGTATTATAGCTTAGACTTCACCATTGATGACAATATGTTCAAATCCGCCAATTTGCCCAATGGAACATATACCCTGAAACCCATTTGCATGATGAACGACGACACCGAGTGGATTGCTACCAACCACGCCCCATCAGATTATGTCATCGCCGTGTATAATGAGAACTCGGTCACGCTAACCCTCCACGAGAAGAATATTAGCCTCGCCGCAACCTCTTTCGAATACCCAGGCGACTTGGCGGCAGGTAACGAGCAGCCCGTCAGGGTCAATGTCAAGAACAATGGCGACGAGTTTTATGGGTTCCTCTACCTCTTCGCCAGCACGACAAGTGATAAGGGCAGTTACCAAGACCAAGTCATCAACACCATCGAGGTAGGAAAGACGGCTGTCCCAGAATTCAGGTTCACTCCTCAAGAAACAGGAAAATACAACATCTGGATAACTACTGACGAGGAGGGAAACAATGTCATCGGACAAGACCAAGTGAACATCTCCACCGCCACCATATCAAGCAAAAACCTCACGGCACAAGGTCTAAGCCTCGAGTGTGCCGACAGGGAAGACGTAGTCACCTATGGAGCAACTATCTATGGTACACGCATCAAGGGTGTAGCAACTTTAAAGAACGAGGCATCTACACCTTTTGCGGGCGACATCATCATCTACCTATTTAAATACAACCCCTCTGACGGCCATTACAAGGGGTGCGACAATATGAGAACCAACATCATTGTCGCCGCAAATAAGACAGTTGACATTCCGTTTGAGTTCAGTGGGCAAGAGCAAACAGACTACCTCATGGTCATTTACTATGACGATTGGACATCTATCGTGCAATATCCAAGGTATAACGTCTACACACTCGCACCAGGCGTAGAGCTGTTCTACGCTGATGGAACACAAACCGCCACCGCCGCAACGAACAGAGTCAAGATTCCTGAGAATGTAGTGGCTGCTAACATCTCAGGCGTTGCCGCTAAAGTTAATATGGTCATAACCAATGGCAATCCCAACACCTTATACTATATAGGAGGCAACGAAACTGCACCTACGGGCATCACGAATAACGTCATCAAGGGGGCTTATGCCAACAACATCACCCTCGCCGAGGGCCATGACTTCTATGTGCCAATGACATTCACCGCCAACAGCATCAGCTACACCATGACACCGAAACAGGGAAGCAATGGTAGTGGTGGCTGGAACACCTTAGTTCTACCATTCGACGTACAGGCAGTGCAGACAGGCAGTAAGACCATCGACTGGTTCCATAGCAAGAACGACACCAACAAGAACTTCTGGCTCCACCAATTCATCGAGTTGGACGATGACAACTGCGTGGTCTTTGGAGATGTAGACCGCATGGAAGCAAACATCCCTTATATCATCGCCTTCCCAACCGATAAATGGGGCGAGCAGTATAACCTTGTAGGCAAGGAAATTTCATTCCTTGGAACCAATGCCACTATAGCAGCAGACACGAGGATGCTCGTTACTACCAGCCTCTACAACTTTGAAGGAACCACCTACAGCATGTCGGCATCCAACGTTTATGCCCTCGATGATGCAGGGGCGATATTCAAGCGCGGCGATGCCACCATCAAACCCTTCCAAGCATACTTCAAACCAAAGGACACCGCCAGTTCTATGCCAGCATACATCAAAATCAAGTTTGCTGGCGAAGACGATACCAATGGCATCATGACACCATTCACCAAGGATGGCGAGACCATCGACGTATACAACGTAAGTGGCACAAAGGTTGGTACTGCCAAGGTCACCAATGGCAACATGACCATCGATAGATTGCCCAAGGGAGTGTATATCATCAAAGGAAAGAAAGTCATCTTTTGAGTATGGAATGAATAAAAAAATGAAAGATATGACAAAAAAAGTAATCATATTACTATGGCTCTCTGCTTGCACCATGATGATGCAAGCACAGAAATACGTGGGCGGCGACATCTCGCTGCTCACTAAATACGAGGAGAATGGCTCCAAGTATTTCGACTATTACGGCAAAGCCATCTCCTCCCCATTGGCTTTCTTCAAGGCAGAGGGGATGAATGCCATGCGCGTGAGGCTCTTTGTAGATCCCACACAGGCGTCATCCGAAGACAAGGGGCAAGGAGTATGCCAAGACCTTGCATACGTCAAGGCTCTCGGCAAGCGCATCAAGGAGGCGGGCTTGCATTTTATGCTCGACTTACACTATTCCGACTCTTGGGCAGACCCGTCCAAGCAATGGACTCCATCATCATGGTTGGGACTTTCCGACGGACAGCTCTACACGAAGATTTACGACTATACGAAAGACGTGTTGACGCAACTGAACGCAGCGGGAGCTACTCCCGACTTCATCCAGACGGGCAACGAAATCAGCTATGGGATGCTCTGGGGGGCGCAAGGGTCGAATGCCAACCGCTGCTATATGGGTAACAACGCCAACTGGAGCCGCTTCATTACATTGTTGAAGAATGCGGGGAAAGCTTGCAGGGAGGTATGCCCCAATGCCAAAATCATCATCCACACCGAGCGGGCTGCCAACACGGGTGTTTTGCGCAACTTCTACACCCAAATGAACAATGCCAACCTCGATTACGACATCATCGGTTTGAGCTACTACTCCTATTTCCACGGAAAGCTCAATGTGTTGGAAAATGCACTCAACGTTTTGGAATCGGATTTCCCAAACAAGAAAATCATGATTGTCGAAGCTGGCTATCCGTTGAAATGGGCAGTACCAGGCACCACGATAGACTATACCTCCGAATATCCTTACACCGACGCAGGGCAAAAGAAATTCACCGACGACCTCATTGCCTTGCTCAATAAACATACTAACGTGAATGGCTTGTTCTGGTGGTGGATGGAAGCCAACGAATACGGTCGCACGGGTTCTTCGCAAGTGACGAAAAGTTGGTACAACGCTCCCCTATTCAACAATGAGACGGGACGCGCCACCTCTGCCCTCTCCGAGATGAGGAAATTCATCACCGAGGACGCAGCCGTTGAATTTATCGAAACGGTAGAAAACGAAGACAGCCCTTGGTACACCATCGACGGGCGGCAAGTAAACCAACCCACCAAGGGCATCTATATCCACGGAGGCAAGAAACAAGTTGTAAGGTAGATTATCTGCGATAGGGCGTTGTTTTTTCCTGATTTATTTTGGCTATAGGCGCAAACCCTTTCGGCTATAGCCGCAAACCTTTTTGGCTATAGCCGCAAGGCGACAAAGGACGCATCCGCTCCCTACGAATACCATATCTGTTCCCGACAAACGCCACATATACGCCCGCAAAACCATGCCTCCGTACACACGAAACCATACCTCCGCACACGCAACATACTCAAATTCATGTTTAATCTTTCATCTTTTTATTCTGTCATACATCATTCCCTTGTGTCAGTTTTTTCAGTTTTTCTCTAAAAAATACTATCTTTATTCACACTTTTTCGTATCTTTGCAACAAATAGGTATCCCCTTTCACCTTATAATAGCAATGCTTTCACGCCGTTAGGCGTGGTGTGTTCTTATAAATTATCAATCGTTATGGCAAATACTAACTTAGCTAATGCGAAGACTGCAAAGAACGATGAGTTCTATACGCAATACACAGATATTCAGAAAGAGATAAACGCCTATCTGGAATATGACCCTAATGTGTTTCGTGGTAAGACGGTACTGTTGCCTTGCGACGATCCCGAATGGAGCAATTTTACCAAGTTCTTTGCGCAGAACTTTGAAATGTTTGGACTGAAAAAGCTAATCAGTACAAGTTATGCCGTTGAATCAAAGAAGATAAAGGACTGGCAGCCGACGCTTTTTGAAACGGACAGTCCATACTACGATGCAGATAAGAGCAGAACCAATGGCAAGATATTCGTCTTGGATGAAGACATAAACGGCGATGGGCGTTTCAATATCAATGATTTGCAATGGTCGTATCTTGAAGGTGATGGCGACTTTCGGAGCGATGAAGTTAAGGCATTGCGGGATGAGGCGGACATCATTATAACCAATCCGCCTTTCTCTCTGTTTCGTGAGTTTATGTTGTGGCTTATAGAATCAGGAAAATTGTTTGTGTGCATTGGGAACATGAATGCAGTAGCTTATAAAGAAATATTTCCTCTTATAAAAGCTAATAAGATTTGGTTGGGAAATGGCTTTAGTGCAGGTAATGCTTATTTCGGAATTCCAGAGTCATCATCAAAAGAATATGTAGAAGGAGTTTATGACGCAAAGACCAATCTCGTGAAATTTCGTAATTGCTGTTGGTACACCAACATTGATCATGGTCGTCGCCATGAGCCACTTCCACTGATGACGATGGAGGACAATATCCTTTATTCCAAGCACAAGGAGATACGTGGGAAGGGATACACACATTACGAAAACTATGATGCAATAGATGTTCCATTCTATGATGCCATACCTTCTGATTATGAAGGACTAATGGGCGTACCTCGTTCGTTTCTTGATAAGTTCTGCCCAGAGCAGTTTGAGATTATAGGAAATGCGGAGGGAGATGCAGGCAAAGAACTTGGCTTTAGACCATATCCCCGTGAATTGAGAAAGCAAAACAAAAGCCTAAGAGATGGACAGCCATATTACTTTGATGAGGACGGCATCCCGCAAAAGCCTTTTGGTAGAATTATAATCCGCAAAAAACAATAGCTATGCAAACAACATTATTGACAGACCTGACGGTCAAAGAGATTTGTGAGGGCTTTGTTTACAATCAGTTGGAGGGCAAAGGCCTGTTTGGATGGTCGGGTCGGCTGACCATACAGCCAGAATACCAGCGTAACTATCTCTATGCCGAGAATGAAGGCAAAAAAGAAATGGCTGTCATTGATAGTATGCTAAAAGGTTATCCCATTGGCCTCATCTATTTCAACGAACCCGAAGAAGGCAAGTATGAAATTCTGGATGGACAACAGCGCATAACAAGTATCGGACGCTTTGTGACAGGAAAGTTTGCCATCAAGGACAAATTTGGAATGGAACAATACTTTACGGGGCTGACCAAAGAGGAACAGGAAAAGATACTATCATACAGACTGCTTGTCTATGTTTGCAATGGCACGGAAAAGGAAATCAAGGAATGGTTTGAAACTATTAATATTGCTGGTGTGCCATTGAACAAGCAGGAACTTCTTAATGCTACTTATTCTGGGCCATTTGTAACAGAAGCCAAGAAAGTGTATAGCAACTCTCGCAGTCCGCAATTGCAGAAGTGGGGATGCTACATCAAGGGCAATGCAAACCGTCAGGACATTCTTCATACAGCTCTTGCATGGGTGGCAAAAGGAGAGGAAAACATTGGCGGTTACATGAGTCTGCACCGCTACGAGAATAGTATCGAGGAACTACATACTTATTTCGACACGGTGATAGAATGGGCAAAGACATTGTTCGGCGAGACAAAAGATGAAATGAGAGGCTTGGAATGGGGAGCCTTTTATGAGAAGTATCATTCCAATTCATATAACCCTGCCAAGTTGCAGCAACGAGTGAACGAACTCTATGCAGACGAGTTCGTAACCAACAAGCGCGGCATCTTTGAATATGTGCTCGGTGGAGAAACAGACCAATGTCTGCTTAATATCCGCATCTTTGAGGACAGCGTGAAGAAAACAGTCTATGCTCGTCAGACAAACGAAGCAAAAGAACAAGGTGTTAGCAACTGCCCAGAGTGTGCCAAAGGGCATGAGAATGTGCGAACCAAGATTTATAAGTTCAACGAAATGGATGCCGACCATGTGACTGCATGGAGCAAGGGCGGTAGCACGGATATTTCAAACTGCCAAATGCTTTGCAAGACACATAATAGAGCGAAAGGCAATAGATAACAAAAGATTGCCCATCTCTGCACTTGTTAAACATATTTTATTTGCTGAACAATTCGTCAAGCAATGTATAGAATGACGGGTCTTCGCCGACGATGGTTTTTACAATCTTACCGTCGGGACCGATAATGACCTTGGTGGGAAAGCCAGTAACGCCATATTCTGCCAAGAGCGTGGATTCCTTCGGGCAATAAACATGCAGCCAGGGAAGTTCATGTTTCTTGACGGCAGCTTTCCACTTCTCTTCTGTATCGTTGCAATCCACACCAAGAATCTCGAACTTACCTGGATACTTGGCGTAGTATTCCTTCATCTGTGGGAAACCCTTGATACACCAAACGCACCATGATCCCCAGAAGTCGAGGATGACGTACTTGCCGCGCAAAGAGGTCAGAGCGAGAGGCTTGCCCTCCAAGTCGTTGAGGGTAAACACAGGAGCTTCTATTCCAGCAACCTGCTTCTTCTGTGCTTCCATCTCTTCCGCCTCAGCCTTGAGACGGTCTTCAGCATCCTTTACCCAACTGTCGAAGAGCGGTCTCATGCGACCATCACGAACAGAGGCATCGAAAAGATTAAAGGTCTCCTTCATCTTGTCGAGACCATCGATGCTTTTGAGTAGACATACGGCAGCTTCCTGTGTGGGATGAGTCTTCACATAATCTACTATAGCCTGTTGGTAGCGGTCGAAACTGGGCTTGTAAACATCTTGATAGAACTTGTTGCGTTCCTCTTTACTGATGGAGTTGCTTGCTTTCATCTCGCGGTATTTGGCAGCATTGTCGTTCTGCTCCTTACCAGCATTCTCATTAAAGAGATCCATCTGATGATAGTCGGCATAGAATCCCGTGCCGTCCACGTCGTAACGGGTTTTATCAGTATCCCACACACGTACCGATTCGCCGCCCACAAGAGGTATGGAGTAGAAACGTGCGTCCTCCATGTCGCCACGTAGCAGTCTTGGTTGCAACAGAAAACCATTGCAAACCGTATCTACCAGCAGTTCAAACTCAAACTTACCGTTCTTGCCTATAAAGGTCTGTTCTTCATGACCAGAACGATAGACGACAACCGTATCGCCAAAGTCGACAAGGTCGAGTTTCACTTTCAAAGTATTACCATTGTTTGCAGCCCATCCGCATAGGGAGATGGCTGCGAGCATCGTGCTTAATATCGTTTTCTTCATATCGTATTATTCCTTTCTATATACCTTTTATTTGAAGATGAGTTGTGCGAAATTGTAAAGTCCATATTTCCAAACAACGAAGTCGTGCTTACCCCCAGGATATTCAATGAGGGTACAAGGTACGCCCTTCTCATCGCAGAAAGCCTTGAGGCACGAACTGAACATCATCAGGCGGTCGTCGCTACCGCAGACCATCCAGAGCAATTTGTTCTGTTTCTTCGTTGCTTCCACGTCAGGAATCAACAGCTCAGGACTCTTCGTGTTTGGTGCCGATGAGAAACCGCCAACGTAAGCAAACTGGTCGAGGTTGCCAAGGCCGAAATTCAACGACTGTCCACCACCCATCGAGAGACCTGCCACGGCGCGGTGAGCTGGGTCAGTATAGGTGCTGTACTTGCCCTGGATAAACGGGATAAGGTCATCGATGAGGTCGCGCTCGAAATTGGCAAACCCTTGTTGCATCTCCTGACCATAAATATTGCCCTCAGCCTTGTCATTGGGAAGCGCACGACCATTGGGCATCACAATAATCATCGGAGCAGCTTTCTGCTCTGCGTAGAGGTTATCCATGATGATGCCAGGCACACCCTGCAACCACTCTTTGTGGTCGCCTCCAATGCCGTGCAGGAGGTAAAGCACAGGATACTTCTTCGACTTGTCGTATTTTGGCGGCAAGTAGACAGTCACCTTGCGCGTCGTGCCGACAGTCTTCGACTCATACGTTGTCTCCTCAATGGTACCACGGGTAATGTCAGCCCTTTCCTTGTCGAATCCATCAGGAGCTGCTACATACTCATTGAACTTCACATCGATTTTTGGCATGTTGCCGAATCTACGCATACCACCGCCTGGCTGTGCATCAACTGTTGCGAATGTCAGCGATAACAGGGCAAATAAAAATACTTTCTTCATAAATGTTATTGGTTTGTAATGATTGATCACATTATTCTGATTTACCGACAAAGGTACGAAAAAAAGATTAAGAGAGAACATCATAAACGAAAAAAATATGTGTTTCATGTAACAAAACCAAAGGAGTTTACGTATATAAAAACAGATGGGTTCATCAATGAATCCTTGAAAGTTAAGAATCAACAATTAAACAACAAAAAAGTGATGAATAATATATCTAAAACATATAGTCGTATGAGAACTATGAAGAAACTGGCCGTTTGCGTCGTGTTCGTTTTTGTTTACGCCAATGCCAATGCTCAGAACAAGGACTTTGACAAGTTGGCGAAGATTGAAGGTGTGGAATTTGTACACTTTGACAAGTCAATGATTAATCTTGCTGCCAAGACAGGAACAGGCATACATATAGGAGAGAGCATCAACATCGGCGACCAAAACGGCGATATTCTCAATCAGCTCAACGATGTCAAGGTGTTTGTCTGCGAAGAGAAAAAAGCAGTCGAACAACTGAAAACGGCAGCCATGAAGTTGCTGAAAGGAAAAGAATGGGAATCACTCATCGATACGAAAGGGGAAGATGGCGAAATGGTGAAAATCTACCAAACAAAGAAAGGTGAACAAATCACCAATGCCATTCTTGTCATTGAAGAAGAAGAGGCCCAGTTGGTTATTCTCGATGGTACGTTCGACATCACAAAGATGATGGGAATGACTGGAGACAAAGAAGTTGAAGCAAATAATGAAGTTGAGAATCCCTCAAAGAACCAGAACATGTCTTTTTCCATTAAAACTACCACATGGGAAGATCTTGATAAAGAGAAGGAGCCACGCAAATATCGTGATTGTCTGATTGTCATTGACGGGGAAATCCACCCAGAACTTCACACACAGTCTGAGGCAGCCCGCTATATGTATGAACGTGATTTACAATGGGAACCCATCGTTGACGTGATTGAAGGGAAAGACGTGAAAAAGAAGTATCATGGTACGAAGAAGAATGTAGCAATTGAATATACGACACATAAAAAAGAACAATAATATGAAACAGTTATTACTATCCTTAACAATGCTACTCTTCATGGGCAACGCCTTTGGACAAACGCCAACCAAGTTGATTGAGAAATACAAGGCAATGCCTGGTGCGATGTATGAAAACACGACAAAAGAGAGTCTTGAGGGACTTGAAAAAGAAGATTCTATTCTGTCTGCCGAAGACATCGCTAAGTTGAAGAAACACTTCAAAAAGAGCGAGCAGGTGCAGATTCAGAATGCCAGCGAGGAACTACTGGCTCAGATCAATAAAGACATCAAGGCACTAAAGAATCACGAGTTGTTGTTCGAGACAGTCCGCAATGCCGGTTCAGAGAGTTTAGGAGATTCTGCTAATATGATTAAGCAAATGATTGCTGATTTTCTGAACCCAACTATCAAACTGCAATGCTACGGCAAGGTGGAAGGCAAGATGGTCAGTGACTTGCTGATTCGCGTTGACATTTGGAATACGGTAGCACTATCACATTTAGACACCAAAATCGATAGGGACATTTGGATGAAGGCTCTTGAGAGAAGTAACCTTGCTGTCAATGACAACGAAAAAGCAGAAAAGGCAGAAGGTAAAGAAGCTGTAGAAGCTGTAGGAAAACTCGTCGATGGCATAGGTAACATCGTAGATATGAAGGATATCCTCGAAGATGTGAAAAATGGCGATGCCCTCATTGTCATCAATGGCAAAGAGTATCCAGAACTTCACTCGACAAAGGAAGCGGCCGAATATATGAAGAAACATAATATATGGTTCAATAATGAGAGTTGGATTGTAGGCGAAGCCGTGAAGGAGAAGTATCCACATACTGACAAGAAAGTGGTGATAGAATACTCTGAAAAGGACGAAGACCAACTATAACGGATGGACGCACGAGAGTTCAAGCAACATTTCTTGCCTCATCATAAGCTACTCTACAGGGTAGCTTACCAACTGACGGGGAACGCACAGGATGCCGAAGACCTGCTTCAGGATATGTATCTGAAGTTATGGCAGAAGCGCGACAACCTACCCGACAAGGCAAAGAAAGAAGCTTATCTCGTGACCATGATACGACGTTTGTACATTGACCAGCGACGATTAAAACACCTTGATACCTCAGCTGAGTTAAAGAACGAAGAGGGACTGCCCGATGAACAAAGCCTCGACCGACAGATAGACTCTAAGGATGAGGCGCAACAAATGGAAAAGCTCATCAATGGGCTGCCAGAAAGAGACGGAAAGATTATACAGATGCACTTATTGGAAGACCGCTCATACGAGGAGATAGAACAAGACACAGGACTCTCGCAAAGCTACATCCGCATCATCGTGATGCGAACGAAAAAGAAATTAAAACAACAATTCCAAAAAATCACTAAGACATGGACGAGCTGAATTACGAAGCATTAGAACGAATCCCGATTCCCGAAGGACTGGAAGAACGACTTTCAGCGAAGATTGATGAATGGGAATTGGAGGAGAATCGGCAGAAGACCCACCAGCGCCATCGTCTGCTTCCCAGCGTCCTGCGCTATGCGGCAGTAGCTGCCAGCATCGCCCTTGTCTTCGGCATGGGATTCCACCTGATGCGTCAAGACAAAGAAACGAATCTGGGCGAGCAAGACACCTACCAAGACCCTATGCTGGCACAACAGGAAGCTGAACGCGCCCTAAACCTATTGGCTTATCACCTTAACAAGGGCATGGGGCACCTAGAAAAGGCAAAAGCCCTGAGCGACAAGGCAGAAAAAACATTTAACAAGCAACTAAAGGTATTGAAACGATATGAAACAGACAATCATTAAGGCTCTCCTTTGCGTGGTGGTGGCCCTGAGCAGCCTCACCGCCAATGCCCAGGTAAAAGCATTTGAGAAATATGCCGACATGAAGAACGTGTCGTACGTTTACATCTCAAAGCACATGTTAGGCTTGGCAGGCAAAGTAGCTACATCTGCCGCCATTCCTGGCGTGAATACTAAGGCACTGGCCAGTAAACTGACAGGCATTCAGATCATTAGAAGTGAGCATAAAGCGACTCAGGCGAAACTAAAGAGCGATGTCAAGGCCATCATGGCAAGGGATAAATATGAGCTGTTGATGCAGATGAACGAGGACGATAGTAAGGTAAACATCTTTCATCATGTGAGCAAACAACAGTCGGCAGTTATCATGCAAGTAGAAGAAGACGATGAAATATCAATACTCGTCTTCTCTGGCAAATTCACTCTTAACGACGTGATGAAGATGACGAAATATGAATCGCCCTAAATGCTCCAGTAATGTATAATTGTCGTGATTCAGGTCGCTGTCGTCGATAACAAGGACATCGAACTCATAGCCTGGCTCAAAGCTTCCTGCCGACGTGGCTATCCAGAACGCCTCTGACTGGGTGAGGAACGACCGATCGTGGACAAAAAACTATTGGAAACAATACGAAAGAAAGAGACTACCAAGAATTAACGTTATTCCTCTTTCACGATTTTCGGTCCACGAACCATGTCCTTGGTAGTGATACCGCTCTTGATTTCGATGTTCAAGCCGTCACTCAGTCCTGTTGTCACCTTGCGCCGCTCATAGCTCTTGTTGTCCCCTGATCCTTTAATCACATACACAAACATATCATTGCCACTAAACTCGATGGCACTCTCCGGAATGGTCAGCACCTGTTTGGCAGAGGCAAGTTCAATCTCCGCATTGGCACTATATCCACTCCTGACATGAGCTGTAGCACCAACATGAACGGCAGCCTTGATTTCAAACTGATTGGCACCATTGCTCTCAACTGCCTTGGGCGACACATATTCGAGCGAAGCCTCAAAGGAGAGGTCCTGCAAGGCACCAATGGTGATTTGCATGGGCATTCCCGTGACGAGCCGTCCCACCTCCGTCTCGTCAATATTACCACGAAAGATGAGATCGTTCATGTTAGCAACGCTCGCTATTGTCGTACCATCATTGAATGTATTGCTGAGAATCACGGAGTTACCAACTTTGACAGGGACATCCAATACCAATCCCGAAACGGTGGAGCGAACAAGGGTAGAACTGGCATTGGCATTGCTCTTCGACACACCATCGCGCACCACTTGCAGGTTATCGTTGGCAGCAGCCAACTCTTCCTTCGCTTGGGAATATGCTAACTTGATCTTGTCGAATTCATCCGCCGAAACATAGCCTTTGTCAAACAAGGTCTTTTCACGCTCATAGTCAATCTTTGATTGGTTGGCATTGACATTGGCGAGCCGCACACGTGCCTCTGCCGAACTGAGTTGTTGCATATCGGGAATGACCTTGACCTTGGCTATCACCTCACCTGCTTGCACACGGTCGCCCGCCTCCTTATACAGCTGGGTGATGATACCCGAGATTTGGGGCTTGACATTCACCTCATTGCGAGGCTCAATCTTTCCCGTCACCACCGTTGTCTTACTGATGTCCATGACCTTCGGCGTGAACTCCTCGTATGCAACAGGCTGGGGTTGTGACTTCCTCCAAAGGAATACAAACGTGCCAATGAAAACCAAGGCAACGAGCAAGGCAATGATAAGCTTTAAATACTTCTTCATGTTTATATTGTTTAATCTTTAATGTTTAATCTTTAATTGTCATTCATCTCGCATGGCATCCACAGGCTTGATGCCCATGGCACGTGCCGCAGGGGCAAGGCCTGCCAAAACACCCAAGACACTCAACAGGGCGACTGCTCCTAATGCCGTCCAGAATCCCACTTGGAAATGGGTCTCCACGATGCCATCTGTCGTATTGGCAAGCTCTAACATCTCCAAAATCACCACGGCAAAGAGGATTCCACTCAGTCCTGCTACCGATGTCAACACAAGGCTCTCACTGATAATCTGTCCGAGGATGTTTCGTGGTGTAGCACCGATAGCACGTCGGATGCCTATTTCCGTTGTCCTCTCGCGCACGGTCACCATCATGATGTTCGACACACCAATGGCTCCCGCTAACAAGGTGCCGATGCCAACGAGCCAAATCAACAGGTTGACACCCGAAAAGAGGCTATCCACCAAGCCAAACATCATCTCCGTATTAAAGACGGTGAGGGCTTTCTCATCCGTGGGGTCTATCTGATGGGCACGGGCAACCACCTCACGGATGCGTGGCGTTATCTTGCTCATCTTGACTCCAGGCTTCGCAGTAGCACAAATCAGATGCACACTGTCTCCCTTGTTGTATGATTGTTGCATGAGAGTCATCGGGATGATGACAGCCTCCTCTGCCCTTCCGTTAATATTCATGTTGCCCGAGGCATAGTCAACTCCCACAATACTGAAATACATCGAGTCGAGCCGAATCATCTGGCCGCAGGGATCTCCTCCACCAGGGAACAACGTCTTATAAACTTTCTTTCCAACGACACACACCTTGCGACGCTGCGCCATGTCCATCTCATTAAGGAAACGACCGTAAAACAACTGAGGAGCTTCGACCTTCTGATAGTCGGGCAAGAGGCCCTTCACGTTGCAACTGCTACTCTTATCGCCGAATGTTGCCACCGCCCCCCATCTTGATAGCATGGGAGAGACCACATCCAATTCAGGCACTTGTTGTTTCAGGCGTTCCACATCACGATAAGTCATGCTCCAATATCGACCTTTGCGCATCCCATGATATGGTTTGGTGGTCGGTTGGGCGAAAACGATAGCAGAATTAGACGCAAAACCCTCGAAATTGCTTGACAGCAACTCCTTGAGTCCTTTGCCTCCGCCGATGAGTGCCACCAACATGAAGACACCCCAAAACACGCCGAAGCCTGTCAGGAACGAGCGCGTCTTGTTGCGCGTCAGCGTATCAAGAATCTCCTTGTATGAGTCTAAGTCTATCTTCATCTATCTTTATCACTCTAAACCCACCCCAAAGAGGGCAGAATTGCACCTCAAACTTCAACCATCATTCCTTAAAATACTTCATCATTCATAATTCCTCCATCCTACTTCACTCTGCCCGTAATGCCTCGATAGGTCGAATCTTTGCCGCCTTTCTGGCTGGAATCAACCCTGCCAACGTCCCAGCGATAATCATCACTAACGTTGCCTCTATGCACACGTCGAGACCTACAGTAGGATCGACGAACATGGTCAATTGGAACAAGCCATTGTCTATCTGTTCATGCCCCAGCGTGGCATCCATATATTCATTCGCTGCAATGCCGAGAATCATTCCCACATAACCAAAGAATGTGGTGATGATGACACTTTCCACGATGATGAGCCGCAAGATGGACATCGGCGTGGCACCAATCGCCTTACGGATGCCAAACTCGCGTGTCCGCTCCTTAACAGTAATCAGCATGATGTTGCTCACGCCGACAATACCGCTCAACAACGTGAAGATGCCGATGACCCACAGGGCAATGCGGATGATGTTCATGGCGGTATTCATTTGCAGATTCTGCGTGAAGCGATTCCATATCCACGTGGCATCCTCATCGTCAGGAGCAGCTTGATGATTGACATTGAGGCTTGCCTGATATCTTTTCTCGAAACTATCGTTCTCCTCCACGCTATTCAATCCATGGAAAGAGAAGATGATGTTATCCGCCCTGTCGCCGCGATTATACATCGTTCGAACGGTACTGAAAGCCGTATATGCCTCCGCATTCATCTCGCTTTGGTCACTCTTGTAAATGCCGACGATACGGAAACCGATGTTACCAACCTTAGCAAAAGCCCCTATCAACGTGGAAATATCACCCATGACGAGCTCTTTCGCCTGATTCTCACTCAACACCAACGACTTGCGTTGCTGCTCTTGGTCTACTTGGTTGACGAAACGTCCATGCAGCATCTCAATCTTATTGATGGTAGCCTCGTTGGGGAAAACGCCGCATAAACTACTGGAAACATAGTTGTCATGATAAGAAATGACGACACCGCCCTGCGTGATTTCCGCACCCACATCATCAATATTGGATGAAAAATCCCGAGAAGTAACACGCATGTCCTCATCGTTCAACCGAATCCGCCGACCCTCTTTCAGACCTTTGTAAGCCTTTGACGTAATCCCGCCGCCTACCATCATCGAATTGTCGAGAAAACGGTCACTGTTTTGCATCGTCGCATGGATGAGCCCATTGCCCGCACCTAACAAAAAGATAAGCATGAAGATACCCCAAGCCACAGCAAACCCCGTCAAGGCGGTGCGCAGTTTGTTGCGTTTGGCTGTTGCCCAAATCTCTGAGAGGATATCTTTCATGGTGTCAATGGATTGTTATTTCATCACGCCATCCACGCCAAAGGGGCTGGCTTGATGGGATTTGTTTTCTTCAATATTACCGATGAGACCATCCTTGATATGGATAATCTTATCGGTGGCATTTGCCACTCCACTTTCATGCGTGACGACCAGAATCGTCTTATGTTCGTCTTGGTGCAACTGCTTGAGCAATTGCATCACCTCCATACTGGTTTTGGAATCAAGTGCACCCGTGGGTTCATCAGCCAATATTATCTTGGGTTGCGTTATCAACGCCCGCGCAATGGCAACCCGCTGTTTCTGCCCTCCCGACATCTCGTTGGGATAATGCCCTGCCCATGCAGCCAATCCCAAGCGGTCAAGATATTCCATCGCTAAATGGTGACGCTTGCGACGACCCATGCCTTGGTAAAAAAGTGGCAATTCTACGTTCTCGACGGCTGTCTTGAAGCCGATGAGGTTGAATGACTGGAAGATAAACCCTATCATGCGGTTGCGATATTCCGCCGCTTTCTTCTCCGAAAGATTCTTGATAAGGGTATTGGCTAAAATATATTCCCCAGAGTCATAGTTGTCAAGGATGCCCAATATATTTAACAAGGTAGACTTCCCCGACCCCGACGCTCCCATGATGGAAACAAACTCGCCCTCTTCGATGTCAAGGCTGATGCCTTTCAACACATGCAACGGCTGTGCGCCAAAATAGGTCTTGTGAATGTCGTTAAGATGAATCATATACGTATATGACGCTATAAGACGGGAAAAAGTTGCAGCAACTTTTCGCCTCTCTTAATAATTGTTGTAATGTATCTTGAAATTGAGTGGCAACTCGTATTCTGACTTCACCGCCATGCCATATCTGACAGCAGGTTTCCACTTGGGCATTGCCAAGATGACACGCTTGCCCTCGTTGGCAAACAGTTCCAACACCTCCTCGCGGAGCTTGCGTCTCTCGTCGGCAGCGAGGCGTTGGAAAGGAAGCTTGTCCTCCACGGTGATTCTGTTTTGGATTACATGGATGTTGGAAAGGGAGCCATCGGCATTGACCGTGAATTTAAACACGGTCTGCCCCTCCAATCCATAATTTGATGCCTTGCGAGGATATTCGATGTTCTTTGCCAAATAGACTTTCAGCGCATCATCACCTCCAGGGAACTGGACTTCGGCAGAGCGTTTGTTGCGGGGAATGGAAACCTTCGACTTGTCAAGCTTACCCAACTTCGACCGCAATTTGTCAATCATCACTGTGCGCAAGATAACTTTCCCTTCGGTATTGATGACATACATCGAGGGAATCCATTTGATTCCGTAGGCTTGTGCCATTTTCGACTCGCGCATCTTCTTCAACTCACACAACTGCAAGCCCTGCATCCTGCTCTCTCCGAGATAATTGAGCCATTTCTCCCTCTCGGTGTCGAAAGAGACATGGATGAACACCACGCTGTCCGAGGCATGTTCGTTGTGCAACTGGTTGATGGCGGGGATGTCTTTGCGACAATCTGGACACCACGATGCCCAGAAATGTAACACGACATAGCGACCCCGTAGGCTCTTCAGGCTCATATTTGACACGCTATCAATGACGAAGTCGGGAACCTCCATACCTACCTTCAGCATGTCTTGCGCATACAGGGAATCTAAGTCCTTGTCTGCCTGAGAAAAGCCCGATAGACAAAAGCATACGAAAAGTGATAATAGAATGATGTTTTTTCTCATGATTATTCTTGATTTCAAATAGGATGCTATGTAATGCTCAATGCTCAATGCTTAACTGATAAACTGAATTTCCACCAACACCCAAATTAGTAACACAATCTTCAATTTTCAATCTTCAATCTTCAATCTTCAATCCCTTGCCCTAATCCGCTCTATCCGTAATGTCTGGTCACAATATTCTACCACCGCAGGGCGATGGGTAATGAAGATGACTGTCTTGTCATGGTTCGCCAGGATATTTTGGAGCAATTGCTTCTCCGTCTCTGGGTCGAGCGCACTCGTCGCCTCGTCAAAGAGCATCACCGAGCGGTTGCGCAACAAGGCACGGGCAATCGTGATGCGCTGTGCCTGTCCCTCGCTCAGTCCTCCTCCCGACTCGGTGCATTGGGTGTCAAGTCCCTCGGGCAATTCCTTCACAAAGTCGGCACAAGCTTGGTGCAATGCCTCATACATCTCCTCCTCCGTAGCATCGAGACGACCCAAACGGAGATTTTCGCGGATGGTGCCACTAAGCAGGGTGTTGCCTTGCGGCACATACACGAAGTTGCAGCGTAGACGCGGCGAGAGTTTCTTGATCTTGTGGTTATTATAAATCTCTGCTTTTCCCTCCGTAGGTTGCACCAACGCCAGAATCAATCGGATGAGGGTTGTCTTGCCTGCTCCTGTCTCACCGAGGATAGCCGTGCAACTGCCAGGATAAAAGTCGAAATCCAATTGGTTGATGACATTGCCCTTGCCGTCGTCATAGGCATAACTCACCTTGTTCAACCGAACACCGCAAGGAGCATCTAAATCGATGGGGTCGCCTTGCTCCTCCAATGGGTTTTCCTCCAATTCCATCAATCGCTCGGCAGCAGTGAACACGCCCACGAAGGCAGGAATCAGCGACGTGAGGTTACGGGCAGGGCCTTGGATTCTATTCACCAACTGCAAGAAAGCCGTCATGCCGCCGAATGTCAGCGTATGGTCAATCAGGCGGAGTGCCGCCCAAAGGAACGCAAACAGGTAACCAAGGGCAAACCCCGAGTTGATAATCAAATTAGCTACAAGGCGGAAACGAGTGCGCTTGATGACATTCTGCCGCAACTCGCTCTGTGTATCTTCCAGCTTATCGACCATGGCGGCATCGATTTCCAAAGTCTTCACAAGCATCCGATTCTGCACCGTCTCTTGCAAGACGCTCTGCACCTTACTGTCGGAGGTGCGGACATCTTTCGACAATTGCCGCATCCGCCCAATGTAAATCCTACTGAAGCCTAAGAAGATGGGCAAAGTACAGACAATGGCAACCGCCAAGAATTTGTCCATGGCGAACAGATAGAAAAATGCGCCAAAGAACATCGCAAGCACAGAGAGCGTGTTGGGCATTGTCTCCGTGAGGAAGTTGATAACTGTACCCACGTCAGACTCCAAGCGGTTGATGACATCACCCGAATGGCGAGTCTCCTTGCCACGCCATTCAGAGCGCAAGATACGGTCGAGCATCCGCTGCTGCATACGGTTCTGGGCTTTCACGCCGAGCAGGTTTTTCACCCACACGCCTGATATGCTGAGGGCAAACTCGCACAAGACGACCAGCGCCATCACGCCCACAGCCCAATAGATGTTTCCTTCCTTCACACCCGCCGCCACGTCGATGGCTCGCTGCATTGCCCAAATCTGCAATAGGCTGACAACCACCTGTCCCAATCCTATCGAGGCATTGAGGATGGTCTGCAAGCGGTTTCCTTTCCATGCGCCCCAAAGCCATTTGAGGATTATGGAAGCAGTATACTTAAATTTAGGAACTTTAAAGATACTCATAGCCTAACCTCCTCATTGTCGTTGGTCAATTCCCCACATCATCTTCTCACGCAAGGTGGAGAAATAACGTTGCGACTGCCGCTTGATAATCTGGATATGATGGGATGCCTTACGGATGATGATTCTCGTGCCCTCCTCCATCCTCTCCGACCGCCCGTCAATGGCGACGAGGAAGTTATGTGAACGGCTTTCCACCGTCAGCTCCACCGTGCTGCCATCGCCAATGGCAATAGGACGGATGTTCAAACTATGTGGAGCGACAGGAGTCAGGCAAAGGATGCCAGCCTCTGGCACCACGATGGGACCGCCATTCGACAAATTATAAGCGGTACTTCCGGTGGGCGTTGAGACAATCAAACCGTCAGCTTGGTAGGTCACCACATACTCGCCATTGACATTGGCGCGGATGGAAATCATCGACGCGTTGTCGCGCTTGAGCACGGCGATGTCGTTCAATGCATAGGGACAGCCTTGCAAAGTCCCTCCTTCCACCTCGATTTGTATGACAGTATGTTCCTCAATGCAATAAGTGCCATCATAGACTGCTTGCAAGGCATTCTCTATCTCGCTCGGCAACACATCGGAAAGAAAGCCAAGACGACCCATGTTTATCCCAAGGATAGGAATCTCGCGTGCTCCTACTCCGCTCGCCGCCTTGAGGAATGTGCCGTCGCCACCCAACGAGATGACGTAATCGACGGCAAAGTCCAGCTCGTTAAACACATTCGTCACCTCTAAAGGGAGATGTTGCTGCTGGGTGATGAAGTCGTAAAATGCCCTCTCCACATACACCGCCGCCTCTCGCTCGGAGAGGAAAGAGAGGATTTTCTGTATCGCCGTGGACTTCTTGGCTTGATATTCATTGCCGAAAAGGGCAAATCGAAGTTTGCGTTGCTCCATTCTTATTTCAATTATTCCGATGCAAAGATAATGAAAAACCTTTACATACCAATATCCTTTAATAAAAAATGGCTTGATTACTCTACGCTTTGCCATTTCCATTCTACATCCCATTCGTTTGTAAGGTATAGAGCTATGGTTTATATGCTACAGAGCTATGGTTTACGCCATACAAATCAATGGTTTATATTACACGGAGCAATGGTTTACATCATACAGAGCATTGGTTTGTAGCATACAAAACAATAGTCTATCGCCTACGGCGAGAAATTTTACAAAATCCGCTTCAAAACCTCACAAAAATCATTTAGAATCATTTTGTTCCCATTTTGTACAATTTCTGCACGAAGTGCATCTTTCATCTTTCATGTTTAATCTTTCATCTTTCATCTTCTTGTCCCTTG
>JAFYZV010000102.1 GCA_017548525.1 Prevotella sp.
AAATAACTTGTCTATTATGTCTTGGAAACGTTTTTTTGGTAAGCTAATTTGTTGCGCCCGCTCGGAGGCATCCGCATCACCACTCTGCAAGGCACTGATAATGCGATTACCAATATTCACTTGATAATCAAGATATTTGCGCTGCAACTGAAAGAGTTGCCAATCAAGCTCCGTGGCGAGGCTAAGATCCATCTTAGCAACACTTTCCACATTCATCAAGGGGCGGTCGAAAGAGCGGATGATGTCATATCGAATCCATTTGGCATCCGATGGATAGACTTTGAGACGCACACCCTTGAGCATGTGGCTGGGAAACTCACCACCTTGTGACAGCCCTTTCACCACCTTATTTAATATGGTACTCTTCCCTACTCCGTTCACTCCACTCAAGATATTCACCTGTCGGTCGAGATTCCATAATATATGTCTCTTGCCGCTCCACAGTGACTCTATCTCTATTTGCTCGATATATTCTGCGTACTTCTGCATAGTGCCATCGTTGAGATTATAAGGTATAGGCAAGCGAGAATTGCCACACCCTATTCTGGTGGTCATAATTCTTGAAAACTTTGGTCACCCCAAATAGGTATCTCGCATCAATCTTGAAGTGACAATATTCGTATGAAAGCCCAATGGGAAAGGAAAGATCCAATGTGTTGTTCTCAATCCGTCTGATATTCCATCCACTTGGAATATCTCTCCATGAGCTGAGACAAAACCCAGGCTGCAAGCCAAATTTGAAAGCCAAATCCTTGACAGGATAAAAATTGACAAGGAAAGGGACTATGAGATATTCTAATTTCAGTCCATAAGATTCCGACCCTTGTAGAGAATACAAGGCACCCCACGAAAGACTAATGGGTTCAAACACCTGATGCTCGCATTCAAGTCCTGCGACGAGACCCGTCTCCGTATCGGGAATATCCGTGAGACTTGATATGTTGAAGCCTATTTTGGGTTGGAAAGAGATATTTCCCACCTCATGCTGCGCTACAACATGAGAAAAGGAAAGCACCATCGAAAGCACCATCATCCATAAAAGAATAGTCCTTCTCATACAAATTATGCCATTTTCTCCTGAATGGTCTGCATGATTTGTGCCTCCAACTCCTCGCAAAGCTCGGGATTGTCCTTGAGGAGAGCCTTGGTTGCATCGCGTCCTTGTGCCAACTTGCTACCTTGATAGGAAAACCAAGAGCCGCTTTTCTGGATGATGCCATATTCAACGCCAAGATCCAGAATCTCACCAACCTTAGAGATTCCCTCGCCAAAGGTAATCTCAAATTCTGCCTTGCGGAATGGCGGTGCCACTTTGTTCTTGACAACTTTCACACGAACTTGATTGCCTATCACCTGATCTCCGTCTTTCAATGATGTGACACGACGAATGTCAAGACGCACAGAAGCATAGAACTTCAAAGCATTACCACCCGTGGTGGTTTCTGGATTACCAAACATGACACCAATCTTCTCACGCAATTGATTGATGAAGATGCAAGTGGTATTGGTCTTGGCGATAGTAGCTGTTAACTTGCGCAATGCTTGGCTCATCAGTCGGGCGTGGAGACCCACGGCGGAGTCACCCATATCGCCTTCTATTTCCTTCTTTGGAGTGAGTGCTGCCACAGAGTCGATGACAATGATGTCGATGGCAGAGGAGCGAATCAACTGGTCGGCAATCTCCAAAGCCTGCTCGCCATTGTCGGGCTGGGAAATCCAGAGGTTATCTACATCCACGCCTAACTTGGTGGCATAAAAGCGGTCAAAGGCATGTTCGGCATCAATGAAAGCTGCGATACCACCTTGTTTTTGCGCCTCTGCAATCGCATGGATGGCAAGAGTGGTCTTACCATACGACTCCGGACCATAGATTTCTATAATACGCCCACGGGGATAACCGCCCACACCAAGCGCAACATTCAGCCCAATGGATCCCGTAGGTATGACATCGACATTTTCCACTTGCTCATCTCCCATCCGCATGATGGAGCCTTTTCCAAAGTCTTTCTCTATCTTTGACATGGCAGCCTGCAAGGCTTTCAATTTCTCTGCTTGTGGGTTGGCTACTGTTTCTTCTATTTCTTTCTTTGCCATAATAATTTGATATTTATTATATTTTTCATTTTAGATTTTCTATTTTGTATTCACAGAAATAATAGAAAATCGATAAATACTATTTATAATTCCAAGTCCCCATCAAAGACTTCATGCCATGGGAGACCTTGGATGTTGAGCTGTTCCATGAATGGGTCTGGGTCAAAATTCTCAACATTCCACACACCAGGCTTGCGCCATAATCCTTTAAGAAACATCATAGCACCAATCATGGCGGGAACTCCCGTGGTATAGCTAACGCCTTGCATACCCGTTTCCTCGTATGCGGCACGATGTGAGCAATTGTTATAGACATAATATGTGCGCTCCTTGCCATCCTTGATGCCTCGGATGCGACAACCGATACTCGTCTCACCCTCATAGTTCTCACCCAAGTCTTGTGGGTTGGGCAACACTGCCTTGAGGAATTGCAAGGGGATAATCTTCACTTTCACCGTCTTTCCTGAACCATCAGCTAATGGTGCCTCATACTCTACCTCGTCAATACGGCTCATGCCGATATTCTGTATCACATCAAGGTGCTTGATGTATTGCTCGCCAAAGGTCATCCAGAAATGCGCCTGCTTGATGGTGGGATAGTTTTTCACAAGACTCTCCAATTCCTCATGGTGCAATAGATATGACTCTCGCGGACCGATATTGGGGTATGTTAGGGGCTTGTGTATCTCCAAAGGCTCCGTCTCTATCCATTCTCCATCCTTGTAATAAAGCCCTTTTTGCGTGATTTCGCGGATGTTAATCTCGGGATTGAAGTTGGTGGCAAATGCCTTGTGATGGTCTCCAGCATTACAATCCACAATGTCAAGGTAATGAATCTCATCGAAATGATGCTTAGCAGCGTAAGCCGTATAGATGCCACTCACACCAGGATCGAAACCGCAACCAAGGATGGCTGTCAATCCCGCTTGTTCAAACCGCTCCTTGTATGCCCATTGCCATGAATATTCAAAATGCGCCTCGTCTTTCGGCTCATAGTTGGCTGTGTCTAAATAATGGCAACCACATGCCAAGCAAGCCTCCATGATGGTCAAGTCTTGGTAAGGTAAAGCAAGATTTATGACAAGCTCGGGTTTGTAATCACTAAAGAGTGCCTTCAACTGCTCCACGTCATCCGCATCCACTTGTGCCATTTTGATGTCCATGGTATAGCCCTTCTCGTGGATGGCTTTCACCAGTTGGTCACATTTCGCCTTGCGTCTGCTGGCAATCATAAACTCTGTAAACACGTCAGCGTTTTGTGCAATCTTATACGCTGCAACCGTTGCGACGCCTCCTGCGCCAATCATCAATACTCTGCTCATTCTTTTTAGTATTATTGTTTATGTTCTTCTCTCTTTAGGTTGATCGGGATGAATGGATGGGATGTAGCTCATGGTATTTGAGGATAAAGGTGACTCTCTCCATGATTTGTTATTTCGCTTTTCATCGTTTATTGATGCAAAGATAGTAAAAAAGTTTTGAGTTTTCTATTATTCATATTGAAAAAACGTATGATTTAAAACAAAAAACGACGAAATGACTCATTTTTCAGAAATATCTTTTATATTTGCAATCAAATTGATACGAACTTAAACAAATAGCTTATTTAATGATGAAAAGTGTATTGGAAAGTCGACCAGACTTGAAAAAAGAGATTTATAAGATAGCAGAGGTTGCTGGATATCTATGGCAAAATGGATGGGCAGAGCGCAATGGCGGCAATATCACGGTCAACATCACGGAGTTCGTAGACGATGAGATTCGTCATCTCCCTGCCATCAGTGACGTGAAAGGGATTGGTACGACGCTGCCAAAACTGAAAGGTTGCTATTTCTATTGCAAAGGTACAGGTAAGCGAATGCGCGACTTGGCTCG
>JAFYZV010000103.1 GCA_017548525.1 Prevotella sp.
CTTCCTGTAATGGTTGCCGCCATGCCGTGGTCATTGAAATATTTTTCGCTCTTCTCCACTTTCTCTTGATTGAGCAGACAGAGCTTGCCCCACTTGCTATTTGCAAAGCGGTAAATCAATGGTCTTCCTAAGTAATAACCAGCAAGATAGTTGATGGTGGCACCACAATCGGCACCTATCGTGGCAAACAATATCACGAGGAAAATGTCCAAATTCCCCCCAGCAGCATGATAGGCAGCGGGCGACACCACAAGTTCTGAAGGCACGGGAATGACGGTACTCTCCAAGAGCATCAAGAACCAAATGGTCGTGTAATTGAGGTTTCCCAAAAGGGAAGAAATCCAATTCATAAATTAGTTTGTTAATTGTTGATGTTGTTTAGCATATTCAACGTACTCATCTGTAGAAAGACTTTCGGGGAAGAGATGCCCCAAAATAACCTTTACCTCCACAGGATTTCGCTTACAGGCGATGGAAAGCGTAGCCAGATATTCTTCATCCTTACACAGAGCCTTGCAACAATAGGCAAGATACGACCATCCATCACGCCAATCTTCGGCAGCATGGTCAAGCAACGAATGAAACACTTGATACGCCAAGGAGAAGATGCCCGACTCATAGATATAGGTTGCCACGCGCAAAATGATGACTGGCGAATGGGCTGATGACTCAATGGCTTTATTGAATAGCTCCAAGCCCTCCTCCTCTTTGCCACTCCTCAAGAGGATAATTCCTTCCAAGACCATCAATTCGGCGGGATTTACCACATCACACCCTTTCGCTCCCTCCAAATATTCCATGGCTTCATCATATTGACCCACCATGGAAAGGTAGTATGCCAACTCCATATAAATGACATGGAGATCCTCATCGTATTCAATAGCATAAGCCTCGGCTTTTCTCATACGCTCGATGGCTTCTTCCACTCGACCCAAGTTGTATAAAGTCATTCCCACATACATCTCCCCCAACGCATTATCGGGTAAGATATAAGAATAACGCTCATAATACTTCAATGCCTCCTCGTAATTGCCAAGACTATACAGACAATTGGCCTTATTAAGGGTCGCCTCATAATCATCAGGGTCAATGGCAAGGGCGAACTCACTGCTTTGGATGGATGTCCGCATGTCACCACGCATATATTGGGCGGCTGCCAGTTTGTTCCAATAAAATGATGAGAAGGGGTCTTTGTCTAACAAACCATTGAAAATCTCTTCAGACTCCTCATAGTTCCCAAGTCCGTAAGCAATTTCTCCCTTCAACTCTTGGTAGTCATCCTCCTCATATTCATCAGACAAATCGAGCCATCGTTTGGCATGGGAGAAATAAGAATAATCGATATAGAGTGCCGCCACGTCAATCACAAAGTCAGCCTGGGTCTCTTCATCCAATTGAGCATAGACATCTTGAAGATAGCCTTCCGCATCGTCCACATGATTCTCGACCAGCATGATTTCCATCTTGATGTAATAATAGTCCAAGTCGGTAGTATCTTCAATCATGTCTACATATTGCTTGGCCTTATCGACATCATGCTCTATCATAAAAGCAACACGTGCCCGAAACACTAAAGGTGCCGTGGCGGAGGGGAACAACTGGATAGCATATTCCACTGCCTCAATCGATTTGTCAATTGAATCGAAGAGATGATAATATTCTGCGATATCTACCAAGTCGTCAGACTCCAGATATACACTCTCGCCTTGTTTCTTGGCATCTTCGTATATCTGGAGCTTTTCCTTAAATTCTTGGCTCTCGTAGAACTTACCCCTTTGCGGCATGACTATTTGTTCTGTTTAGCCCAAGTGTCTTTCAACCCTACTGTCTTATTAAAAATAAGCTTGTCAGGAGTAGAGTCAGGATCCACCATGAAATACCCGATGCGTTGGAACTGTAGATAATCGCCTGGATTCATCGTGGCAGCAAATGGTTCCACATAACAGTCGCTATAAACCTTCAGGGAGTCTGGATTGATAATCTGTTTCATCGCTGTGACAGCATCACAATTTTGCTCCTCGCGGATTTGTGCCATCTCGTCACGTGGATTTTCCACTTTCCATAAGCGGTCGTACATGCGCACTTCAGCCTTCACGGCATCTTGACAACTAACCCAATGTAATGTCTTGCCCTTGATCTTGCGATTGGAGCCAGGAAGTCCACTACGTGATTCTGGATCGTATGTGCAATAGATAGTTGTTACATTGCCATTCTCGTCTTTCTCACAGGCATTCTCTTCATTACATTTGATAATGTAAGCACTCTTCAAACGCACTTCCTTGCCAGGAGCCAGGCGCATGAATTTCTTTTCTGCCACCTCCATGAAATCATCGCGCTCAATCCATATTTCACGACTGAAATTCATCACATGTGTTCCATCGGCTTCGTTTTCGGGGTTATTGATAGCTACAAGTTGCTCTGTTTGACCTTCGGGATAATTGGTGATAATCACTTTTACAGGGTTGATAACGGCACTAACCCGGATGGAACGACTATTCAAATCATCTCTAACCACACTCTCCAAGAGAGCTATGTCGTTGAGTCCGTCTATCTTTGTATAACCAATCCTGTCAATAAACTTAACGATACTCTCAGGACTATAACCACGACGGCGGAATCCACACAAGGTAGGCATACGGGGGTCATCCCACCCACTCACCATCTTCTCATTGACCAAAGCCAACAGATTACGCTTTGACATCAAGGTATAAGAGAGGTTCAACTTATTGAACTCTGTCTGACGAGGACGATTGTCTTCTATGTTATCTGTCTCCCCCTTGTATTCTTTCATCCAAGTAACAAACAAGTCGTAAAGAGGCCTATGTTCAACAAACTCAAGGGTACACAGTGAGTGGGTCACTCCTTCCAAGTAATCACTTTGTCCATGGGCGAAATCGTACATGGGATACGCATTCCATTTATTGCCAGTACGAATGTGCGGGATATTCAAGATACGATAGATAAGCGGGTCGCGAAACAGCATATTGGGATGTGCCATGTCAATCTTTGCACGTAGCACAAGCGTGCCAGGAGTAGCCTCTCCGCTGTTCATAAACTCAAACAAGCGCAGATTCTCCTCTATAGGCCTGTCACGATATGGACTATTTGTGCCTGGACTGGTCGTCGTACCCTTCTGCTGGGCAATTTGCTCAGAACTCTGTTCGTCAACATACGCACGACCTTGCTTAATAAGCCATACCGCAAAATCCCACAATTCTTGGAAATAGTCACTGGCATAGTAAACATTTGCCCATTTGTAGCCCAGCCATTGGATGTCATGTTCAATGCTCTCTATGTATTCGGTGTCCTCTTTGATGGGGTTTGTGTCATCGAATCGCAAGTTGCAGATGCCTCCATGACGTTCTGCCACACCGAAATCCATGGCAATCGCCTTGGCGTGACCTATATGAAGATAACCATTTGGCTCCGGCGGGAATCGTGTCTGTATTCTTCCGCCATTCTTACCCTCTGCCAAGTCCTCTTCTATCATCTCTTCCACAAAGCTCAAACTTCGCTTTTCATCATTCATGTTTTCCTCTTTCATCATTATTGTACCATTATGATTATTATTGGACGCAAAGGTACGAAAAAAGACTGTAATAATAAACCGTTTTTTGGAAGATTTACGCAGAACGGTCGTAAATAAGGGCATTAGTTTGTCCATTTGCCAAGAAATCACTATATTCGCACACGATATACCTAATGCTATATAAAAACAACTTGAAACCATGGAATATCAACATGACAATCGCTATTTAAGTGATATAACGATATAGCGAAGTAACATTAAATCAAAAACCATGAAATAAACTGATTTGTGTTCATAAATGGCTGGCACAGCGTAATTGTGAATAATGAATTGAAAAATATGTATTTTATTTGTGCAATTCATCAATTATCATTATCTTTGCGAAAGCAAACGCCGTTTCACAAGTCAATAACTAATAAATTCAAATACAATGATCAGACTAAAAGCTATCCTTATGGCATTCGCCCTGTTGGCATGTACACAATCACAAGCAGCCAACATTAAACCTTCAAAAAACATCGTTGACGGCATCACCTACCAACTCAATCCCAAGAAAGAGCTGGCTGTGGTGGTGAAAGGCACACAGCCATACCTCGGCGATATCAATATCCCAGAGAAAATCACAGTAGACACCATCACCTATTACGTGGAAGAGATTGCCGCTGGTGCATTCTCGGGTAGTTCTGGGCTAACTTCTATTTCCATTCCCAGAACCGTGACGAAGATTGGCGCAGAGACTTTCAAGGGCTGTACGAGCCTGACTGAAATCACGCTGCCCAACAGGCTTGACGAGATTCCCGTCAATATGTTTGAGGGTTGCACCAGCTTGGTCACCGTCAACATCCCCGACCGTATCAGCAAGATGGGAACTGGCGTATTCCGCAACTGCAAATCATTGACACACGTTAAACTTCCCGACATGCTAAAGAAAGTTCCCGATGACACGTTTGAAGGATGTGCAAGTTTGTTGTCTGTCGAACTCCCCAAGGGTGCAACAGAGTTAGGAGACGATTTGTTTAAGGAGTGTACCAGTA
>JAFYZV010000104.1 GCA_017548525.1 Prevotella sp.
GAGATTCAGGATGTTGACGGATGGTATCTGTTTGTAAACCGTCTGCTTCGCACCAACCTTCGTATCTTCATCACTGGCAGTAATGCAAAACTGCTTAGCGGCGAACTTGCCACCCATCTAACGGGGCGATACAATGAGATTCGCCTGTATCCATTCTCGTTCTCTGAGTTCTGCTCATTCCATCATATCGACATGACGAGCATCACAACCAAGGCCGATGCGGAAAGAAAACGTGCCTTTTTGGACTATATTCATGATGGCGGATTCCCTGAGATACAGAATCTGAGAAACAAGCGCGGCTATGTGGAAAGTCTGATTGAGGCCATATTGCGCAAAGACATCAAGAAGCGATTTAAGATACGCCATATTGAGGCACTACGCAAGATAGCGCATTATCTGATTAACAATGCCTGTCAGGAGGTGAACTACGACGAACTGTCGGGCCTACTCGGTATTGCCGACAAGACGGTTAAGAAATATGTGGACTATCTTCGCCAAGCCTTTATGATACAGTTGCTTACTCGCCATTCGTTTAAAGTCAAGGAGCGTGTTCGCAACCAGAAGGCGTATGTTGTTGATACTGGTCTGCAAAGTAACCGTGAAAATGCCCTGGCTCCTGAGAATCTGGGGTGGCGACTGGAGAACGTGGTGTATATAGAATTGCTCAGAAGATGTACAGGCGAATTTCTGGACGTGTATTACTATAAGCCCAACCCCAAGGCGAAAGAGGTTGACTTTGTGGTATGCGACAAGGGTAAAACCATAGAGTTGATACAGGTGGCCTACGACATTGATGCGCCGAAGACATACGAGCGTGAGACATCGTCGCTTGTCAGGGCATCAGAAACACTACATTGCGATCATTTGACACTTGTTGCGATGACTCCAAGTCGTGATGTCATCAAAGACGGAAAAAACATACATGTTGTATCGGCAATGGAATGGTTGCTCCGTAGTTAATAGTAACATAATAAAAACAAGCATCTGTGGTATGTGCTTTGAATGTCAGCAAGGAAAAATAGGCATGTGGCATTGGGTTTTAGTTTCATATACTGAAACGGTCCGTTTCATATAGTGAAACACACTGTTTCATATATTGAAACTGTTTGTCATATAATCTCCGACAATTTACTAAATGATCCCTTCGTACCCATCAATGATGACGGGGGCATGAGCCGTTTGGCGGTAAACTGATTGAAATTTGCTTATTTTATGAAAAATATTGTCTATATTTTTTGCTTTCATTTTAAAAATGACTATCTTTGAGGTCAAATATAAAAGATGCCTGACACCTAAATGATTTGAACACGTTTTAAACCTAAATAATTAAAAAAAAGAGACCAATTATGAGTTATCTACGATTCGAAAAGGCTCTGATGACGAACTTGCAGGACTCCTTGCCGAAGGAGTTGCTACGCACCAACCGCTCAGGGGCTTATTCGTGTTCCACAATTGTAGACTGTAACATCCGTAAGTATCATGGCCTTCTCGTCGTTCCCGTGCCGGAACTCGACGATGAGAACCACGTGTTGCTGTCTTCGCTGGATTGTACAGTCGTTCAGCATGGCGCTGAATTCAATTTGGGACTGCACAAGTATCAGGGCAACAATTACAGCCCAAAGGGTCACAAGTACATTCGAGAGTTTGATTGTGACAAGATTCCCACCACCATCTACCGCGTAGGCGGGGTTATCCTGAAGAAGGAATTTGTCTTCCAGGCATACGAAGACAGGCTCTTGATCCGCTATACGTTGGTAGACGCACACTCGCAGACAACCCTTCGCTTCCGCCCCTTCTTGGCTTTCAGGAGCGTCAGGCAGTTTACGCACGAGAATTCCACTGCCTCGCGTGAGTACCACCAAGTGGATAACGGCATCAAGACGTGCATGTACGCCGGCTATCCCGACCTCTACATGCAGTTCTCCAAGAAAAACGAGTTCATCTTCCAACCCGACTGGTATCGTGGCGTGGAATATCCGAAAGAGCAGGAGCGTGGCTATGCTTCCAACGAAGACCTGTATGTGCCGGGCTATTTCGAGATGGACATCAGGAAGGGAGAGAGCATCGTCTTTTCCGCATCCACGTCGGAAATCAAGACAAGCAAGCTGAAGAAACTGTTTGACGAGGAGGTCAGTTTGCGCCCGCCGCGTGATAACTTCTTCCATTGCCTCGTCAATGCTGCCCACCAGTTCCACAATCGCGCCAAGAATGACGACCGCTACCTGTTGGCGGGCTATCCTTGGTTTAAGTGTCGCGCCCGCGATACGTTCATTGCCCTGCCTGGGTTGACACTCTCTATTGGTGAGGACGACTACTTCGAGCTGGTGATGAAGACGGCAGAACGTGGCTTGCGCGAGTTTATGGAGGGTAAGCCGTTGAGCGTGAAAATCTATGAGATAGAGAAGCCCGACGTGCCTCTCTGGGCGGTATGGGCCATTCAGCAATATGCCAAGAAATGTGGCAAAGATCGTTGCAAGAAGCTTTACAAGAAACTGCTCCGTGACATCATCGAGTATATTGAGGGCAACAATCATCCCAACCTAACCCTTGAGGAGAATGGACTGTTGCATACCGAGGGGCGCAATGAGGCGGTGACGTGGATGAACTCCACCGCTAATGGTCGTCCCGTGGTACCCCGTACAGGTTTTATCGTTGAGTTCAATGCGTTATGGTATAATGCGCTGCGCTTCGTGGCATCTCTTGCTGCCGACGATGGCAACACCGAAGACCAGGAACACCTTGAGGCGATGGCGGAGAAGTGCAAGGCATCGTTCATCGATACCTTCCTCAACGAGTTTGGTTACCTCCTCGACTATGTGGATGGCAACATGATGGATTGGAGCGTCAGGCCGAATATGATATTTGCCGTGGCACTCGACTACTCACCATTGAACCTGCAACAGAAGAAGAGCGTGCTTGATGTCTGCACCCGTGAGTTGCTTACGCCGAAGGGATTGCGCTCGCTGTCGCCCAAGAGTGGGGGCTACAACCCCATCTATGTCGGTCCGCAGACACAGCGCGACTATGCCTACCACCAAGGAACGGCATGGCCTTGGCTCGGCGGCTTCTACATGGAGGCCTGCCTGAAACTCTATAAGCGCACCCGCCTGAGCTTCATCGAGCGGCAGATGGTGGGCTACGAGGACGAGATGGCATACCACTGCTTGGGGTCTATCTCCGAGTTGTTCGACGGCAACCCACCATTCCATGGTCGCGGTGCCATGTCGTTCGCGATGAATGTTGCCGAGGTGTTGCGTACCCTCGAACTATTGGAACGTTATAAATATTAATAATAAGGAGGAACTGAGATGAAAGTATTAATGTTTGGATGGGAGTATCCTCCTCATGTTTACGGTGGACTCGCCACCGCCAATTATGGTATCTCGCAGGGACTTCATGCCCAGGGAGACGTAGACACTATTCTCTGCTTGCCGAAACCGTGGGGAGACGAAGACCGGTCGGCATGTAAGATTGTCGCCATGAACGCCGTCCCCATCGCTTGGCGCGATGTGCATTATAATCACGTGAATGATCGAGTGGGCAATATCATGTCGCCCGAGGATTATTATCGGTATCGCGACCACATCTATTCTGATTTCAATTACATGAACGTGAATGACTTGGGATGTATGGAATTTGCAGGTGGCTACCCCAGCAACCTACATGAGGAAATCAATAACTATTCCATCATCGCAGGAGTGGTGGCTCGCACGGAAGAGTTCGACATCATCCATGCCCACGACTGGCTTACTTATCCCGCTGGCATTCATGCCAAGAACGTGAGCGGAAAGCCCTTGTGCATCCATGTACATGCAACAGACTTCGACCGCTCGCGTGGCAAGGTGAACCCCACGGTGTATTCCATCGAGAAGGACGGTATGGACAATGCCGACTGTATTATGTGTGTATCGGAGTTGACACGGCAGACCGTCATCAACCAATACCACCAAGACCCACGCAAATGCTATACCGTACACAATGCCGTGTACCCACTGAAAGAAGAGTTGCAAGCCATCCCAAGACCCGACCACACGGGAAAAGAGAAGGTGGTGACATTCCTCGGACGCATTACCATGCAGAAGGGACCGGAGTATTTCGTGGAGGCAGCCAACATGGTGTTGCACCGTACACGCAATATCCGATTCTGTTTTGCTGGCTCTGGCGATATGATGGAGCAGATGATCTACCTCGCCGCAGAACGAGGCATTGCCGACCGCTTCCACTTCCCGGGGTTCATGCGTGGTAAGCAGGTGTATGAATGCCTGAAAGACTCGGATGTATATGTCATGCCATCGGTGAGTGAGCCTTTCGGCATCTCTCCCTTGGAGGCGATGCAATGCGGCACACCGAGCATCATCTCTAAGCAGAGCGGATGTGCGGAGATATTGGAGAACTGTATCAAGGTGGATTATTGGGACATCCATGCACTCGCTGATGCCATGTATTCCATCTGTATGAACGAGAGCCTCTTCAAGTATTTGCAGGAAGAAGGCAAGCGAGAAGTAGACCAAATCACCTGGGAGAAGGTTGGCGCATGGATTAAGGAACTCTATGAACGCACCCTCGGGTGGAAATAAACACGAATATCAAAAACCAAATCATTATGAAGACAATTTGTTTATATTTTGAGATACACCAGATTATTCATCTCAAACGTTACCGTTTCTTCGACATCGGTACAGACCATTATTATTATGATGACTTCGAGAACGACCGCAGCATCTCTGACATCGCGGAACGTTCTTACATGCCTGCGTTGAATGTATTGCAGCAGATGATACAAGACCATGGCAAATACTTTAAAGTGGCATTCTCTCTCTCTGGCGTCGGCATCGAGCAATTGGAGATGCATGCCCCACAAGTGTTAGAGAAATTGCAGGAACTGAATGCCACGGGATGTGTGGAATTCCTTGCCGAGCCTTACTCACACGGCCTCTCTGCCCTCGTCAATGAGGAATGTTTCGCCGCTGACGTGAAGAAGCAGATGGCAAAGATGCAGGAATACTTCGGACAGACACCCACCGTCATCCGCAACTCCTCGCTTATTTATTCTGATGACATCGGTCTCCAAGCCTCGCAAATGGGCTTCAAGGGAATGCTCACCGAAGGTGCCAGACACGTCTTGGGCTGGAAGTCGCCGCATTATGTATATAACTGTGCCCTCGCTCCCAATCTCAAGCTGCTGCTCCGTGACGTGAACTTGAGTGATGACATCTCGTTGCGCTTCAATAATAGTGAATGGGAAGGCTATCCTCTCTTTGCCGATAACTATATTGATAAGATTGCATCGCTGCCCGACGAGGAGCAGATTATCAACATCTTCATGGAACTCTCTGCCCTTGGAATCGCACAACCGCTGTCGAGCAACATCCTCCAGTTCATCAAGGCACTGCCAGTTTGCGCCAAGGAGAAGGGTATCACCTTCGCAACACCTACCGAGATTTGCCTGAAAACCAAGAGTGTGGGTAGCCTCAATGTTCCCGATACCCTTTCATGGGTTGACGAGGAGCGCGACGTGAGTTGCTGGTTGGGTAATCCCATGCAGCGTGAAGCATTCAATAAGTTATATAGCGTAGCCGATAGAGTACGTATCGCTAACGACCCGCGTATCAACCAAGACTGGGACTACCTACAAGCCAGCAACAATTTCCGATTCATGACGACCAAGCCATCCAACGTCGGACTGGACAGAGGCATATACAGCAGCCCCTTCGATGCGTTCACCAACTACATGAATATCCTCGGCGACTTCCTGAGCCGTGTGCATTCGCTCTACCCCGATGAGATTGACAATGAGGAATTGAATTCACTTCTAACCACCATTCACAATCAAGGAAAAGAGATTGAGATGAAGGAGAAGGAGATTCTCCGCCTGCAAACCAAGCTCGAAAAGGTAGAGACAGCCAACGAGAAATTACGTGAGAAGGCTGACAAACCAGTTGCCAAGAAGGCTCCTGCCAAGAAAAAGACAGCGAAGAAAGCTACCGACGATAAAAAATAGTCGTGTTATTTGACAAGAAAAGTGGGATGTTGATAGGAATTGATCGACATCCCACTCTTCTTATTCAGTGAAATATACATGTCATTTCCTACCGGCAATCACCTTTAATAGAGCAGGTGTATATTGGCGCAACAACCAAAAAGTAGATAGAAGAATTGCAACTGTTATGATTACCGTTGAACAATAAACGAATAACATACCCCAATCACTTGTTGGTTCAGCGATGTGGAATATCAATTTATGCAAATTTATACATATCAATCCATGTGAGATGTAAATGAAGAATGATGCCGATGACAAAAAAGAGCTGGGACGACAGATGTGTTTTTCAAGTAACCACGTAGATAGATTGTATGCGAAAATCAGTCCCACAAAGATGTTCAGATGCTTGATGAAGATACATAGTTCGGGTTGATAGTGTTTTAGCCCAACATACAACAACGATAAAAAGACATATAAAATGGCGGATAGTCGGAAATGTTTACCAAATTCCACCAGCATATCCTTGCGGTTAACACTCATATATGCCCCAAAGGTGAAAAAGAAATACGCCGCTGGCAATTGGGTATAATAGTATAAATGGAACGTGCTGACGATATACCAGAGAATTCCTAACATGACAACAAAATAATGTTTGGTGTGTTTCAGAATCCAATAGATAGCTGGGGTTGTCAATACGACTATCATCAAATCACGTAAAAACCATAAGGGGCGGTCGGCTGGTTGCGCTGCACCCATTGCATCTTCAATAGTTGAGCCATTATAAACGAATATTCCCTGCTGGATATCCCAATAACAGTTCAAGATCCTTGGAAGTGAAAAATCAAGCCTTACTTGGCTCAAGTTTGGGAAGAATTGCTCAAAGACGGGCAAGAACCACATC
>JAFYZV010000105.1 GCA_017548525.1 Prevotella sp.
CCATTGAAACAAAAGAACTTGTAATCCCTCAATTCTTTTGTTTTTTCATCTTCGATATACTCTTCAGCAATGATTCTCCTTTTGACATTTTTATAGGGCCATTCCCTTGCAATATAATAATAATTCTTCTTTAGTGACTTCTCTATTTTCTTTTTTGCTGCTTGAATATCAAGTTTCGACTTATCTTTACAGATTACCAATCCACCACTATCATGTGTACATTTCAAAACAAATTGTTTTGGTAGTGTGCTAAAATCAATATCGTCAAACCTATCCCATACACCCAATGTTTTAATTATATATTCATCCCCAATTATTGAGGCAACATATTCTTTCGCCTCATATTTATCAACCATTTTAGTGTACAGAGGGTTATGGTCATATAGTTTTATCCATTGTAGTTTCTCGTTGAAAGTTTGTGGATTATCCAAATTCAATGGATAATTCATCTTTTTCTTCCAAATATATTCAATGTACTTCCTGTCATCCTTCATCAACCAAGGACATCTATACAAGACCATCATCTTGGCATCATTGGGATTGGCAATCATTCTTTTTAAAAGATTTACTACACTCATTATCAATAAAGATTAGTCCTGCAACATTCTATTCCTCATATTACTCTGATAGAAAAACTTGATAATGCTGTCAGGCATCATCCTAAACGCCAAGCGAGAGATAGGATAGATATAATTCCATGTGAAAACGCCTTTCATCCGATAGATGCCCTTCATGTAAATCTTAAATTCATTCCATGCTTTCGCATGTCCCCTTCGCTTATACACATCACGGCTATGCCTGAACAACAAGATGATTTCATCAAGATTGGCGATATGGTAGCCAGCCAACACGGCATCATACCATAGTGCCACGTCCTGGCTGGTACGATATTTTTCATCGTACCTCAACCCTTCGTCAAAGATTTTCTTTCTCAACATCACGCTGGGATGAGCTAAAGGAGAGGCTTTCAGGATATACTTACAGGCTTGTTCGTGTGTCAAAGGATAATGTCGGATGTTCAGGCATTCATTATTTTCATTAAATTCCTGAATTGCACCACCCAATATGTCTATATCGGGATGATGCTCAAAATAATCGAGTTGACGTTCAAATCGCAAGGGCAAGGAAATGTCGTCACTGTCTGCCCTGGCAATATATTTAGAAGTAACATATTGAAGTCCCTTGTTCAAGGATTTGGTCAATCCAAGATTCTCCTTGTTCTGAACCAAGCACAATATGTCTCCAAGCCTATCCTCCCATGCGTGTATAACCTCCCAAAGGTCATCCCCCACAGGTCCATCCACAATCAAGACTACTTGATTGGGTTTAAGCGTCTGGTCATCCCACACGCTCTGCAAAGACCGATTGAAATATTCGGCCTTTTCAGACTTGTAAACTGACATTAAAACAGAAATGGTCATTTCTATAGAATCGTTGAAGTATGTAAAAAGAATGGGAAAAACCAACAAAAAACCTCCATCCTTCCCCATGACAATGAGAAAGGGTACACAAAGAATTTCGCATCGATTTTTGCCCGCCTTTGGGCTTTCGCCCGCAGTAAAAAAGAATGTTTATATTTATAAATACGGTGCAAAAGTACGAATAAAATCTGATATAACATTGCCAAATGTGCAAAAATCGAATAGCGAAATGTATTATTGACATAGAATAAGGCTGTCGTCATGCTACATTCCCCGCAAAGCATCTATCGGGAAATGTTCTTTTTTATAACCTTACCATTTTATATTGGGTTATTTTGGCTATAGCCGCAAACCTTTTCGGCTATAGGCACAAACCCTTTCGGCTATAGGCGCAAACCTTTTTGGCTATAGCCGCAAGGTTGCAAATGTGGCATTTAATCCCAATGAATACCATATATTATCCCGATGAATGACGCATTTGTACCCATCAAACAATAGGTTTGTTGCAATAAAACCCACTATTATGTTGTGCCATCTTTCGCTTTCTCGATAATTTTCATTACCTTTGCACCCGAAAAAACAAATAGCAAATACAAACGGATGATTACATTACAAAACATTGCAATCCAATTTGGGAAGCGCATTCTTTACAAAGACGTGAACATCAAGTTCACTCCTGGCAACATCTATGGCATCATCGGGGCAAACGGGGCGGGCAAGTCCACCTTGCTGAGGGCTATCAGCGGCGAGCTGGAACCTAACAAGGGCACAGTGGAGTTGGGTCCTGGCGAGCGGTTGAGCGTGTTGGAACAAGACCACTTCAAATACGACGAGTTCAACGTGATGGACACGGTATTGATGGGACACCAGCCCCTTTGGAAGAACATGAAGGAGCGCGAGGCACTCTATTCCAAGCCCGAGATGACCGAGGAGGACGGCAACAAGGCCGCCGAGTTGGAACTGAAGTTTGCCGAGATGAATGGTTGGGAGGCGGAGAGCGAGGCTGCCCAGTTATTGCAAAACCTCGGTGTGCGCGAGGAATTCCACTATAAGCAGATGACAGAATTGTCCAATAATGAGAAAGTCCGCGTGATGCTTGCCAAGGCATTGTTTGGTCATCCCGACAACTTGTTATTAGACGAGCCGACGAATGACCTCGATCTCGATACCGTACAATGGTTGGAGGAATACTTGAGCAACTTGGAACAGACCGTTCTCGTGGTGAGTCATGACCGACATTTCCTCGATGCCGTTTCGACACAGACGGTGGACATCGACTTTGGCAAGGTGACTGTCTTTGCGGGCAACTATTCATTCTGGTACGAGAGTTCGCAATTGGCATTACGCCAAGCACAAAACCAACGTTTGAAAGCCGAGGAGAAACGCAAGCAATTGGAAGAGTTCATCCGCCGTTTCTCTGCCAATGTCGCCAAGAGTAAGCAAACCACGTCGCGCAAGAAGATGCTGGAGAAGCTCACCGTTGAAGAGATTCGTCCGTCGAGCCGCAAGTACCCCGGCATTATCTTCCAGATGGAACGCGAGCCTGGCAACCAAATCCTTGAGGTGCATGACTTGAAAGCAGTTGATACGGATGGTACCGTGCTTTTCGACAACGTGAACTTCAATATCGAGAAGGGGCAGAAGACGGTGTTCCTCAGCCACAATCCCAAGGCGATGACCGCCCTCTTCGAGATCATCAACGGCAACCGCGAGGCGGACCATGGCACCTACAAATTGGGGGTGACCATCACCACCGCCTATCTCCCATTGGACAACACCGAGTTTTTCAATAGCAACTTGAACCTCGTGGAGTGGCTCAGCCAATATGGTCCGGGCAACGAGGTGGCAATGAAAGGCTATCTCGGAAGGATGCTTTTCAAGCAAGAAGAGGTGGAGAAAAAGGTAAACGTGTTGTCTGGAGGCGAGAAGATGCGCTGTATGATTGCCCGTATGCAACTGAAGAACGCTAACTGCCTGATTCTTGACACGCCCACCAACCACTTGGACTTGGAGTCTATCCAGGCTTTCAACAACAATCTGATCCAATTTAAGGGCAACATTATTTTCGCCAGCCACGACCATGAATTCATCCAGACGGTAGCCGACCGTATCATTGAGTTGACTCCCAAAGGCACCATTGACAAGCTCATGGATTACGATGACTACATCTATGATGCCCAGATCAAGGAGCAAAAGGCTCGCATGTACAGCATATAATATAATAATGTGTCAATGAAAGTGACATGCCTTCACAAATGGCATGGTATTTGCTATGAGGATATTCAGAACCAAAAAACGCAAAGACATGAGCGAAGAGGAAAAGAACATCGACATCCAAGACGATGAGTTGAAGTCGGAAGAGGCTTCACAGGAAGAGAATACCGCTGACGAGCAACCCGTCAATGAAGAAGAGAGTGAAGAAGAGGCTGCCGAGGCAGAAGAGATTGACCCCATTCAGGCATTGACAGACGAGAATGCCAAGCTGAAAGACCAGTTGTTGCGCACCATCGCCGAGTTTGAGAATTACAAGAAACGCACGTTGAAGGAAAAGGCAGAGCTAATCCTGAATGGCGGCGAGAAGACCATCACCACCATCCTGCCCGTCCTTGACGACTTCGAGCGTGCTCTTGCCGATACAAATACCGATGACCCTGCCGCCATCAAGGAGGGCATGGAACTGATTTTCAAGAAGTTCATCAAGACCTTGGAGGGCATGGGCGTGAAGAAAATCGAGACCGACAACCAAGACTTTGACGTGGACTTCCATGAGGCTATCGCCATGGTTCCTGGCATGGGAGACGACAAGAAAGGCAAAGTGATTGACTGTGTGCAGACAGGATATATGCTCAACAACAAGGTAATCCGCCACGCGAAAGTGGCTGTAGGACAATAGTAATGGCAGAGAAAAGAGACTATTACGAGGTGCTTGGCGTGAGTAAGAACGCCACAGAGGACGAGATCAAGAAAGCCTATCGCAAGATAGCCATCCAATACCACCCCGACCGCAACCCTGGAGACAAGGAGGCGGAGGAGAAGTTTAAGGAGGCCGCCGTGGCTTATAGCGTGTTGAGCGACAAGCAGAAACGCCAGCAATACGACCAATTTGGCTTTGACGGTCCGAATTTTGGCGGCGGATTTGGTGGCTTTGGCGCAGGCGGATTCTCCATGGACGACATTTTCTCCATGTTTGGCGACGTGTTCGGCGGGCATGGAGGATTTGGTGGTTTCAATGGGTTTGGCGGTAGAGGCCAACGAGCCCAATATCGCGGTACAGACCTACGTCTCAAAGTGCGTCTCTCCCTGCAAGAGATAGCGACGGGAGTGACCAAGAAATTCAAGGTCAAGAAAGATGTCACGTGTTCCCATTGCCACGGCAGTGGCGCGGAAGCGGGCAGTGGTTCGGAGACATGTCCCACATGCCACGGCCAAGGTGTAGTTGTGAAGACTGTCCGCACAATGCTTGGCATGATGCAGACGCAGAGCGAATGCCCCACCTGCCACGGCGAGGGTACCGTCATCAAGAACAAATGCCGCGAATGTGGAGGCACAGGCGTGGTGAGAGGAGAAGAGGTTGTCGAAATCAATATCCCCGCTGGCGTGGCAGAAGGCATGGTGGTGAATGTAGGTGGCAAGGGAAACGCCGCCCCCCACAATGGCATCAACGGCAACATCCAAGTATATGTCGAGGAGGAACAGAACGACACGTTTGTACGCGATGGGCAGGATGTCATCTATAACCTATTGCTCGACTTCCCCACGGCAGCCCTCGGTGGCGAGGTGGAGATACCCACCATCGAAGGTACCAAGGTGAAAATCAAGATCGAGTCGGGTACCCAGCCTGGCAAGACCTTGCGTCTGCGGGGCAAGGGGTTGCCTGCCGTGCAAGGATATGGGGTAGGCACGGGCGATTTGGTGGTCAATATCAGCGTCTATGTGCCAAAAGAGTTGTCACGCTCCGAGAAAGAGATGTTGCAAAAACTCCGTGAGAGCGACAATTTCAAGGGCGACCCATCGACGAAACAGTCCATTTTCGACAAGTTCAAGAATTACTTTAGTTGATGAATTACCAAGAAACCATCACCTATCTTTATCATAGCACCCCTGTCTTTGAGCATGTGGGTGCTTCTGCGTATAAGAAAGGGCTGGCGAATACGTTGGCATTGGACGAGCATTTCAATCACCCCCACCGCCATTACCAGACCATCCATGTGGCGGGAACCAATGGCAAAGGGTCGTGTTCACACACCCTCGCCGCCATCCTGCAAGCGGAAGGGTACCGCGTAGGGCTATTCACATCACCGCACTTGGTGGACTTCCGAGAGCGCATCCGCGTGAATGGCGAGTGTATTCCAGAGCAATATGTGGTTGATTTCGTGGAACAGGAGCGGCATTTCTTTGAGCCTCTGCATCCCTCGTTCTTTGAACTAACCACGGCGATGGCGTTTAAGTATTTCAAGGAGATGGCTGTCGATGTCGCCGTAGTGGAAGTGGGGTTGGGTGGAAGACTTGATTGTACCAACATTGTCTCCCCTATACTATCCGTCATCACCAACATCAGCTTTGACCATACACAATTCTTAGGCAACACGTTGGCACAAATTACCAAAGAAAAAGCCGGCATCATCAAGCCAAATACACCCGTGGTAATAGGAGAAACCACCCCCGAGACTCGTCCTGTCTTTGAGGCTATTGCCCAAGAGAAGAATGCCCCACTCTATTTTGCGGAGGAGTTTATCATTCCTGAAGAATGGGATTTCGACTTTGAACTCAAAGGCACATACCAGCAAAAAAACAAACAAACCATCCTTTGCGCCGCCTCCCATATTCCCCTCATCCACTCACAAGAGTCCATTCGCTATGGTATGGCGCACGTGGTGGAGCAAACAGGACTGATGGGACGATGGCAAAAATTGCGCGAACACCCCACCGTGGTATGTGATACTGGGCATAACGTCGGGGGGTGGGAATATCTTGCCCAGCAAATCAAGGCACAGCCATGTCGCCATTTGCATATTGTCTTTGGCATGGTGGATGACAAGGACATCGATGCCGTGATGGATATGCTGCCATCAGATGCGACCTATTACTTCACTCAAGCACAATCGAAAAGAGCCATACCAGCAGATGCCATTGCCACAAAAGGGAAAGAGCGGCAATTGGAGGGTAAACCTTTTGCCCACGTATGCGATGCCTACCATGCCGCATTGCAGCAAGCCCATGCTGACGATTTCATCTTTGTGGGCGGAAGTAGTTATGTTGTCGCCGACTTATTGTGTTCTTTCGATAAGAAGAGTTCCTGAAAGACAAGCTTTCCCTTTTTCGTTAGACATCTTCGATTTAATTGTTTTTAACGCTACGGAAACCGCTTTTTTTAGGTTTTCGTTTGTTTTTGTCGTTTTTTTTGACTTATTTTGCAAAATAGTAACTAACTCATAACTTTTTTGACAAATGATTACTACCGAGACAGAAAACATTTGTGGTTTGAAACGAGAGGACTTTCAAACTACCATTAACGGAAAAAAAACAGACCTTTACATTTTGAAGAACAGCCTTGGAAACGAGGTGGCAATCACCAATTATGGTGGAGCCATCGTGGCTATCATGGTACCTGACAGGGACGGCAACTATGCCAACGTCATCCAAGGCCATGACAACATCAAGGACGTGGTAGAAAGCCCCGAGCCCTATCTCTCTACTTTGATAGGCCGCTATGGCAACCGCATCTGTAAAGGACACTTCCAACTGAACGGAAAAGAGTATGACCTACCCATCAACAATGGGCCTAACTCGTTGCACGGTGGTCTCAAAGGCTTCAACGCAAAGGTATGGGAGGCTTTGCAGATGAACGACAAGTCGCTCGTCTTACACTATGTCAGCCCCTACGGAGAAGAAGGGTACACGGGCGAGGTTAAGATTACCGTTGTCTATACCTTCACCGATGAGAACGAATTGGTGATAGAATACATGGCAACGACCAACAAGAAGACCATCATCAACCTGACAAGTCACGGGTTCTTCTCATTGCAAGGCATTGCCAATCCAACGCCTACCATCGACAACCAGATATGCGAAATCAACGCCGATTTCTATATCCCCATCGATGAGACTTCCATTCCGACGGGTGAGATTCGTTTCGTCAAAGGTACGCCATTCGACTTCCGCCAACCCAAGCCAGTAGGTCAAGACATCGACGCTGACGATGAGCAAATCAAAAACGGTGCAGGTTATGACCACTGCTATGTGCTGAACAAGAAGGAAGAAGGCGAATTAAGCTTTGCCGCCCGCCTCGTTGAGCCTATCAGCGGCCGTACCATGGATGTGTATACCACGGAACCAGGTATGCAACTTTATTCTGACAACTGGGCAGATGGCTATCCCGGACAGCACGGGGCAACGTTCCCCCGCCGCAGCGGTATCTGCTTCGAGTGCCAGCACTTCCCCGACAGTCCTAACCGTCCCTACTTCCCATCGGTCATCCTGCGTCCTAACCAGAAGTACAAACAGAAGACCATCTATAAGTTTGGTGTGGAGAAATAACAATTAACTAACGAATATATTATTAACAAAAACCAAAAGTAAAATGGATATTGAATTTGTAAGAAGTCGCTTTATCAAGCATTTCGACGGAAAGACAGGAAACATCTATGCTTCTCCTGGACGTATTAACCTCATCGGTGAGCATACCGACTATAACGGTGGGTTCGTGTTCCCAGGTGCAGTGGACAAGGGTATCATGGCAGAGATGCGTCCCAACGGGACGGAAAGTACCATTCGCGCCTACTCTATCGACCTGAAAGACCGTGTGGATTTTGACTTCCACGACGGAGAGGGACCACGTGCCAGCTGGGCTCGCTACATCTACGGCATCACACTCGAGATGGAGAAACTTGGTGTTCCCGTGAAAGGTTATAACATCGCATTCGCTGGTGATGTGCCCCTCGGTGCAGGAATGTCGTCTTCTGCCGCTATGGAAAGTTGCTTCGCGTGTGGCTTGAACGACCTCTTTGGTGATAACAAGGTATCGAAATGGGACATCGTCCTCGCTGGCCAGGCTACAGAACACAATTATTGTGGCGTGAACTGTGGTATCATGGACCAGTTCGCCAGCGTGTTCGGACAGGCAGGTAAGCTGATGCGCCTTGACTGCCGCAGCCGCGAGTTTGAATATTTCCCATTCGACCCGAAGGGATATAAGCTCGTATTGCTCAACTCATGCGTAAAACACGAGTTGGCTGGTTCGCCATACAATGACCGTCGCAACTCTTGCGAGAATGTGGTGAAGCACATCGCTGCTAAGCATCCAGATGGAACATTTGAGACGCTCCGCGACTGTACATGGGAGCAATTGGAGGAAGTACGTGCCGAAGTAGGCGAAGAAGACTACACCCGCGCACACTTCGTCCTTGGAGAGAAAGACCGTGTGTTGGCAGTTTGCGATGCCTTGGTGGCTGGTGACTATGAGACCGTGGGCAAGAAGATGTACGAAACACACTATGGATTGTCGAAGGAGTATGAAGTCTCCTGCGAGGAGCTTGACTTCCTGAACGACATCGCCAAGGAGTGTGGCGTGACAGGCTCACGTATCATGGGTGGTGGATTTGGTGGTTGCACCATCAACCTCGTGAAGGATGAACTCTATGATGACTTCATCAAGACCGCTTCCCAGAAGTATTATGAGAAATATGGCAAGGCACCGAAAGTTTACGATGTCATCATCAGCGACGGTTCGCGCAAGATTTGCTAATATCATTATTTGAGTGAAAGGGTATTCTGCCCTTTCACTCTTTTCACATTCATAAAAAACAAACAAATGAGTACAAATAAAAACACCAACATCGTTGCGATTGTGACCATGTGTTTCATTTTCGCAATGATTAGTTTCGTGACGAATATGGGAGCCCCCTTTGGAAACATCTGGGGTTTCAAATATGAATTTGCCGCATCATGGGGTAACTTGATGAACTTCGTGGCTTATCTCTTCATGGGAATCCCATCGGGTATGCTGCTGAAGAAGATAGGTTATAAGAAAACCGCCCTCGCAGCCTTGATCGTTGGTATCATCGGTCTCGCTTTGCAATACCTCTCCAGCATCTACGGAGATGACATCAAGGTGAACGAAGTGGGTGGCACTGTAGTTGCCCTCAACCTCTATATCTATTTGCTTGGTGCCCTCGTCTGCGGTTTCTGCGTATGTATGTTGAACACTGTTGTCAATCCTATGTTGAACATCCTCGGTGGTGGTGGAAACAAAGGAAACCAATACATCCAGATTGGCGGTACGCTGAATTCACTCACCGCTACGCTTACCCCGCTCCTCGCAGGTGTACTCGTGGGGACAGTAACTGAGAAGACATCCATGAGCGACGTGTCACCATTGCTGTTTATCGGTATGGCTGTGTTCGCCATTTCGTTCTTCATCATCAGCCGTGTGAACATCCCAGAACCTAATCTTGGAAAGAACGAGGCATTGATGGATTCCATGAAGGGTGCCCTCCGCTTCCGCCACTTGGTTCTCGGTGTCATCGCCATATTCTTCTATGTCGGCGTGGAAATCGGTATTCCCATGGAGTTGAACTTCTATGTGACCAATATGGGATTTGAAGGTTCTGCCGCCCTCGGTGGCACCCTCGCTGCCAGCTATTGGTTTATGATGCTCATCGGTCGTTTCTCCTCCACCCTCATTTCAGGCAAGATCAGTACGAAAACACAGATGACCGTCGTTTCTACCGTTGCCATCTGTTTGTTGCTTATCGCCATCTTGCTGCCTGAAAGTGTTGCCGTGACCATCAAGGGACATGCCGTGCCAATGAAGGTGTTCTTCATCGCCGCTTGCGGTCTCTGTACCTCAATCATGTGGGGTGGTATCTTCAACCTCTCTGTGGAAGGTCTTGGCAAATACACTGAGGCAGCTTCAGGTATTTTCATGATGATGGTTGTCGGTGGTGGTCTCATGCCTTGGCTGCAAGACATCATTGCCAAGTCTTCTGGTGCCATCACCAGCTATTGGCTCCAAGTGGCAATGGTTGCTTACATCTTGTTCTATGCCCTCATCGGCTGCAAGAATGTTAACAAGGACATTAAAGTGGATTAAATCAACTATTCATTAACTATAAGAAAGGGAGGATATGCCAAGCGTCTTTTGACATATCCTCCTTTTTATATAGTTTGGATGTTTGTATTTATCGATTTTCTACAAAGGTTTAACCACAATGATGTTCACACCCCGAACCGCGCCTCAACAACATTAACCACATAGTCGCCCAGTTTCTCGCACTCATTGATTAAATCGATGTAGATTGTACCCATGGCATAGTCGTAATGATGGTCGTTGACAGACTGGATGTTCTCTGCCTTCAACCTGCCACGAAGGGTATTGATTTCCTCCTCGATGCGGATGGTGTCGCTGATGCGGAAGTCCTCGCGGCGGCCTTTCATCACGTTGTTCATCTGCGTAAGGGCATTGTCTGTCAGTTGCATCATGTTACGCAACTCCTCATATTGATGCTCCGTAAACTTCTTACCTGAACTTTGCTGGCGACTCATGGTGCGAGCAAGGTTGTAACAAGCGTCACCAATACTCTCTATCTCGCTAATCTGGCGCATCATCTGACGTATCTTCGCCTTCGTATCGTCGGATAGATGGGCATCGCTCACTTGCTCAAGGTAACGGGCAATCTCAATTTCCATGTTATCGGAGATACCCTCATACTTTTCTATCCTGTCAAAGAGCTTCTTGAAATCATCCTTGGCATCATCCTTTGCCGTCAATTCCAACAAGTCTCGATCCATGCCATACATTCGCTGGATGCGCTCGGCAAAGAGGGCAATCTCTTTCTGGGCTTGTAAGACCGAGATTTCGGGAGTCTTCATCAGACCGCCATGGATATAGCGGAGGCGTGTGTCCTCATCGGCATCTTCCTTCTTGGACTTAATGACACGGCACACCAACTTCTCTATTTGTGGAATAAACCAAATCAAGACACCCGTGTTGAGAAGGTTGAAACATGTGTGGAACGCAGCCAACACGAAACTCAACTTCGCCACATTTCCGAGGAATGCCGCCTGGCTCACCGACTCCTTGGTCATCGTGACATCAAATCCCACCAAGCCACAAACCATGTCGATGAACGGACGGAATAAAACGAGAACCCAACACACTCCGAAGAAGTTGAAGAACAAGTGGGCAAAGGCTGCCCGACGTGCCTGTGTGCCGGCAGAGAGGGCGACAATATTTGACGTGACGGTGGTACCGATGTTCTCTCCCAACACCAATGCAATGCCTTGATAGATGGGTAATACGCCGCTGGAACACAAAATCATCGTGATTGCCATCACCGCCGCTGATGACTGGACGCACATCGTCAAGATACCACCTATCAACAGGAACAAGAGTGTGGTGGTAAAACTATGCGGGTCAAAACTGGTGAAAAAATTTAGCAAAGCCTCGTTCTCGCCTAACCGCATGTCGATGCCTGTCTGCCGAAGGGTGCCAAGGCCTAACAACATGAATGCGAGACCATAGATGAAGTCGCCCACCGTGCGCCGTTTCTTATTATATATAAGAATAATAGCGATAAAAAAAGCGGGATAGACAAAGTCGGTGACGTTAAACGAAGTGAACGTCGACATAATCCAAGCCGTCAGGGTGGTGCCGATATTCGCACCCATGATGACACTGATAGCTTGCGCCAATGTGAGAAGACCTGCACTGACAAACGAGACTGTCATCACCGTGGTGGCGGTAGACGACTGTACCGCCGCCGTCACGAACACGCCAGTTAGCATCCCCGTAATGCGATTTGTCGTCATGGCACCTAACACATGGCGCAACTGTGGACCTGCCAACTTCTGCAAGGCATCACTCATGGTCTTCATACCATACATCAACAAAGCCAAAGAACCCAACATCTTCAGCACAATCATCAAATAACTTTGTGTCGATTCCATTCTATTATTTCGTTGTGTTTATAATTCTTAGGGCAAAAATACAAAAAATGTATGATATTATGAAATAAAATACGTTACAATTGTTAAGTAAAAGTATTAATTCACTATAAAAATTTCTTTTTTGTGTATTTGGTTTGAATAACGAGTAAACGAACAAACAATAGTTTTCTCCACATCAGAAATAAAAAAAATACAAATTATTTGGTCATTTCAAAAAAAGGCATTACTTTTGCAGTCGCTAAAAAAGGAAAGTAGGTTCCGTAGCTCAACTGAATAGAGCATCTGACTACGGATCAGAAGGTTGTGGGTTTGAATCCCGCCGGAATCACTTTCAAGGAGAAAGCAAACAAGGGAAGGCTCCCTAGCTCAACTGAATAGAGCATCTGACTACGGATCAGAAGGTTGTGGGTTTGAATCCCGCGGGAGTCACACGACATTTGTTTGAGGAATGCTAAGAGGTTGTCTATACGGCTTTTTAGCATTTTTTCGTGTGCAATTTCTAAAAATATAATCGTGTATTTTGTACAATCGTCAAAAAGTAGTACTTTTGCAAATTGTATTAATCATGATGTATTTTCAGGAAGAATTGATGAAAGAAAGCTTATCAAACCGACAATAATCATAAAAAGAATAACTTATGCTAACACTCAAACTCATCAGTGAGGAAACTGAACGTGTGATTCGTGGCTTAGAGAAAAAGCACTTTGAGGGTGCCAAGGAAGCCATTGACAACGTGTTGGCGGTGGACAAACGCCGCCGCGAGGCACAACGAGAACTCGACCAGACCAAACAACAAGCCAAGCTACTGGCAGCCCAGATTGGCGCACTCATGAAACAAGGCAAGCGTGAGGAGGCTAACCAAGTGAAGGAACAGGTTGCCAATTTCAAGCAGAAAGACAAAGAACTACAGGATGTGATGGCGCAAGCCGAACAGGAGCTAAACACATTACTCTGCCAAATCCCCAACATCCCTTATGACGAAGTACCTGAGGGAGCCACCGCTTTTGACAACCACGTGGTGAAAAGTAACCAAAAGGAGTGTTCGGAGAGCGACACCGTGGGTAATTGGACCGCTAATCCAGAGAATGATGATGCCAAATTGCCACACTGGGAACTTGCCAAGAAATACAACCTCATCGACTTCGACCTGGGCGTAAAGATTACGGGAGCAGGCTTTCCTGTATACATCGGCAAAGGCGCACGGTTGCAACGTGCCCTCATCAATTTCTTCCTTGACGAGGCGAGAAAGTCGGGATATACCGAGATTATGCCCCCTACGGTGGTCAATGCAGACTCTGGCTACGGCACAGGACAACTGCCAGACAAGGAGGGACAGATGTATCATTGCAACGTGGATGATTTCTACCTCATCCCGACTGCGGAGGTGCCTGTCACCAACATATACCGTGACGTGATTCTTGATGAGAAACAACTGCCCATTAAGAATTGTGCATACACCGAATGTTTCCGCCGCGAGGCTGGCTCTTACGGCAAGGATGTGCGCGGACTGAATCGTTTGCATGAGTTCTCCAAGGTGGAAATCGTACGCATCGACACCCCCGAGCACTCTAAGGAGAGTCACAAAGAGATGTTGGAGCATGTGGAAGGTTTGCTCAAGAAACTGGAATTGCCCTATCGTGTCTTACTGCTTTGCGGCGGCGACCAGTCTTTCACCAGTGCCATTTGCTATGACTTCGAGGTGTATTCGGAGGCTCAAGGACGATGGTTGGAGGTTTCCAGCGTCAGCAATTTCGACACCTACCAAGCTAATCGTTTGAAATGCCGCTATCGCCATGCCGAGGATAAGAAGATCGAGCTGTGCCATACGTTGAACGGCTCAGCCCTTGCCTTGCCGCGCATCGTAGCAGCCATCATCGAGAACAACCAAACCCCCGAGGGCATCCGTGTACCAAAAGCACTCGTTCCCTATTGTGGTTTTGAAATGATTGATGGCAACCCCTTCTAAAACCATCATCTTTCACACATTTTTCCAGAATAACCAATAGAACATTATGAATAAGATTGTCAAGAAAGAACAGTTTTCTGAAAAGGTTTTCCATTTTGAAATAGAAGCGCCTCTGATTGCCAAGAGCCGCAAGGCGGGCAATTTCGTGATTGTCCGCGTGGGCAAAAAAGGTGAGCGTATGCCGCTGACCATCGCCGATGCAGACATCGAGAAAGGCACCATCACCCTCGTCGTGCAAAAGGTAGGACTCTCATCCATCAAGCTCTGCGACCTGAATGAGGGCGAATATATTACCGATGTGGTGGGTCCATTGGGCAATCCCACACATATCGAGAACTTTGGCACGGTGGTTTGTGCTGGCGGTGGTGTCGGCGTAGCACCGATGTTGCCTATCATCCAAGCATTGAAAAAAGCGGGCAACCGTGTGCTTTCCGTTTTGGCAGGACGTAGCAAGGACCTCATTATCTTGGAAGACAAGGTTCGTGAATCGTCCGACGAAGTCATCATCATGACCGATGACGGCTCGTATGGTGAAAAAGGCGTGGTGACTGTTGGCATCGAAAAATTCATCCAACAGGAGGAACACGTGGACAAAACCTTCGCCATCGGTCCTCCTATCATGATGAAGTTCTCCAACCTGACGGCACAGAAATACAATATACCTTGCGAGGTGTCGCTTAATACCATCATGGTGGATGGCACGGGCATGTGTGGAGCATGTCGCTTGACCATTGGCGGAAAGACCAAATTCGTGTGCATCGACGGTCCCGAGTTTGACGGCGCACTCGTTGATTGGGACGAGATGTTCAAGCGCATGGGTACCTTCAAGCGGGCAGAACAAGAGGAACTGGAGCATTTTGAGGAGCATATAGAAAAAGATGGAGATGAGTCTGATGGGCTGAATGGGGCTAATGGGCAACCCATGAACCCCATTGATCCCAATACCCCCACAGAATCCCTCACCGACCGCAACGCCCCCTGGCGCACCGAACTCCGTAAGTCGATGAAGCCGAAAGAGCGCACCGCTATCCCTCGCGTCATCATGCCCGAGTTAGATCCTGTCTATCGTGCAACGACACGAAACAAGGAGGTAAACATCGGTCTCACACCCGAAATGGCACTCACCGAGGCCAAGCGTTGTCTCGACTGTGCCAAGCCAACCTGCGTGGAGGGCTGTCCCGTGAACATCAACATCCCCTCTTTCGTCAAGAGCATTGAACGTGGAGACTTCCTCGCAGCCGCCAAGGTACTGAAGGAGACATCCGCCCTGCCCGCTGTCTGCGGTCGTGTCTGTCCGCAAGAGAAGCAATGCGAGAGCCGTTGCATTCACTTGAAGATGAATGAGCCTGCTGTCGCCATTGGCTACTTAGAGCGTTTTGCTGCCGACTATGAGCGTGAGAGTGGCAACATCTCATTGCCAGAGATTGCTCCAGCCAATGGCATGAAAATTGCCGTTGTGGGCTCTGGTCCCGCTGGTTTGTCTTTTGCTGGCGACATGGTGAAGAAAGGCTACGACGTATATGTGTTTGAGGCATTGCACGAGATTGGCGGCGTGTTGAAATATGGCATCCCAGAGTTCCGTCTTCCCAATGCTATCGTGGATGTGGAGATAGAGAACTTACGTAAGATGGGTGTCCATTTCCAGACAGATGTCATCGTGGGAAAGACCATTTCCGTGGACGACTTGGAGAAAAATGGATTCAAGGGCATCTTCGTGGGATCAGGTGCGGGCTTGCCCAATTTTATGAACATCCCTGGCGAGAATGCCCTCAATGTCATGTCATCCAATGAATACCTGACCCGTGTCAACCTCATGGATGCTGCCAACCCTACCACTGACACTCCCATTAACCTCGGTAAGCGCGTCTTGGTGGTTGGTGGAGGAAACACCGCCATGGACTCCTGCCGCACCGCCAAACGTCTTGGTGCGGAGGTGACACTTGTCTACCGCCGCTCAGAGGCAGAGATGCCCGCCCGTTTGGAGGAGGTGAAACACGCCAAAGAGGAAGGCATCAACTTCCTCACGCTGCATAACCCCATTGAATACAAGGCAGACGAGAACGGTGCTGTATGCGCAGCCGTCCTCCAAGTCATGCAATTGGGCGAGCCAGATGTAAGCGGACGTCGCTCACCTGTGCCCGTGGAAGGCAAGACCGTAGAGATTCCCGTGGACCAAGTGATTGTTGCCGTGGGCGTAAGTCCCAATCCACTTGTGCCGAAGTCCATCGAAGGCTTGGAGTTAGGCCGCAAGAACACCATCGTTGTCAACGAGGAGATGCAGAGTTCACGCTCTACCATCTATGCTGGTGGCGACATCGTGCGTGGTGGAGCCACGGTCATCCTCGCCATGGGTGATGGTCGCTGTGCCGCCCTCAACATGGATAAGCAGTTAAAAGAGATTATTACACATTAATTATATATATAGAAGAACAAACACATGGCAGACAACCATACGATTGTAGGACACAAAATCAAAGGAATAAGAGAATCAAAAAACCTCTCCATCGAGGAGATTTCACAACGCAGCGGACTATCCATCGAGCAAATCACATCCATCGAGAACGACCAAAACCTTCCCTCCCTCGGGCCTCTAATCAAGATTGCAAGGGCGTTAGGTGTGCGTTTGGGTACATTCTTGGACGACAACGACGAGTTAGGACCCGTGGTATGCCGTGCCGAGGAGCGTGAGCGCGACAGCAGCATTAGCTTCTCCAACGACACAGCAGACGCACGAAAGCACATGGAATACCATTCCCTCGCCAAGCAGAAAGCGGGAAGGCACATGGAGCCTTTCATCATCGACATCCAACCGAGCGAAGAGAAGAACTTTAAGCTATCCGCCCATGAAGGCGAGGAGTTTATCTATGTGTTAGAAGGGGAAGTTGAAATCGAATATGGCAAGGAGAAATACGCATTGAAAGAGGGAGACAGCATCTTCTACGATTCCATCGTGGAACATCATGTGCATGGCGCAACGGGCAAGTCTGCCAAGATTCTCGCCCTTGTCTATATACCATTCTAACATCGAGGAAGGACGAAAGATGATGGATGAAAAATACAAATTATCAGAACGCACCCTCGGCGAATGGCTCGAATATTGGGCAGAGAACACTCCTGACAGGGAATATATCGTCTACTCAGACCGCGACCTCCGCTTCACATGGAAAGTGTTTAACCAACGGGTAGACAACCTTGCGAAAGGACTAATATCCATCGGTGTGACCAAAGGAAGCAACGTCGGCATCTGGGCTACCAACGTTCCCGACTGGCTGACATTCCTCTATGCCACCGCCAAGATTGGTGCTGTACTTGTCACTGTGAATACCAACTATAAACAAAACGAGTTGGAATATCTTTGCAAGGACTCCGATATGCACACCCTCTGTATCACCGACGGCACGTGGGAATGCGACTACGTGGACATGACTTACAAGATGTTGCCCGAACTGAAAGATTGTGAGCGAGGTCATCTCCATAGTGAACGCTTCCCGTATATGAAGAATGTTGTCTACATTGGCATGGAGAAATATCGTGGGATGTATAACACCGCCGAGCTGTTGTTGCTTGGCAAAAACATCGACGATGTGACTCTCGACGAGATGAAGAAGAATGTTACTTGCCACGATGTAGTGAACATGCAATACACTTCTGGCACGACGGGATTCCCCAAAGGCGTGATGCTGACCCACTACAATATTGCCAACGACGGTTATTTCACGGGAGAGGCGATGGGATTTACCAGTGAGGACAAACTTTGCGTATGTGTTCCCCTGTTCCATTGTTTCGGTGTGGTATTGGCAACCATGAACTGCTTGACCCACGGATGTACGGAAGTGATGGTCGAGAAGTTTGACCCATTGGTGGTACTTGCCTCAATCCATAAAGAACGATGCACTGCCCTTTATGGGGTACCCACGATGTTCATTGCCGAATTGAACCATCCGATGTTCAGCATGTTCGACATGAGTTGCCTCCGCACGGGCATCATGGCAGGTTCCCTCTGTCCTGTGGAGCTGATGAAGCAGGTATCTGAAAAAATGTATATGACCATCACCAGCGTATATGGACTGACTGAGAGTAGCCCAGGCATGAGCCACACCTGTCTTACCGATACCTTCGAGCAACGATGCACCACCGTTGGGCGCGACTATCCATTTGTGGAAGTGAAAGTGCTTGATCCCGAGACGGGTGAGGAATGCCCCGTGGGTGTACAAGGCGAGATGTGTTGTCGTGGTTTCAACGTGATGAAAGGTTATTACAAGAACCCCGAAGCGACAGCGGAAGTCATTGATAAAAACGGATTCCTCCATAGTGGCGACCTCGGCATAAGAGACGAGGAGGGCTATTATCGCATCACAGGACGCATCAAGGACATGATCATTCGTGGCGGCGAGAATGTCTATCCTCGTGAGATAGAGGAGTTTCTGTACCACATGCCAGGCATCAAGGACGTGCAGGTGGCTGCCGTCCCATCGAAGAAATATGGCGAGGAGGTGGGAGCATTCATCATCCTCAACGAGGGTGTTAAGATGCAACCCGAGGATGTTCGTGAGTTTTGCCGTGGCAAGATTGCCCGATACAAGACTCCCAAATATGTCTTCTTTATCGACCAATTCCCCCTCACAGGCTCTGGCAAGATACAGAAGTTCAAGTTGAAAGAGATGAGTCTCAAGCTCTGTGAGCAAATGGGAATCGAGGTCATTTAGCCGATAAGCCTAGGGATGGATGAGGATGTCTCAACCCCAAGCATCTCTCATGGAAAAGCGATTGACAAGCAAACTGAATAAGGCATTACGCAACTACGGTCTCATAGACAATGGCGATAATATCCTTGTTGCCCTCTCGGGTGGCAAGGATTCGCTTTGTTTACTCGATTTGTTGGTGAAGAGGCGGAAAATATTCATCCCCCAATTTACTTTACAAGCCATTCACGTGCGGATGGAAAATATAGCTTACCACACCGACACGGGTTATCTCGAAGAGTTTTGCCGTGACCGTGACGTACCATTGCATATCGTAACCACCTCTTTTGACCCTTCCACCGATAAACGCAAGTCGCCATGTTTCCTCTGTTCATGGATGCGGCGTAAGGAAATGTTCAACTTCGCCCAACAACTTGGATGCAACAAGATTGCCCTTGGACACCATAACGACGACATTATCCACACAGCTCTTATGAACGAATGCTTCCAAGGACGGTTTGACACCATGCCTGCCTTACTCAAGATGAACAAGATGCCGCTTGCCATCATCCGCCCTCTCTGTCTTTGTGAAGAGGCTGACATCAGGGCATACGCCGCACAACAAGGCTACAAGAAACAAATCAAGACCTGCCCATACGAGAAAGAATCATTTCGGGATGACATCAAAGAAATCTTCCAACGTATGGAAAAGCTGAACCCCGACGCACGACACTCCATCTGGAATGCGTTAGAGAGGGAAGGCAAAATCGTGGAAGGCATCGTCTGCCATTCCAAAGAAGATCAAAGGTTATTGTAGGAAAAGAATACAAAGAATAAAAAAACAAAGAGTCCAAGCAATCATTTGTTATAATAAACAATAATCGCCTGGACTCAAATAATCACTATAAACTATTTCTTCTTGGATTCAGTAGCCTCCTTCTTGGCAGGAGCGGGCTTGTAAGCCTTGTTCAACCCAGCGATGACATCATTGGTGATGTCGTATGCCTTATCGGCATAGAGCAGATTGTCACCAGCCTTGCTGAAGATGATGCTATACTTCTTGTCCTTGTTATACTTGGCAAGAAAGTGCTGGATGGAGTCGCGCAAAGCCTCGTTGAACTTATTGGTCTCCGTCTGGAACTCGTTTGAAAGGCGCGTATTCAGTGCATCGAGGTCAGCAGCTTGTTTCTGCAAGCCAGCCTGGATGGCTTCCGCCTGCTCACGGGTATAGGCATTCTGCTGCAACTTCTGTTGGAAATTGACACCAGCAGCCTCCAATTGTTGTTGTTTGTTGGCCAACGTACTCTGAATGTTTTGTCCCTTCTTCTGGAGAATCAGTGAATAATCCTTACAAAACTTATATTGTGTCATGATGGAATCGACCTCAACATAAGCAATTTTCAACTCCGTGGGGGCGACGGTAGCCTCCGCCTTGGCATCTTGTTTGGGTGCAGACTTGTCACATGATGTTACGGCAATGCCAGCGAATGCGGCAATGGCGACCATACGAAAAATGTTCTTCTTGTTCATTTGAATAATTATACGTTAATTTGATTGATTCCTTTTAGAATGCTTTGCCCTTGCTTCTCGCCTCGCGGTCTTGCTCCATCACGCAATGGATGCCCCTCTCTTTCATCGTCTTGCTATCGTGAATATGTTGTGAAGAAAACTCGCCGCCCTTCTTGAAAAGCAGTTTAACGCACAATAACGCAATGGCGATTGCAATTATTAACACGCTCAAGAGCAAAGTTTCAGTCATTTTTATTATTTTTGCGGATGCAAAGATAGCGCAAAACATTGAAAAGGAGAAACTTTCTATCATAAAATAACATAATAATGGATAAAATCGAACTGAAACCTGCTCGTGTGTTCGAGCAATTCGCAAAAATCAATGCCATCCCCCGACCATCCAAGCACGAGGAGCAAATGATTGAGTACTTGAAATCTTTTGGTGAAAGCCATGGTCTCGAAACTGTCGTTGACGAGACGGGAAACGTCATCATCCGCAAGCCAGCCACCCCTGGCTTTGAAGGAAAGGACACCATCATCCTGCAAAGCCACATGGACATGGTGTGCGAGAAGTTGGTGGATGTGGACTTCGACTTCCACAAAGATGCCATCCAGACGTACATCGACGGCGAGTGGCTCCGTGCCAAAGGCACCACGCTCGGTGCAGACGACGGCATCGGATGTGCCATCGAATTAGCGATACTTGACTCCGACGACATCGAACATGGTCCGTTGGAGTGTGTCTTTACCCGCGATGAGGAGACGGGGCTGACAGGAGCGGAGGGAATGAAGCCTGGCTTTATGAAGGGCGATATGCTCATCAACCTCGACTCGGAGGATGAAGGGCAAATCTTCGTGTCGTGTGCAGGAGGACGCAACACCACTGCCACCTTCCGTTTCAATCGCGAGGAGGCTCCCGAAGGGTTGTTCTTCGTCAAGGTTTCCCTTAAAGGCTTGGTCGGCGGACACTCGGGAGACGACATCAATAAGAAACGTGCAAATGCCCTCAAGGTGCTGGCTCGTTTCCTCTACCAGACACAGGAGCGGTACGGAGTGCGTCTCGTATCATTCAATGCGGGCAAGCTTCACAACGCCATCCCACGCGATGGTGTGGCGGTATTTGGTGTTCCCTTCGACAAGAAGGAGGCGGTGCGCATTGACTGGAACGTCTTTGCCTCGCAAATAGAAGAAGAATACCACGTCACGGAAAAGACCATGCAATTCCATTTAGAGAGTGCAGAGGCTGCCCCCGTACTTCCTTTGGAGACTAGTACCAAGCTCATACAAGCCATGCAAGCAGCCGACAACGGTGTGTTTGCCATGTGTCAGGACGAGGAGATTGCATGGCTCGTAGAGACTTCCAACAACGTGGCAAGCATCGAGACCCGTGAGAACGAGGTGAAAGTGGTCGCTTCACAACGTTCCAACGTGATGAGTGCCCTTGACAACCAAGCCGCCACCATCAAGGCGGTATTCCAATTGGCAGGTGCCGAGGTGGTACAAGGTGAAGGTTATCCCGCATGGAAGATGAATCCCAACAGCAAGATGACGGCTCTCGCCGTAGAGTCTTACAAGAAGCTCTTTGGCAAAGATCCTAAGGTATTGGGCATCCATGCTGGCTTAGAATGCGGCCTCTTCTCGGAGAAATACCCCAACCTCGACATGGTATAATTCGGTCCGACGTTGCGTGGAGTACACTCACCCGACGAGCGTCTACACATCCCAACCGTCCAAATGGTATGGGATCACCTGCTCGATATACTAAAGAACGTTTGAGTTTCACCGATATAATTTACTTGAACGGACACGCCTAAGGTTCCCCAATGCGACCTTTGGCGTGTTTTTATATGCTTCGCTTTCCATGAATGCCCCATTTAACCCAAATCGGTCATTAGGATGGCCATTCTCGTGGTCGCCTTCATAACCGCTTGATAACAAGCTTTTTGTAATTTGACTTTTCTAATGACCGCCATTAGAAAAGCAACTTTCCAAGGGACTAAATTTCAATACATTACAA
>JAFYZV010000106.1 GCA_017548525.1 Prevotella sp.
AAGCCGATTCTCTTCGAGTCATTCGATGAGACGACTAAGACCCTATTGGTACAAGTGCCGAGTCCTTTCGTGTACGAGTACCTTGAGGAGAACTATGTGGACTTGCTTAGCAAGGTGTTGCGTCGCACTTTCTGTGAGGGTATCAGGTTGAGGTATAGGGTGGTTACCGACAAAGAAAACCAATTGACACAAGACCTTGAGGCAACGCCCTCCAATCCTATCAACACGCAACCCACAACCCGCGCTAATAGGTCACAAACGATTTTAGATGCTGCCACACCCCAACCAATCGATTCTCAATTAAACCCTCAGCAAACTTTTGCCAACTTCATCGAGGGCAATAGCAACAAGCTACCACGTGCCGTAGGCATGTCGATTGCCACCAATCCCAACAACAGCCAGTTCAATCCGATGTTCGTTTACGGTCCTTCAGGTTGCGGTAAAACCCATTTAATCAATGCCATCGGTGTGCAAATCAAGCAATTGTTCCCACAGAAGCGCGTGTTGTATGTGAGTGCCCGCCTCTTCCAAGTGCAATATACAGACTCTGTCAGGCAGAATACCGTCAACGACTTCATCAATTTCTATCAGACCATTGACGTGCTGATTGTGGATGATGTGCAGGAATGGATTGGCTCTGAGAAGACACAACTGACTTTTTTCCATATATTTGACCATCTATTCCGCAACGGAAAGCGAATTGTCCTTGCCTCCGACCGCCCACCTGTGGATCTCAAGGGAATGCCAGAGCGCCTGTTGACACGTTTTGCCTGTGGCTTGATTGCCGAATTGGAGAAACCCAACGAGCAGCTTTGTATTGACATCGTGAACCACATGGTGCAACGAGACGGCCTCAATATTCCCGAAGATGTGGTGCTATACATCGCCAAGACTGCCAACGGCAGTGTACGTGACCTTGAGGGGGTGGTCAATTCCCTTCTCGCATATAGTGTGGTTTTCAACACCAACATAGATCTACAACTTGCACAACGTGTCATCAAGCGAGCCGTGAATGTGGAAAAGAAGCCCGTTACCATTGACGACATCTTGGAGAGAGTGTGCAACCACTTCAACGTATCCTTGGCTGACGTGAACGGCAAGAGCCGCAAACGCGACCTCGTGGTTGCCCGTCAGGTGTCGATGTATCTCACGCAAAAGTATACCAAGATGCCCACCAACCGCATCGGGAAGCTCATTGGCAACCGCGACCATAGCACGGTTATCCATAGTTGTACACAGGTAGAAGAGCGCATGAAGATAGACAAGTCGTTTGCCAATGAGGTGCAAAGCATCGAAAACTCATTCCGTTTGAGATGAATACCTATGCGATTCCAATAAACATACCATCTTTTAGAATCGCCCACCATACCCCCTGATTTCATTTATATACCCCATTTTCATTCGTCCAAGGGGCTTGTATTAACCTCATTCCATAAAAAACTTGTGCAAGAATGAGAATTATACAAGTTTTTTCATTACTTTTGAACCCAATTACATAATAGACAATCTACTGAAGATGAAATCAAAACAAATCTTATTTGACAATTATCTTTCATATAGAAAGGTGGTTTTGACGCTTGTAATCATGCATTTGGGAATGGCAAACGTATGGTCTGGCAACATTCACGTGGCAACTACGGGTAACGATGATAATAATGGTACGGAAGAAATGCCACTCCTCACCATCCACAAGGCGGTGGAAATAGTACAGCCAGGCGACACCATCTGGGTGCACGGTGGCAGGTATGTTATTAGTGAGCGCATCAAAATTCCCGAGAAAGCGACCTCTCCCGAGCGAAGATGTTACCTATGGGCTATGCCTAACGAGGAGGTTATCATTGATGGATCGGGAATGCACCACACCAAGATGGAGGAATTTAAGATGGGTCGTTGCATCTACTTGAACCACCTCGCCAACTATTGGCACTTCAAGGGTCTTACCATTTGTAACGCAGAAGACAACGGGATGAAGATTGAAGGGTCATACAACATCGTGGAACAATGTATCTTCCACGACAACAACGACACTGGGTTGCAAATCGGCATGTACAAAGATTTCAGTATCGAAGAGACGAAATCCCTCCCTCCAGGGACACCTCAATTCAATCCAAACTATCAATTCTGTCGCGGCAATATCGTCATCAACTGCGACTCCTATAACAATTATGACAGCCGAACCCACAACGGGAGCGATGATGGAGGCGATGCTGACGGCTTCGCCTGCAAGCTCTTCCCTGGTCCTGGCACGGAGTTTCACGGTTGCAGGGCATGGACAAACAGCGATGACAACTGGGACCTTTATATGGTTTATCATCCTGTGGTCATCGATAGTTGTTGGGCTTACCACGCTGGATATACTCCTGAAGGCGAGGCGGTAGGCAATGGCAATGGCTTTAAACTCGGAGGCGGAGGATCTTCAGGCGGTGCAGCATTCGACCAATCTCTTGGTGCGCATGTGTTGACCAATTGCGTATCATTTGACAATCTGCACAAGGGCTACGACCAGAACAACGCCTATGAGGGTATGTACGTTATCAATTGCACAGGTTGGGGCAATGAATACAACTACCGATTCCCCACCCTATTCATGTATGGAGGCATGACCATCCGCAATTGCATCGGTTGGGGAGCTACAAAACTAAATCATGAATTCCTTTCTGAAGATAAGGAGGGGTCTGTCCTGCCCGATACAGATTTCAACTCGTGGACAACTCTCGACCATTGCAGTCCCTATAAAGAGGGAACGAAAAACAGCGAGGGAAAGAAACAAATGACCAACGACTATGCAAGTGAGTTCCTCTCATTAAGCGTAGACGACTTCATGTCACCCCGAGAGCCAGATGGTTCTCTGCCGAAAAACAATTTCGCACGACTCAAGCAAAATAGCGTCTTCAAAGACAAAGGAATGCCCATTGTCGGTTTCACGCCCGCTCGTCACCTGCCAGAGGAAGATGCCGCCAGCGCAGGATTGGAACTGATTACAGCCGACGACCTCTATCTCCCTTACAACGATGACGCTCCTGATTTCGGTGCATTTGAGACAGACGGCGTTCCTATGGATATTGTCATCCCCGAAAAAGCGACATTGACTTGCACCACCGCCAATTCAGTACAAGAGATCACTACTGGCCAGTCCATCGAAGACATCATTTACGAGATGGGCGGAGCCGCAACAGGATGCACCGTGACAGGCCTTGCTGAAGGGCTTACCTACCAAGTAGAGGGAAACACCATCATCATCAGTGGTACGCCAACCACGAGTTGTACATTCAAGGTGACGGTAACGGGTGGTTCAAAAGATATCACCACGACGGGAATCATCACCTGTGTCATGCCCTTCATCGTGCTTACTGGTGACTGGTATCATTTCCAAGACGACGAGACGAGCCTCCCCGACGACCTCAAGGGTGTTATTTCGCTCGTACAAGGCACAGATTCCTCACGCCCATCCAAGATAGACCCCACCTATTCCGAGAGCAATGGCGACATCCCAGGGGGCTGTACGCAAGGTGCATTGGTCATGGGCAGGAACAATGGTGGCGTGAGATGGCAGTTTTCGGAGGGCGTGTTGCAACTCCTCATCAACCTCCACTTCACGGGCGGACGTGCCTTTAAGGTTGAATACACACTATCTGATGGTAGCAGCAACACCGTCAACATCTCCAAACAAAGCAAGGGAACGTATTGCAATTGGAACGTCTTGGAGAACGCTGGTCTTGTTGACAACAGCCTTGATGTCCGCAGCATCTCACTCCTAAACAACAACTCCAGTGGTGAGGTACGTATCTATGACATGTACATCCGAGTACCCGACTATGGGACAGGCATCAAGTTTATTCCATCCAACAACCCAATATTCAAAACTAGGAAATTCATTCAAAACAAGAAAATCATCATTGAAAAAAACGGAAAGTATTACAACGTGATGGGACAGAAACAAAAAAACACTAACTTTGCAACCGATAAAGGAATATAGATTAGCAAAACTGAAGACATATACTATAACAAATGGAACTGAAAAACAGGAAGAGCATACGCAAGTATGCCGACAAAGATGTGAGTAACGAACTGCTCCAACGATTGTTAGAAGATGCGGAACACACGCAGACCATGGGCAATCTGCAACTGTATAGCGTTATCGTGACCCGTTCAAATGAAATGAAAGAACGGCTTGCTCCATTCCACTTCAACCAGCCAATGGTGGTTGGCGCACCAGTAGTGCTGACATTCTGCGCTGATTTCCGCCGCACGACGCTCTGGGCAGACAACAGACAGGCAGACCCTGGCTATGACAATTTCCTCTCCTTCATCAATGCCGCATCCGATACCTTATTATATTGCCAGACATTTTGCAACCTTGCGGAAGAAGCGGGACTGGGACTTTGCTACCTCGGCACCACGGTCTACATGCCCTCTCAAATCATTGAGACCCTGCAATTGCCCAAGCTCGTGTTTCCCATTGCCACCATCACTCTTGGTTGGCCAGATGAAGACCCTGCACCAAGTGACCGTCTTCCCCTCCGTGGCATCATCCACGAAGAGGCCTACCACGACTATACTCCTACTCGCATCGATGACATCTATGCAGAAAAAGAATCCTTGGAGGAAAACAAGCACTTCGTGGCAATCAACCACAAGCAGACCCTTGCACAGGTATTCACCGACTGCCGATATACTCGGAAAGACAACGAGGCGATGAGCAAAACTCTTATTGAAGCCCTCAAGCAACAAGGTTTCCTGTAAAGAGTACAAATTTCCCCTTTGTGCGTCTATAATAGAAAAGGAACAAACTTAACAATAATTTACTAATAAATCAATCAAAACATGAAACGAAACAACAGTTTCCATGTCGGGAGAACATTGAGATTGTTCTCCTTAGCGGCTTTGTTTTCTCCAATAGTCACCCTAAACGGTATAGCTCAAGACAAGCCGCAACTGAAAGTTGACATCAGTATCACCAACCGACAGGCACAAGAAGTGCAAGAGCCTGGTTACATCCTCTGGCAAACCAAGCAAGGCAAGAGCGACGCTTTGACCGTGGACGGCATCACATTCACCCTCTCTTGCCCAACCGATGCTGACTATGAAATCCGCACAGGATGGAGCAAAACATACATACAGAATGCCACATACAAGGAGCAGAATGGCCGACTGACCTTCGACGGTATCTCGCTCGATCCACGTTCATACGGTTCCATCACCTTGAAGATAGAGGGGCTTCCCGTGGGACAACACTCCATACAGACTTATCACAACTGTTGGGAAAACCCCACAGCTTTCTATGCCGCTCCAATGACCGTGAAACTTAATGGGCAGGTGGTGCAAGAGAACGTGGTTCCAACGTTCCTACAATCGGTAGCCGCCAATGCCAAACTGGTCGTGACACCCTTTACCATCACCCATGAGGGCGATGCCGTTGAAATGGAGTTCGCCACCTCCGCAGACAACCCTGGCACTCCCGACAACGGACAGCCCAATGAGTTCACCGCACCCTTCCTCAACGGCTTTGAGCTGAACACGGCAGACATCACCGTACAAGCCAAAGAGCCCTATCCCGCCAATAACGACATGCATGCCGATGCTGACGATGGCAGCATCACGCTGACTTGGGTACCCGCATCAGAGAAGGTCAAGAAACACTTGCTCCGCATCGAAACAAGCGAAGAAGCCCTTAACAACGAGAACATGCCCATCGAACTGACGGAACCCTCCTACACCGTCAACAACATCTATTCGATGAACACCTATTACTGGCGCGTGGACGAGGTGGATGAAAACGGCAACATCAGCGAAGGCGCCGTGTGGTGTTTCAAGCCACGTCAATTGGCATTCCCTGGCGCAGAGGGCTATGGACGTTTCGCACAAGGCGGACGTGGCGGTTCTGTCTATCATGTCACCAACCTCAATAACGACCACAACCCAGGCTCTTTGCTATATGGATTGGTTGACATCACCGAGCCACATACCATCGTCTTCGATGTGAGCGGCATCATCGTGATGGACTTCGGCTCTGTCTTCACCAAGCCCAATATCACCATTGCCGCACAGACTGCCCCTGGAAAAGGCATCTGCCTGAAAGCGTCAAACATCAACATCGGCTCCGACAACATCTGTCGTTTCATGCGCTTCAAGCGTGGATTGGGCGTGTATGGTGAGAATACGGGCAACGCCATGGGTATGTCGGGTAGCGACCATTCCATCGTAGACCATTGTACGGCGGCATGGGGAACCGACGAGACCGTGTCAGGACGCGGTGCGAAGAATATCAGTTTCCAATACTCCATGATTGCAGAGGCTCTCGGCATCGCAGGACATAAAAACTATGCAGACGGCACCAACCACGGCTATGCCGCCACCATCGACGGACAAAAAGGATCATGGCATCATAATTTGCTCGTCAATTGTGCTGGGCGCAACTGGAGTATGGGCGGTGGCATGGACGGACAAAACAGACCCATCGGCGGCTTGGACCTCTTTAATAACGTGGTCTATAACTGGAATAGTCGCACCACAGACGGCAACTGCCATGCCGTGAATTTCGTGAACAATTATTACAAGATGGGACCAGACACGCGCAAGACCATCCTCTTCACCCAAGATTTTGAAGACGGTATCGCACCCGATGGCATCGACCAAGCATACGTTAGCGGCAATATCCGTGAGAACAAAAACCACACGTTGACCTACGATGCCAAAAACGTGACTTACAATGCCACAGGCAACATACCCACCACGTATCAATACTTGGTCAATGAGCCGCTCTTCCCATCATTCGCCGTCATCCATTCCGCGAAAGACGCATTCAAGATTGTCACCAGCGACGGCGGTGCCACCATGCCCATGCGCGATGAGCAACACCTCCGTGTGGTTCGCGAAACGGTAGATGGCACATGGACATATAAAGGGTCTAAGTCTGGTATCCGTGGCGAAATCGACAATGAGGCAGACATCACAGAGCATGAGAACGGATGGGAAGTCTATCCCGAGGAGACACGCCCAGCAGACTTTGACACCGACCAAGACGGTACGCCCAACTGGTTTGAAAAACTCATTGGCAGCAATCCCGACGTGGCAGACCATAACGATGACCCCAATCATGATGGCTGGACCATTCTGGAAGACTATCTCGAATTCATGTCACACCCCTATCTCGTGTTAGAGCCAAACACCTCTGGCACCGTCAATGTCGCCCCATTCTTCCGTGGGTTTACCAAGTCGCCCGTATATAGCATCACTTCCGAAAGCCCACTGTTTACCGCAGCCATCAGCGACTCGACCATCACGGTCAATACCAATAACTTGGGAGGCATCGGCATCATCACCATGAAAGTGACCGATAGCGAGGGCTCAACCTTCGAGCAGCGACTGAGCATTGCCGTCACGGGTGATGTCACCGCCATTCCCACCGTATGGAACGAAGACCAATTTGAAGTGGCAAAGCGCGAGTTCTTCACCCTTGACGGCAAGCAAGTAAACAAGATGAAGTCACAAGAAGTCTATCTGATGAAGATTACCGACACGAAGGGCGAGGTTCATACCATGAAAATCATCAAGAACTGACCTCCTTCATCCCTCATCTAATCACTATCCACACTCCCTCACCACGGTCCTTCGCCTCGACAATCTTCTGTTTCAGGCGATGGACCCACGTGTTGGAGTTCTACACATCCCCCACGGTCTTGTTTCCCCCCACGAGGGTGCAATCCACCGTGTTATCAGCTATTGTGTAGCCACTCTTCTTGGCAATTCTCTTTAAATGGGTTACACAATAGCATCAAACCACTTAATGAAATATTTGATGCTTCAGAAGTAATAAAAGCTTGAAACTTGAATGTGGGCGCACATATGCATACAATCTGACTGCTATTGTATGTATTTATCAAATAAAATGTTTATCTTTGCATCGTTGAAGTTGTCAATCATCATACCCGTTTACCAAGTTGAGCAGACACTCAGGCGTTGCATCGACAGTGTGCTCTCGCAATCATTCACCGATTGGGAGATGATATTGGTGGACGATGGCTCGCCCGACGGTTGCCCAGACATCTGCGATGAATATACGAAGAATTACGATAAGATAAAGGTCATCCACAAAGAGAACGGAGGATTGAGTGATGCCCGTAATGCGGGGATTGACATGGCCAAGGGCGAATACATCACTTTCATAGATAGCGATGACTACTTAGGCGAAGAGACGTTGGCGAAGGTGATGAATGTGATAGACGAGCATCCCGAATATGATATGTTGGAATATCCCGTATTCGTGCATTTCAGCTTGATGAAGAAAGAGCATCAACTCGTTTTCGACAACAGCGAATACCGTGACATGCGGTCATATTGGTTGGACGCAAAGGCATATACCCACACTTACGCTTGGAACAAGATATATCGAAGAGGGCTTTTCGATACCGTCCACTTTCCTATAGGCAAACTCTTTGAGGATGCGTACACACTCCCCTTGTTGCTGAAAGAGGCAAAGCTGGTTGCCACCACTGACCAAGGAATGTACTTCTACACCCACAACGAGGACGGCATCACGGTGAATGCTGATGGAAAGGCGTTGGCAGGATTGTTGGAAGCCCACCTCCAGGTGTTGCCCGAGATGGCAGATGCCGACTATTATGCCCATGTGCTGAACATCCAGTTAGATGTTTATGAATTGACGGGCGACGACCCCATTATACCCATCTTACCCTATCGTTCCACTTGGAAACTCAAACTGCTACACCTCATTGGAATCAAACGACTATGCAAACTGAACAAAACTCTCCACTCGTTGATGAGACGGAAAAGATAAGTTTCATCATCACCTATTATAATATCGACATCGACATGCTCTGCCAATGCGTGGATAGCATCATCGCCTTGTCCCTACGACCATCCGAAAGGGAAATCATCATCGTGGATGATGGAAGCGACATTAGTCCACTCATGGATTTGCAGGAGAAATACAAGGACGATATCATTTATGTCCGTCAACCCAACCAAGGTCTCTCCGCCGCACGTAATGCTGGCATAAGGCTATCCACAGGGCGGTATATCCAATTCCTTGATGCCGACGACTATCTCATCCAAGTTGCCTATGAGCATTGCCTTGACATCGTGAGATACAAAAATCCCGACATTGTGCTGTTCCAACTCACCGACAAAGAACATAGCGATGTGGAAGTGACATTTGAAGGACCCATCGAAGGAGGGGAGTACATGCGGCAAAACAACCTACGGGCATCTGCCTGCGGCTATGTCTTCCGCAAGGCAACGCTGGTCAATTTGCGATTCCGCGATGGCATCTTACACGAAGATGAGGAGTTCACGCCCCAATTAGTGTTACGTGCCGAGCGACTATTCCATACTGAGGCAAAGGCATATTTCTATCGCAAACGCAACAAGTCGATTACCAATAATGGTGACCTCAAATGGCGATTGCGCCGTCTAAACGACATGGAACAAATCATCTTGCGCCTCAACGAGACTGCCGACCCCTTGCCACAGAGCGACCGAGAGGCATTACAGCGAAGGGTGGCACAGCTCACGATGGATTACATCTACAACATCATCGCCCTCACCCACGATGGCGAATATCTTGAAAAGTGCATCACCCGTCTACACGACAAAGGATTATTCCCGCTGCCCGACCGTGACTATACACGCAAATACAAGTGGTTCCGCCGCCTGTCGATGACGAAGAGTGGGCGCAAAGTTCTCTTGAATGTCATTAGGCTAAAGAGCCTGAAACCTTAATGCCCTCAACATTATATGAAAATTCTCCTCATTGGTGAGTATAGCAACGTACATGCGACCTTGGCAGCAGGGTTGAAAGCCATCGGACACGAAGCAACTGTCGTTTCCAATGGCGACTTTTGGAAAGATTATCCCCGCGACATCAACCTTGTGAGAACCTATACCAAGTGGGGAGGCATCAAATACATGCTGCAACTCTATTCGTTGTTGCCTCGGTTGAGGGGTTATGATGTTGTGCAACTCATCAATCCGATGTTCGTCGAACTGAAAGCTGAGCGTATCTTTCGAATCTATGATTATTTGCGGAAACACAATGGCAAGATGGTGTTGGGTGCGTTTGGCATGGATTATTATTGGGTAAACACCTGCACGGAACATAAGCCTTTGCGGTATAGCGATTTCAACATGGGCAATGAAGTGAGGGTGAATGCCGATGCTTTGAAAGAACGTGCCGACTGGATAGGCACGGCAAAGGAGCGGTTGAACAAATATCTTGCACAGGATTGTGATGCGATTGTCACGGGATTGTATGAATACCATGTGTGTTACGAGATGTTCTATCCCAACAAAACCACATTCATCCCCTTGCCCATACAGATAGAAAAAGCCAAGGAAAACACCATAACGACGTTCCCTCCCCTCCGTCTCTTCATCGGTATCAGCAAGGGGCGAAGCGAATACAAGGGCACGGACATCATGCTTCGTGCTGCCAAGAAGATTCAGGCGAAATACCCAAAGCTCGTGGAGTTGAAAATAGCCGAGGGCATCCCATACGAACAATACAAGCTTATGATGGAAGGGAGTGACGCGATTCTCGACCAACTATATAGCTATACGCCATCGATGAATCCCCTCTTGGCAATGAGTAAGGGCATCATCTGTATTGGTGGAGGCGAGCCAGAAAACTATGAGATTATCGGGGAGAAAGAGTTGCGACCCATCATCAATGTCTTGCCCAATGAGGAGAGCGTATGTAATGCCCTTGAAGAACTCGTCTTACACCCAGACCGCATACCCGAATTGAAACGACAAAGTGTCGAATATGTACGCAAACATCATGACTATATCAAAGTGGCACGGCAATATGAAATAGTCTATCGCCATAGATAAAAACAAAGAGTCCCCTTACCAGATGTTGTAAAGAATGGTAAAGGGACTCTGTTGTTAATCAAGCTTATTGCCCTAAGATGAGATTTACAAGTGCCACCACATCGGCAATGTCAACCCGACCATCGCCATTGACATCTGCACCCTGTGGGGAGAACACCACCATCATCTTGGAGTTTTCACGAATCATCGTTGTCAATTGGTTATTATTCACGGATTTAGTGACATCCAATCCATCGAGAAGCACACGGTCCAAATGGCAATCCTCATTTGGCGTGAAGATAAAGGTGTTGGTCATGCTATCGTAAACGTTTGCCTCGCCGATGTTATTAGCAAATTCGATACTATCGTTAATGGTGACTTTGCCATGGTCTGAACAGGCAATGGTCAATGGGGTAAACGTAATCATCTCCTCAATGTTGTTGAACCTGTTCCAGTCAGAAGTTGAACGATAAGTTTCTACCAAACCCTTTGGGACATATAGCGTAGCATTATTGCATTCTTTGAATGCTTCGTTTCCCGTTTCAAACACGTCCGTAATATAAGAGGTGACGGAAGTCAGCTTGTTACAGTATTGGAAAGCGTTCCTACCAATGCTCGTAACGGAGCTTGGAATGATAAGAGATGTTAGACTCGTACAAGCTGAAAAAGCATAAGTGCCAATAGTCTCGACAGAATTACCCAGCGTTAAGGAAGTTGCCGCCGAACAACCAATAAAAGCGGAACTCTCAATGGTGGTGACAGAGTTAGGAAGGTTTATTGATGACAATTTCTTATTACCTTGGAATGCGGCACTTCCAATGGTCGTGATAGAGTTCCCGAACGTGACGTTTGTCAAGTTCGTACATTGGTCAAAGGCTAACATTTCAATGGTAGTGACAGAGTTCCCTATAGTAACGGATGTTAAGTCTTTACAACGCTCGTATTTGCAAATGTTTTTATATCAGCTACTTGTGTGTTAAACGGTAGAAAAGTGATGACGTGCATTCTAAAGAAGGTAAAAAAGGAGAAGATTTAACATTTTTAACTTTATTAAACCTCAAATTTGAAGCATTTGTGCAATATTGAAACTGTTTCCACCCAAATGGCATAAAAGTACAACCGATAACACCTATTGAACATTGAGGACACATAATATTCTGTCAAATATGCTACTCTAAAGCATGTTTAAGGAAAATCTGCAAAAAAGAAGTAAAAAAGCGCTGTTATTTATCTATAATCGAAATATTTTCTCTACCTTTGCACTTGAAAAATCATCAAAATTTCAAAGGTGTTATGGTAAATGGACATTCTACAGACAACAATACCTTAAGACAACGCATAGAGGCGATGCCTGAAGATAGCATTCTGTTCCGCTCTGATTTTCCAGAGTATCACGCTGAATTTGTGGGTGGTACTTTGTCTGAACTCGCTAATGAGGGTGCTCTAACGAAGATTGCACAAGGCATTTATGCCAAACCCCGGAAAAGTCGATTCGGAGTTGTACTTCCTACTGTCGATAAGGTGGTACAGGCTATTGCGACCCGTGATAATGCTCAGGTGTTACCTTCGGGCATGACAGCATTAAATGTACTGGGACTTTCTACACAGGTTCCGATGAATTATACATATTTGACTACTGGCAGCGATAGAACAGTAAAGCTCGCTAATCGTCAGGTAACTTTAAAACGCGGCGTTCCCAAGAACTTCTGCTATGAGACACGTCTCGTAGCCTTATTGGTGCAAGCTCTTAGAGCATTAAAGCGAGAGAATATAAACGAAGCAGAATTGCAGACAATAAGTTCACTAATCTCAAAAGAACCAAACAAGGAATCCTTGATGAGAGACGTGGATATGATGCCTGCATGGATGAAACGAATTGTAAAACCAATGCTTAAAACAGAATAGTGATAATGGGAAAACTTTGGCTACATAATGAACTTGTTGACCGTCTTGCCATGCTACAACAGACGGAAACCACACATCCCGGAATCAATCAAGTGGCAATCGAAAAGGACTGGTGGGTTACAGTAACACTGAAAGCCCTATTCCAAACGGACTGCCGTGATTCGCTGATATTCAAGGGTGGCACGTCAATCTCAAAAGGTTTCAACATTATTGAACGCTTTTCTGAAGACATTGACATGGCCATCAGTCACTCATTCTTCGGCATAGAGAAAACCAACAAGAGTCAGCGTGATAAACTGAAGAAGTTGGCACGTAAGTATATCCAAGAGACTCTTTCTGCTCAACTTGATTCCCAATTGAAGGGTATGGGCATTAGTGGTTACACCATTGAGAATGTCAGCCAAGTACAGGATAAAAGCGGTGAATGGAAACCGATAGACTCGGACAAAGATCCTACGGTCATACTGCTACATTATCCGTCCATCGTTGAAGACTCTATCAGTTACATTCCTCCGCGTGTGAAGATTGAGATTAGCTGCCTCTCAATGGACGAGCCAACAGAAGAACGTGACATTCACTCATTAATTGGAGAAACTTTTGAAGAGGAAGACACGGATGCCAATTGCATAATAAGAACAGTTGTTCCTACCCGCACATTCTTGGAAAAGTTGTTCCTGCTGGCTGAAGAGTTCCAAAAAGATAAACCGAGAAGTGTTCGTATGTCTCGCCATCTGTACGATTTGGAGAAACTGATGGACACTGAATATGGGCGGGAGGCTTTGGCTGACCGTACTCTTTATGACGCAATTGTTGAACATCGCAGAGCGTATTATGCCCTGAAATATGTAAACTATGATCTTCATGCTCCTGCCACCATCAATTTCTTGATACCTGAACAAGCAATGGAATCGTGGAAAGCCGACTACGCAGATATGCGTCGCTTCTTTATCTATGGACAGTCGTTAGAGTTCGATGCTTTGATGCAGAAGATGGAAGAGCTCCAGGAAAGAATAAGAACTATAGAAATATATTAATAAAAGAGAAAGGAAAAGCTATTTTCAAAATGATAAATCAATCAAACAAGCACTTCATCGCCTACTGCTTAGGGCAAGTCAAGTCACACATCTACAGTCACTACCAGCGAGAAATGAAAGGCGGGAACGGGCGATTTTCTCATTTTTCCAACAGAAACAGCGGGAGTTTGAGGAATTATTTGTACCTTTGCAGACGAATTTAACAATAAAGAACAAATGAGCGGATAGACCGACGGACATAGAACGACATAAGAAGCGTTGACTTTTTGATTCTTGATTCAGAAATTTCGCCAAAATATCTCCCGAGAAGAAAAAAGTTGATGCTCGCGTTAAGGCGCGAGCTGAGACTTTATCTGGGAGAACGGTGTTTGGCGATGCCTCTGAATCGGATGCGGAATCAGACTCGCGCCGATTTTATACCCCAAAACAAATAAATATAATGTATATGAACAAGAAAACTATCATCACCGCACTGCTCGCCCTCGCGGCATGTATTCCATCGTTCTCCCAAACCTCATTATCCCTTCCGGTATGGGAGCGTAAGAGTGTTCCTGCCGTTATCCTGGGGCGGTATGTGGACAGAGAGCCAGGTGACAAGGACAAGCACCCTGATTTTTGGGGCAACAATGAATCGCTGAAGGGCGCTTCGCCTGAAATCACCACTGATTCTGTCGCTGGCACGTTTACCTTCGTATGGGACATCTGCTATCCGCTGAAACACAATTTCGTGGGATGGTCAGTCATGCTCTTCCCCGGCGACACCGTCAGAGTTGATTTCAACAAAAAAGCTTTTGAAGAATACCAGACCTACAATAAAGAAACACCACGCGACAGCATCACTACCTCGAAGCTGCAAGAACTTTGGAAGAAAGCCATCCACATCGAAGGCGCATCCTTTGAATTGCCCCTGCCCATTCACATGAAAGATATGCAGCTTGGTTTTCCTCGCGAATATGCTACGGCTCACTATCACGATACCGTTGACGAATGGCGCGAAGTTTGTTGGGAAGAGTTTCAGGATGTGGTGAAGCAGTTGGATTCTCTCGACCTCTCGCCAGAGGAACGAGAATACCAAAGAATGTTGATTGAACAGGATTATTTGAGAAAATTAGGAAGTTACACATTCTCAAAGAATATCTGGGACTTAACTAAAGATCCTGACTCGCTGGCCATGTTTGAGAAGCAGTTCACCTTCAAAGACCCCCATGCACCCGAACTGACTTACTACCGCAACACGCTCGGTTTCTTAGCCTGTTTGAAATATTATGGGTTTGATGATGGAAAGCTATACATTCAGGCCAACGGGCTGGAAGATTCTCCCTTAGGACGCTGGTTCAAGGAGTTGGACGAGGCAAAGACGGTGATGGCTCAAGCGAAAGCCAACCAGCCTGTGGATGAAAACGAGTTGAATGCCCTGTCGCCAGAGTTCCAAGTGCAAATACGGGAAGTGCAAGCGTTGCTTAAACAGGAAGCCGCTGGCAACGAGGGCAAACGCCGCGACTTGCCGGAAGGAGAACCGCAAGAGTGGTTGCCTAAAATCGTTGACGAGCACAAAGGCCATATCGTATTCGTTGACTTCTGGGCCACTTGGTGCGGCCCCTGTCGTAGGGGAATGAAGGAAATGGAGGCGGTGAAGGATGAGTTGACAGAACGGGGCGTCGATTTCGTCTATATCACCGACACCAGCAGCGACACCAATGAATGGGTGAATATTGTAGCCCAGCACGCTGGCGACCATTACATCGTGCCTAAGGACAAGAAGAACGAGATGCAAATCCCTGAGTACGACGATGCCATTCCCCATTACCTCATCTACGACCGCGAGGGCAAGTTCGTCAAAGCCATCAGCGGATGGTCGGGCGTGGAAACGATGAAGAATGAACTGACAAAAGAGATTCAATAAGCCAATGAACAAGCAAGCCATCATCACCACACACCAGTTTCCATGATTGAGACTCCCCTTTTGTCTGTCGCGACGGGCGGCGGGACGAACTGTTTCAACAGCATCGGCGAACATCAAGCCCATCCACGGCTTTAATCTTCGTCGTGATGATGTGACGGGACTACTCGTTACAGGAGGGTATTCTTGGTGTTTTATGCTATTGGATCCAGTGGAAATACACATAGAACGCTATCTCCATTGCAATCGTTATGATTGACAGGAGGGATAATGAACCAACGACGTAGAACAGTTTCGTGGAAATCCATACGCCCTCGTTATTCTTCACAATTTTCGTTAGTCGTTGGCTCTGCTTCTGCCAGATCGTTTCTTGCTGTTGGTTATGATCGGCAAGTTTCTGTTCCTCTTGCCCCAGCCATTGGGCATGCATGTCATGGAGTTGTTTCATGCTCTCATCATCAAGCCTTGCCTTGATGGTAGTGTTCTCTGCCTTGACAATGGCTGCACAGATTCTTGTGAGGATGTTATCCGCACTTAGGGCTGCAGCGTTAATACCTTTCTGAATCTTGACATTGTTGTCGTTGGCTTCCTTGGTAGCATCAAGCGTTTTCCGCGCTAAGGAATGCGCGTCCTTGGTCTGCTCCAATGTGGCATCGAAGCGGTTCTGCTCTTCCTTCTTTTCCTCATCTTCCTTGATGGCAGACATGAGGTCATTGTATTTTTCGTTTTGTGACATATTACTGGTTTTACTTGTGTTAATATTATGTTTATTTACTTACCTCGTTTCCATTTTCTTGCCATTGGCTTGCAAAGCCAGTTGGCTTTTATGGCGCAGCGTCTTGCCCATTCCAGTTCGTCCTCATCCTTGTCTTTTCCCCAGCCAGTGCCAGCATCGCCACCGCCACCATAAGATTCGGACATGGCAGTTGCGGCATCGACGTAGTTCAGAAACAGTAGCATGGCGACTTTCAGAATGTCCTCATGTGTGGCATTGCTGTTCTCTGGAACCACAATGTTACTGTCAAGTTCCTTATAAACTCTTTCTGGGATGCAGAGTTGTTTCTGCTCGCCATCGATTAGAAAGACTTGTTTGTAATCAGTGGATGTTGCGGTAGGCTTGGCTTGTGGTGATGAAGTCCGTACTGTTGACATACTTTCTGTGATTGGCTTTTTGCTGTCCACTGGTTTCGGGACTTGTACAGCCATTGGCTTCTGAACTGGATGCAGTTTTCTCCATGTCGTTTCTATTTGCGACGGCATCAGTTTCCTGCCTGTTCCGAGTTCAGAGGACTTGTAAGCAGAGTTGCCCATCTTGATGGAATAGCCTCTAACCATGTTCTCCTTGTCACGCTGTAGCTTGATCTTGTAGCCCCGCTTGGTCAACATGGTTTCGTAATCTGCCCAGTCGAAACGTGGCAACGATTTGAGTATATCCATGCAGTCATCGGTTATCTGTTGGAGATGTTCCTCCCGTATCTCCATCGGGTCTTTCCAGCCGTGGCGTTGGTTGATGGTTTGGGCAGCTGCCACGGCTCGTTCTCCGATAAAATGACAGTCATTGATGTTGCCGTCCTTGTCAATGCGGTTCACCACCAGATGCAGGTGGGGAATCCCTGACTTGGCATCATAGTGGAGAGCCGCGAAGTACTGCGAGTTCTTGATGTTGGTTTTGACAAGATTCCTGTGCTTGCCATCTGGTGTTTTGG
>JAFYZV010000107.1 GCA_017548525.1 Prevotella sp.
GAACGAGGGGAGAGATAATCTTTACAGAAGAGTTTGGCGCGGACAATTCGTGTCGTATTGATGTTGATAGGTTCATAATAGGGTATACTTGTCATGGTGGGTTCGCTACCATTGGTGGTATATCGTATCACGGTGCCTTGTGGTGCATCGTCAGGGATGGATAGGGCGAGGCTGATTGAAGAAGAACCTGTCATGACGCGCCCTTCTTCGCTGAAGATAGGATCGCCAAGAATACCTTTGGCTATTCCATTAACATTGCTGGCATTGGGTGACGGAGTGACTTGATAGCCCCATGTGTTGTCACCATCGAATTGCCTACCGTATGCAATATTGGGTGCTGGTTGCTTGGGAATGTCAGTAAGCTTATCAACGATGGTGTTCCCATTGAATAGATACACAGCTCCTCCTTTGCCCGATTCCAGACGAAAGTTGGTATGCCATCCCGTTGTTTCCTTATCACAATAAATCAAGGCGAATTGCTTTGATTTAAGGAGATAATTGGGAAGATTCCATGCCTCATCGCCATTTGAAGTAATACCCAATTGGTATTCCTGGAGATTGACGGAGGTGTTCCCATTGTTGTATAGTTCCACCCATGAGTCAGGGATTTGGTTTAAGTCATCCATCACACAATCGACATTGGATTGCATGATTTCATTGATGACCAATTGTGCTTTGCTTCCAATGAATAAGAAAAAGAGCAACGCAATGGCAAAAGGGCGTTTATTCATCCCGATTATCTGGAAACGTATTTTTTTTGATTCTGGATAATGATACTCTTTCTTGGCAGGGTAGAGGTTGTTTGGGGCGAACCTATCCGTTGACCTTGTAGGTTGTATAGGTCTGCCCCATCCTTAAAAACCTCCATAGCATGTACTTTTGATGGTACTTTCCGTAAGAGAGAAACATTGGCAAAACTCACCCATTGATGTGAACTTGTAGCATAAGCTTGAAGTGCGATGCTGCATGTGCCGTCCTCCTCAACAGTAAATGGAATATAACGCCATTCCCATCCACGCCCGTAATTGTTGTTAGCGTATGTCGCTTCGGGAGAGAAGTTGGTCTTCCCGTCAGTACTGATACCATATCCCGTATCGCCCTTGGCTGGGAATGTAACGGATTGTCCATCGATATTCATGGAAGCAATGACAGAAGAGGAACTACGCCCTGCTACTTTAAGGAGGTATGAGCCAGCGGGAAGGGTTAAATCTTGTTGATAGGAGATGCTCCAAGATGAACGTCCCCAGTTGTTTCCACTTTGTTCCATGTAGGTAGATGTGGATGTTCCGTCCCAGTGTTGCCCCTTATTGGAATTGTTTGTGCCACCGCTTTCTATCCATGTTCCAAGGTATGTTGTGGTAACATCTTCGGTATAGGTGCTTACCACGGCTGCAAATTCAGACATTTTCAGTTGCTGGATCATCTCGGTCAATGCCTCGTTGGATGCAAGAGGGTCATTAACAAGTGCCAAAGCTTCTTTCACATCCACGTTAAGCATCAAGGCATGTTGTATTTCCATTTCCAATTCAGCATGTATTCTTTCGTGTACCTTTTGCGCGAGGGCTTGGTTGATGGTTGCAACTTCTGCATCTGTCAGCGTTATCACGGAACCATGTCGTGGTGTGAAGATACCGCTTGTGGTGGTATTCTGCTTGAAGGTGAATGTGTTGAGGTCGGTGCTGGTGCAGAATTGATAGTAACCGCTACCATAGCAATCGTACATCAATACCCACGTCTTGCCGTCTAAAAGTTGGAACACGCCTGCTCCTTCCACGGCGACATTCGTTTGTTGTAAGCCCTTCGAGAGGTTTTTCCATTGGCTTCCTGGCGTAGTTCCTACGGGTGCAGTAAGCGTTTTAGATGTCACTTTGAGGATTCCTCCCTTGTCTTCATTCTTAAAGAAGCCGTGATAGAGACCGTCTGCATCATTATAAACAATGTCCATGTCAATAGTTGACATGCCCAAATCATACAAAACGATGGGTTCTCCTTCAAGGTCGGTGAAGTCTTCGTTGGCGTAACAATAGAACACTTTGTCGTAAGGAATCGAACCATCATTGGTTAGCAAGGAGAAATAAATCATGTACTTGCCTGCCTCTGGGTCCCAAATGGTTTCTGGAGCCCATACACGAGTGACGTTGGCGAAGTTTGTTCCTGCATATTTGTCAGGGAAATGCACCGTAGAATGTTGCCAGTTCACCAAGTCTTTCGACTTCATCAATACCATTCCACGATTGCTTGACCATCCCTCGGCACATTTCATGTCGGTTGCCACCATATAGAAATATCCGTCATTGCCACGCAATAGGTGTGGGTCGCGCAATCCTTTCTTGATAGATGTGGTGTCGGATGAAATTATCATGTTGCCATCATTCATGGGCGTATAGTCAAAACCATTATCTGACAACGCATAATAGATATTTTCGTTATCGTTGGAGGGGAAGTATGCGAAGAGATATTTCGTGTAAGGTTCTGCTTTTTTATACAATCGCACATTGTCTATATATAATAAAGTATTGTTCGCGGCTCCTACACTTGCTGAAGAAGAATAACCTAAAGAGATGGTGACTTCGGTGGCATTATCCAACGTTAAGTCGTAGCAAAGATTCTCCCATGAGTTGGCAACGGTGGGGTAGCGATAATCGGTGATGTTGCCATAACTAATACCCGTGAGTGATGTATTGATATTCCCTCCACTGGTAGTGATGGAAGTGCCATTGTTGGAAGTTTCATTTGGACAATCATATTTCACATCGAGAATCAAACGATAAGTTCCAGCAGGCAAGTTGATGGTTTGCTTGATGTAATTACTACCTTTATCCCATGAGTTGAGAACGGTCAGTACTCGCTCACCCTTCGTTTCATCGCTCATCATTCCCGTGGTTTTGGCGGCATAATTGCCCACATTACTTGGACTTACGCAATAGAGCGTGGAAGAGTAGGGCATGGAATACATGCGGCAAAAATTTGAACCACCACTCATCGTGTTGCCATTTGTCCATCCTTGAACGGGAAGAATATTGGGCCATTTATTATTGATGGCATTCACTTGATTGATGTAACAACTCTCATACGTGACACCATTTGATGTGATATTCGTTCCCATTGCCCCGTAGGTCTCATCTTGCTCGAAGTTGGGATTCTTTAGGTATGATGATGTGATGTCTTCATATCCCTTCGTGAGTTCTTCATCTTGGCTTTCTGGAAACGTGGCGTTTACGAGCTTTAAATCATAGCTTTCGATGAAACATCTCATTGGTTTACCCATCGTTAAGTTGGTTGTTTTAACAAGCGTGTTTCCATCCTTCACGGCATAGATGGTAATCGTCGTGTTTTGGTTGGCTTCAACATAGATGACATCTGCATTATCTTTCTCTTGAATGGCTTTGATATTGTTTCCTTGAATATAGAAATTCAACGTGTTTCCGATGCTATGGTTTTCTTCCACGATAAACTCTGCGGATGAATGGGAGTCGTTGATGGAAGTTTCCGTAGTGAATACGGGTGCGCCTTTTGCACAACTGATATTCGACAATACGCATTTCTCCGCACTTACGAAATTACTTAGCAAGAGATAGTTTATTCCATCGGGATCAGCGGCAATCACACCATTCCACCCAATGGGTACTTTGTCGGTCAATACTTGCAATTGCTCGTTCATCGCTTGAGTTTGTTCCGCAGAGATATTGCTATAATACACGAGGTTTCTCTTATCCATTACATCACCCGACTTGAACGAACGACTCGTTGAAGAATACATTGGGTATAGTTTGGCGGTATTGATGGAGTTGTTATTTGCCTTGTCGCCAAAGGCAATCTTCTTGTTGTTTTGTCCAATAATGCCCACGGCGTTGTCAACATTCACCCAATTGCCTTCCATCGTAGTAAACGTAGCACCATCCAATTGCTTGTGTGTTCCCTCGGTGTATAATGTTCGCTTGGTTTTTGTAAACTCATCCACGCTGATAGCTGTTAATCCTCCCTTTTCGGATGTGATGGTTCCCGCATTGTTAGCACGAACATAATCCAAATAAATCACGGCGTTACCTGGTGTGGAATAGATGGCGAAACGGTTGTTGAGTGTTGCGTCGTTGGTGTTCAATTCGCCATTCATCGTGTAACTATTGCCTTGCAGATTGTAAATACCACTTACAACTGGCGTTGCATTCGTTCCCTTGCCGCTCACCTCATACCATCCGAGGATGTTTCCCGTGTTATTGGATCGGAAAGGAACGATGATTTTGTTTTTGTCAACACTATTCGCGGCAATGTAACCCGTGTAACTCTTCAATCCAGTGCTCCAACTGAAGGTGGTGAATCGGTCTTTTGTGGCGGCACGAACTACGTTTTGTGTGGTAAACACCTTGGCTTCCGAATACTTTTTGGTGAAGTCTTCCCATGCGGTAGGAGTCATCCCACTTGTTGACATTACCTCGTGCATGAGCCAAGTCATCATCACACGGTGCGCTTCCACACCCATACGCCTTGCGCCTACATCAGCACGAAGCAACCAACTACCATCTTGGGTGGTTTGTTGGCGAGCCTTGATGAATTTATAGGCGAGATTCTCCAACATCAACGCATCGGCATCTTGCAAGAAACAAGCATTGGTGGTGTAGCTGGTGATTTGGTCGAAGAGGAACAAACTCCAGTCGTTTCCATTAGGCATTGCCAATTCGCCATCTGTCAATGCCAACCAATTCAATACCTCTTGTTGAACTTTCAAGTTGTTGTGCATCAAGGCGTTGGTCTTCCATGTCTCTTTTCCATGAATGCCGTTTTGGAATAACTTCAACGCAAGTGCCGCTTCACCTAACTCTTGCATCACCACATTCTGATAGGAGGTGTGGAAATAGTTATGGTTTTGTAGGGTGTAGTCGCTATAAAGGTTCTGTCCTTTGTAAAGATTGGCAACCGTCTTATTATCATAATCGGGGTCTATAACCGTGTTGTCGTTGGCATCATCAGCATGGGAATAACTATTGATGGCAAACTCACGCAAGCGATTAAACCATTTACTTGCCAAAGCATCATCGGGGAATAATCCCAATGTAGCAGCCAAAATATCAGCTTCCCAACCGTTTTCCTCTGACTTCGTATCACCATTATATCCCGTCGGGATGCTACGATTCAACTCATAGTTACATTCAGCTTTCAATAAGTTCTTGATATAACTCTTTTGTGTGTCGCTCAATTTGTCCCATTGAAAGAAGGCTGAATAGGCTACAGACATCGCCCATAATGAACTCTCCCATACATAATCGCTCGTAGAGATAGATCCCCAATAGTTGTTACCAGAACAAACCTTGAGTTTATTGGCTTTGTGAGTAGAGTAGGCGAACACCAAAGACTTCATCGCCATGTCCTCAATCTTGCTCCACGTAATACCTGAAGGCAAGTTGACTTTCCCTTGTCCATATTTCACCAAGAAGGCACAAATCATACTGAGGTCGGCATTGGGACGTACTCCTTGTTCGTTGTTGCCCATCGTATTTTCACCACGGAAACAACCGCAAGCCTCGTTGATGCTATTGGGCGATGTACATTCCTGAAAATCGTTGACCATATATGTGGAAAAGTTGGCAAGCATCTGTAAAAGGTCGGCTTTCATCGTTGCCTCGTCAACGAATGTATTGGTGATAACTCCTTCGGTGACGCTTTCCACATCTGCCTCGGTGGGTTCTTCGGGTTCGGTATGATCATCACTCAATTGATATAGACGCACGTTATCGAACATCACACAACTACCTCCCGATACCCAATTCACTTCCATTCCAATGTCGATACTACCGTCTGACGTTGTCTCGAAAAACAGTTCAGAAGTTGTCCAAGCCAAATTTGTCATGAATCCTTGTGAACCTTGTGTAAAAGCAACAGAAGTGTTGTTCCCGCCAGCGAATAACTTGAATGATGAGGTGGCAGAGTTTGCATAACCAGAACGATTGTTAACCGCAAATTTATATCTGCCTTTGGGAAGGTTGTTGATGGTTTGCTTGAGTGTGGTTGTTCCGTTCGACCATCCTTGACGAAGATAATACGCATACGAACCATCGGAAATGGTGGTCACTTTACCAAAGTTGTTATCCGTAAAACAATCAGTTGCAACCAACAATTGAGTCACACTTGTTCCGCTGACACTCCATCCCGTAGGACTATTCAGTTGATAGCCACGTAAGCCATCGGCAGAGTTGTTGACCGCTTGTAATGAATTAATGTCATCATTCTCGAAGGATGGATTGATAATATATTTTGCCGTTATGTCTTCCATATCCGTTGCCGTTTTTCTAACTTGTGATATGGTTGATTGGGGCAATGGATTCTTCATCCAAGCTGCATAACTTACCATTCCTATGGAGAATAGCAAGGCGGCGATTGACATCAAAACAATGTTCTTTTTCATGGTAGTTACTGGTTAGTATTTGATGATTTTCTTATTGGGCTTATTCTTGTTGACAATGATTTGTACTCCCTTTTCAGCGTTTGTTCTCCTTCCATTCAAGTCGTATGTCTTGCTTTCATCGTTTGAAGATTTCTCCATGATGGTGATTCCCATTGCATCTTTCATCCACGAAGGCCATTCCTTGGTAAACGTTTCGCTGGTAGCTGTCTTTCCCTTGATGTCTTTAATGGTCATGCGAAGAGTGAGACGGTCGGGATTGGCGATATAATAGGGGAGAAGAACGTCGGCATTTCCATCGATGAATACGCTGAATGAGGAGTTATCAAACAGTTCTCGTTCGTCTATTTCCCTAAATGTTTTCCATGTTCCGTCAGATGCTTGACGTTCAAGTGTCAACACATCCGTTTGGTCAATATTGTCATTTTTAATGGTCAACTTACCCGAATGGTCTTTGTTTACCCATGTAAGGGAGGAAATAGCAAATTCCGTCTTGTCGCTCTTGATGCCAAATCCCCACCAATTGGGTACTTTCTGGATGTCGGCATTGTAGGCAAAGTGAGGTTTTACATCGCGATAAGCTTGTCCTGCGGGATTCACCCACCAATTGTTGGTGTTGTTATCCCATGTGAGAACTGCCAAGTGCCAGTCATCCCAATTGTAGATACAATAACGTTCAATGAACGGTGCGTCTTCCAACATCTGGATGATTTGTTTCATTTTTTCACCATTGGCATTATAAGAAGGCTTTGTTTCCGTTGTCCATGATGCGCCGTTATTGAATTCGGTGAGCCAGATGGGTCTGCCCGTTGCGTTGTAAATCGCCTTGAGTTGGTTGTACCATGAATCAACTGTAGCTGCTTCATTGCTTCCCCAATAGGCATGAAAAGTGACAAAGTCACAACGGTAAGCCATATCGTCCACGTGTCCGATGTATTCCGTCAACCATGATGCGTCGGTGGGACAGGGAGACCCGATACGCATTCCCGTGGTTTGATAGCGTGGTGTCCATGTCGTAGCTGTCCAAGGAGTAACCTTACCATGTTTGTTTTCATTACACGAACAATTGGTATGTTGCTCCGAATGTTCGGGTTCATTGATAGAAAGCATGTGGGTGCAATCCTTCTTTTCGGCGATCGATGACACGGAAGGCCAATATTGATGGGTGTTCATAGGTACATATTCCATGTCGAGTTGGTTGCTTTTGTCTGCACTCCATGAATAAAACCACGTGGTTTTCACTAATGCTCCCTCGGTATTAATGGCACCTTGTCCCTCCGTGCTGCTCCATCCTTTTTTGGAGACATAGTTCCATTTCTTGATGTTAATGTATGAGATACGGCGATCCAAGGCAGTGGGTAATTCATTGATGATAAGGTCTTGGTGGTCAGCAACAAACACTCGGCTGTATTCCGTACCATCCTTCGCGGTCGCTACCGTTGCCATATAACCGCGTTTGAGAATAAAACTGCGGATGCGATTGTTGGCATGGTCGTTATCCCCCAACACATTCGCCCCCGTATAGAATGGGTGGCTATCGCCCGCACATTGCTTCTCCTCAAACCCGATGAAGGGCAGATAGGTCGATTGGTTTTGTGGGATGACCACCGCACCATCCAAATAGATAACTACTCGACAATTACTTCCGTTCTTGGCTGCTTCACCATTTATCGTAATATTCTTTAGATATGTGTTGACCACGGCGGAAGGTCTGACGTTCTCAAAAATCAACCAAGCATCCTCATGATTCAGTTGGATTTGGACATTTCCCATCGGAACGGCATTGGTTACATGGTAGTCAATCGCACTATCAAGCACCAAAACGTCAGTCTTGATGGAATCGACATAATATTCCCATTTGCCGTATTTGTTTCTTTGACCATTGCTATCGGCAGTTACATCTACAGGGAAGAACAACCATTCCGAACGTTCGTTCAATGGTTTGTCATAATAGACACCAATGAATTGTTGGTCCTCTTGTCCTGTATCAACACCAAGGTATTTACTTGATGACCGTTTGTTACTCAAACTTCCAGATTTCCCTGCCGTCAATGCCCACTTAAAACTGTCGTATGTGTCATCGAGGTTGTTGGTGAGCCATACGCTCCACGTATCGTTGGAGGCGTTGGAAGCTTGCAGGTACTTTCCTGTTTTCTCCTGTTGCAACCAATAATAGCCGTCGGTATTGCTTGCCAAGGCGGTGAAGATGAAATCCGTACTGTCATTGGCATTCCAATTGGCAATGGCAGCATAACCCTCCCTGTCACCACGACTACAAAGATAACGTTTGTAATACGTGTTATAAATATAATACCTTGCACCAGCCTTAATCATCATCGCAGGTTCTTCAGTAATGGCATGAGCGATATTGGTGCAGAACAATAGTACGAAAAAAACAATTTGTCTCATTTTCATTATGGTATAGTTTTGTTTTTGCAAAGATAATAAATATTTTTGAGAATCTGAAATAGGAAAGATAATATTGCCCATCTGTTTTCTTATTTCGCTTTTTTGTGATATTTTTGCAATTTCTTATTCGTTTATCGTCAATTCAAGGAATCAACGTATAGAATGGGGGCATTTTCCCTCATCGTTTCCAGCAATCATGCCATTTTTTTAGTCTGTTATACAAAATAATGTACAAAAATAGTTATCTTTGCGGAATAATTATTAAATCTTGATCATGAGAAGAATTATTTCCTTTGCCATGTTATTGATGGCATTTACGTCGAGAGTAATAGCCGCTGAACCTTTTGTTGTATATCAGCAACAGGAAGGTACATTAGATTTACACGATGTAACTCTATGGATAACCCCACAAGAGCATTCTTGTGTGAGTCGTGCATTACAATCTTTGCAAACAGACTTTTTGAATGTGACGGGACGAAAGCCCAGCATTCACGTGGAACAAACCAAGGAAATTCCAGCGTCTGCCATTGTTGTGGGAACGGTGGGCAGCAACAGTCTCATCGACGCATGGGTCAAAAAGGGATTGTTGAACGACTTGAAAGGCAAGACGGAAAAGTACATCATTAAGACTATTGACGACCAACTTGTGATTGCGGGTAGTGATAAGCGAGGCACCGTGTATGGTATCTATGAGCTTTCCCAGCAAATGGGCGTTTCTCCTTGGTATTATTGGGCAGATGTACCTATAGAGAAACATCCCCAATTGTTTGTCAAAAGAGGGGAGTATACCGATGGCGAACCAGCTGTGCGTTATCGGGGAATCTTCCTGAATGATGAGGCACCTTGCCTCACATCATGGGTGAAGAATACTTTTGGCACAAACTACGGAGACCATCGTTTCTATGAGAAAGTCTTTGAATTGATATTGCGTCTCAAAGGAAATTTCCTTTGGCCAGCCATGTGGGGATGGGCTTTTTATGCAGATGACCCCCTTAATTCAAAAACTGCTGACGAGATGGGCATCATTATCGGTACATCACACCACGAACCGATGGCAAGAAACCACCAAGAATATGCTCGTCGCAGAAATGAATGGGGGGCATGGAACTATCAAACCAACCAACAAAAACTCGACCAATTCTTCCGTGAGGGCATTGAGCGCATGAAAGGAACTGATGACATTGTTACCATCGGAATGCGTGGAGATGGTGATGAAGCCATGAGTGAAGAGGCAGATACGAAACTGTTGCAACGTGTAGTGGAAAACCAACGCAATATCATCAAACAAGTAACAGGGAAAGCCGCAAACAAAACACCGCAGGTATGGGCGTTGTATAAGGAAGTACTTGACTATTACGATAAAGGAATGCGTGTGCCAGATGACGTTCTTATCTTGCTATGTGATGACAACTGGGGTAACGTGAGACGTGTTCCCAATGATAAAGAGCGTAAACACCCAGGGGGATGGGGGTTGTATTACCATGTGGACTATGTAGGCGCACCACGTAATTCTAAATGGCTGAACGTGACTCCCACGCAAAATATGTGGGAACAACTCACTTTGGCTTACGATTATGGCATTGAAAGACTATGGATTCTCAACGTGGGCGACCTCAAACCCATGGAATATCCCATCACCATGTTCATGGATATGGCATGGAAACCAAAGGAATATCAAGCAAACAACATTACCGACCACACCCTGCGTTTCTGTGAACAACAATTTGGTAAGGAACAAGCGGGAGAGGCTGCCCGCATCCTCAATCTCTGCAACAAATATGCAGGACGCTCCACGGCAGAGATGCTTGACGCACGAACTTATAACGTGGAGACAGGCGAATGGCGACAGGTGGCAGATGACTACATGCGATTGGAAGCGGAAGCCTTGCGGCAATATCTCACCCTGCCAGAAGCATACCGTGATGCTTACCAGCAAATCATCCTGTTCCCCGTACAAGCCATGTCAAATATTCACCAAATGTATTATGCACAAGCCATGAACCAATGGATGGCAGCGCAAAACAATCCCGATGCCAATGTGTGGGCTGCGAGAGTGAGAGAGGCGTTTGTACGCGACTCCATGCTTTGTGCCGCCTATAACCATAACATCGCCAATGGCAAATGGAATGGCATGATGACACAGAAACACATTGGCTATACATCGTGGAACGACAACTTCCCTGCCGACCGACTGCCGAGGGTAAAACAGGTGGAGGATGGAGTCGGGGGCTATATTTTCACGGAAAAAGATGGGATGGTGGTCATGGAGGCAGAGCATTTCCATACGTCTACCGCAACCAATCAAACTTCTTGGACGGTGATTCCCTATATGGGTAGGACTCGGAGTGGCATGGCGTTGATGCCTTATACCGAACAGACGGGTGATGCCTCGCTCACTTATCGTTTCGACATGAATGACAAACAGCCCGAAAAGGTGACAATACACGTCATCGTGAAGTCAACCCTCGACTATCTCAACAAAGGTGGAATGGCATTTACGGTGTCACTTGATGGAGGCGAGCCACAAAGAATTGTCTTCAACGACCGTCTCAATGAGGCGAAGGAAAACATCTATTCAATATTCTATCCCACCGTTGCGAGGAGAATTGTGGAAATGAAGCATGACTTCCCACTCTCACAACAAACCACACACACGCTTACCATCCACCCCGAAGACCCTGCCATCGTGTTTGAGAAGATCGTTGTTGACGCAGGAGGCTACAAACCTTCATTCCTCTTTGGGCAAGAGTCTCCACTCCGTAGGTGAAATCTGATAACCCTCTATCGTGCATACTATCAAATTTTTATACAATATGAATAAAAAAACAATCATGACTGTCGTGATGATGGCTGCGACACTTGGTCTTTCTGCACAGAAAGGCATGACTCCTCCAGCAGGAGGAAAAGCTATCAGTAATGAATTAATCGGTATCTTTTTCGAAGACATCAGTAGTGCTGCCGATGGTGGCTTGTATGCGGAGCTGATACAAAATGGCTCATTTGAATTCAATCCCACCGAACGTGACGGCTGGGGAGCAGGAACGGCTTGGCGGATGATTCGTCCTGGACATTCCACGGGACACATCGAACCGCTATCGACCAATCCAATCCATGCCAACAATCCCAACTTCATGCGTTTGTACATCGAGCGTGTGGGGCATTATTATGACTATGCAGGTTGGACGGGCTTTGGCATTCAGAATGATGGCTTTGATGGTATTTCCGTGAAGGATGGCGCAAAATACCAATTTTCTGCTTTTCTTCGCAACGTGAAGGGCGATGCCAAGCAAGTGCGCATAGCCTTGGTTGAACCGCAGCAAGGGTGGGGGAGAAATCCTAAACTGCTTGCGGAAGCCATCATTGATGTGAATACCTCCGAATGGAAAAAGTATGATGCACAGTTGATTCCCAACGCTACCTCAGAACATGCTGCCCTTCAAGTCTTGGTACTTACCACAGGGGAGATGGATGTGGACATGGTCTCGTTGATGCCCGAGGACACCTACAAGGGGCATGGATTGCGTAAAGACTTGGCGGAGGCTCTTGAGGCATTGCATCCTAAGTTTATGCGTTTCCCCGGTGGATGTGTGGTACATGGAGGTGGCGATGGTTTCTGGAATACCTATCGTTGGAAGACAACGGTTGGTCCCAAGGAACAGCGTCGTCCATTGAAGAATACTTGGGGCTATCATCAGTCGATGGGATTGGGTTATCATGAGTATTTCCAGTTCTGTGAAGACGTAGGTATGGAACCGTTACCTATCCTTCCTTGTGGTGTGAGTTGCCAAGGTGCCAACGGTGGATGGGGCATGAGAGACCAAGCTCAAGACTGTGTGCCGATGTCGGAGATGGACGAGTGGGTTGACGAAGCCCTTGACTTGATAGAATGGGCCAATGGTGACGTGAATACCAAGTGGGGACGTGTACGCGCCGAAGCAGGACATCCCAAGCCATTCAACCTGAAATACTTGGGTCTCGGTAATGAGGAAAGAATCTCCCCAGAGTTTATCGAGCGATTCAAATATATCTATGAGCGAGTGACCAAGGCGCATCCAGAAATCGTGATTGTGGGAACAGCTGGTCCTGGCTCGCATCCTGGCAATCGTGATTATGAGAATGGGTGGAAGTTGGCTGATGAGATTGGTCTCCCCATCTTGGATGAACACTATTATGAGCAACGGGATTATTTTTTCAAGAGTCGCCAGTATGATACCTACCCACGTGACCGCAAGACAAAAGTGTACTTAGGCGAATATGCCGCCAAGGACAAGAAACTCATCGACGCATTGGCAGAGGCTCTTTATCTCTTGCACGTTGAGCGCAATGGTGATGTGGTTTGCATGACCTCATACGCACCACTTTTTGCAAGGAAGACCAACACCAATTGGAATCCCGACTTGATTTATTTCGACAACGAACGTCCTGTGCTTACTTGCAGCTATTATGTGCAACAGATGTTTGGGCAATCATCGGGTAACTATTACTATGGCGATTGTGTGAACATTGAGGGCGCAGACAACTTGCAGGAGCAGTCGGTGGTGTTGAACACGAAGACACGTCAACTCTTTGTGAAGGTTTGCAATGCCAGTGGCGATAGGAAGAAGGCAAACATCAACCTCTCTCGTTTCAAGTCGATGAAGTCTGTCGCAACGATGACCGTGCTGACTGGTCAACCCAATGACGAGAACAATTTTGACCAACAACCCATCCAACCGCAAGTGTCAACGGTGAAGATGAAGAAGAAAATGAGTATCGACCTCGAACCCTATTCATTCGTCATGTATCAAATAAACTTATAAATTTTGTCATGAAAAAAACATTGATTCTCTGTGCCATGATGGTCATGAGCGTCATGGCATACGCACAGGATGTAGTGAAAGTAAGCCCCAAGATGAAGAAGGGCGACGTGAAGGTCTATACTTCGGAAGTGACTTCTTACATCTCCGATAGGGTTATCAAGATAACTTCAGAGACAACATACACGGTGGTCGATGCGTTGGCAGACGGTTATGTGTTGGATGTTGAGACCACCAAGTTAGAGACCGATGTCGATACTAATGACATGGTAGGCAAGTTGTTGACTTACGCGGAAGGGATGATGAAGGGTACCGCGATGCGATTTCATGTTGACAAGGACGGTAAAGACATGAATATTCTCAACTATGACGAAGTGAGAGGCAAAATGGAAGCGGGTCTTTCCAAGTTTATTGATGAGCTTTTGAATACCCCGGGGATGCCGCCGATGTCCAAGGAATTGCTGATGAACCAGATGCAAGACAAGATGACAGAGGAGACCCTGTTGAATAGTGTGCAAAAGTTTTCCAGCCCGCTCATGCTCAATGGCAAGACTATCACCAATGGCACCGAGGAGGAGTTCATCCATGACACGATGTCTATGAAGGCGAAGCGCACATACACCGTTGATGGCAACCTCATTTCCACCAATACTGCTATGGATATGTCCAAGGAAGACATTAAAAATTTTATTATCACCCAGGTGGAGAAGATGATGCCAGAAGAGGCGGAGTCAATCAAGCAAAACATAGACATGGTACTGAATAGTGGCATGTTGAAGATGGAAATGGATGAGAAAGCCACTTATGAGCTACAAGCCGATGGTTGGGTGAAGTCAATTAAGGGCGAGAGCAACGTCTCTTCGATGGGTACGACAACGAAAAGTGTGATTGCCATCACATTGAAGTAAGGTTGCAGACTTTAATACATCCACTCCATGAAACCAATCATTCGTTTATTTTTCATGGTAGTTACCGTGTGCCTATTGGCACAATGTAAGGTAGGGAAAGGGCGTTCCGTCGAGGCGGATGCCCTTCCTGCTGTTCCTGACTACCAAGACACGACGCAATGGTATGTGTCAGACCGTCACGCCGATGCAGACATCTTCTATGTCATTTCCACCGAGACGGGCGACTATGTGGATGCGAGTGGTGTCTTGTGCCATTATGCCGACACCTACAATGATAGTGTGCGCAGGCCTTTGTATAGCGAGATGCTCGGTGTGGACACGTTGCTTAGTGGCAAGTTGAATTATTATTCTCCCTATTACCGCCAATGTTCCCTACAAACATTCACCGACGATAGCGTGACAGCCGCTCGCTTCCCACTCGCATTGGATGATGTCAGGCGGGCTTTCGGTTATTATTTGGCACATCTGAATGATGGTCGTCCTTTCATCTTGGCGGGATTCAGCCAAGGGGCGAGGATGATACTGGAGTTGATGAAAGAGATGGATGATGCCACTTTCCAACGTATGATAGCAGCATACGCCATCGGCATTGGCATCACACAGGAGATGGTTGACTCGTGTCCACGAATCGTTCCCGCTAAGGGAGCAGCTGATACGGGGGTGACCATCTCGTACAATTCCGTATCGAGCGACATCGGCGCGAGTGCATCTTTCGTGAAGAACCCCGTGGTAGCTATCAATCCCGTGAATTGGCGGACAGATGACAAGGCGGCAGTCTTCATGACCGAGCCAACACCATGGCTTCCCGTTGCGGCGCAAAAGAAAGACACGCTCACCGTTTACCTCGATGAGGAATCTAACTTGTTATTCGTGAAAGGATATACGGCTACAGATTATGTCCTGCCCCTTATCGGTAAGGAAGGCAATTACCATTCGCGGGAGATATGGCTCTATCGCGATTTCTTGCGTGAGAACATGGCATTAAGAGCTGCCAATATGATTCGTCAATGAACATTCGTCATATTCAAATTTATAAATCCACGTCGAAGATTTAATAAACTACGACGTGGATTTATTAATCTTTGTCATGGTTTTAATAATCGTTGCCGTAGATTTAACTTTACAGCATGGTCTATGATTGAATCAGGCAACAATATGTTATTTCAATCCTCTGTATTCAGAGATGATACAGGAATAGAATATCGCTATATTAGCGACCATCAAGACAGAATGTGGTAAAGTACTATCTTATAATTATCTATGATTTCTGTCCAATATAATTTCAGATGCCGTTAGGCATCATATAAGATAGCGAGCTAAGTCGAAGCCATTTTGTTTTCTAACCCTTTGATTTTGTCTGCATACCATTTTTCTCATCATCTCAATTTGACTACTATTTTACTCAAAGAGAAAAACAGAACAGTATTACATACATTTTTATTTCGTACAATAAACCAAGCATCTCATACAATCCCATCTTATTTGTTTGCCAATCATAATCGTTCATCATATCTTTGGGGCATGAAAAAGATAGTAGTATTATTGATTATTGCTTTGGGATTTGTTTTCCCGTATAAGTACAACAGCGACAGAGTGGTGAACTTTGCGGAACGACATGCCAACGAAAAATCTCGGTGCATGTGTGCCTGGTATACCATGAGGGCATTGCATCATGGTGGATGTTACCCTTGCGGAATCTATCCAGCGTATGCATACGAGAAGGTTTTGCCGAGACTTGGGTTCGTCGAGGTCAGTCATCCTAAAAAAGGAGATATTGCCGTGTTGTCAAACAATTCACGACACCCTTACGGCCATATCGCCGTTTACAATGGCAAGAAATGGTTTTCTGACTATAAACAGCGAAGTGTCTATCCCAACACCGTTTATGAGAAAGAAAGTACCGTCAAATATTATCGGCAAACAGACGGATGGCACACCGCCAACATTTGGGTTTCCCCTGTCGATTTGTGGGAATACATACGAGTATTGTATAACAACTATCATAAAATCAAGTTTTGATGAAAAGAGTTTTGAAAGCCTTGTTCTGGGTTGTTTGGGCAATCTTGACGTTCTATGCGGCAATCATTTATTATTGTGCCATCATGTCAAGTTGTGAGTAAGAAATGTGTGATGTTATGGTATCATTTTCATTTGATATATGCGGCATATACGATTGATATTTGTAGCAAATACGAATGGTATATGCCGCATATACCAAACTTAAATGCCATATATAGATAAAGGGAGCAGTACTATTATTCCCAATAATTCCAGCTGAAAATTACACATTTGTTACAAATATTTGTTTTGTGTAAACTACTTACATACAATTAAATTTAGGATTATAGAGCATTTCTCCCCATTTTTCACTAACTTTGCACCCAGTTATTTACTCACAAGTCGCAACAAACATGAAACGTTCATTACTATTCATTTCGCTTTTTCTCCTCTCTGCCTTGCAGGTTTCGGCTTACAAGAAGGAGTCGATAGACATCAACGTGAATGGCCAACAGAGGAACATGGTGGTGTTCATCCCTAATTCATTGCCAGCCAAATCGCCCTTGTTCATCGTCACGCATGGCATGAATCAAGACCCAGAATACCAATATGGCTCAGACAAGATGTATGAGATGATTGATACAGCCAAGTTTGTCATCACTTACCTCCGTAGCGATGGTACCACATGGGATATTGGCGGCACAAAAGACCAGAACTTCGTCATCAAGACCATCGACGAGATGGCAAGTCGCTACGACATCGACAAAGACCGTGTGTATTGGTCGGGTTTCTCCATGGGTTCGATGCTCATTCACCATTGCATTCCCAACATGCAAGACAAGATTGCAGCTTTCGCTCCCACGAGTGGCATTCAGTTCTCCGAGCAACCCTGGAACAGTTGCAAGAAGCCCGTCAACCTATTGGAGTGCATTGCTTACGGCGACGATGTGTTCGGCTACGAACAATATGGCATTCATGCCTACATCGAGAACTATGCCAAGCACGACAATCATACAAAATATTCAAAAACCACGGGTTACAAGCCCATCAGCACCAGTTGGTACAACGGCGACTTGGAGAAATGGACGGGTGGTGCCAACGGTGGTGAAGTGTGGCTCTACTCGTATAACAATGGTGGACACTGGCCCATGGATCTCAACCGCCATCTTATCTGGAACTTCTGCAAGCGTTTCTCCCTGAATATGCCCTCGACAAAAATCATTCAGCCCACAGGCGAAACCCTTCATATCTGTATGGCTCCGCAAGGAGAGGTCTCTTTCCCCGACATCACGGTGAGAGCCACCGCCAAAGCCCCCAATGGCAAGGTCGTGAGGATGGATTTCTATGATGGCAATACGTTTTTAGATTCATTGTCAGATACTCCCTACATGGTAACGCTGCCATCCCCAGCGGCAGGAAAACACAACTTGCGCGTGGAGGTGACAGACAACAAGGACAAGACGGCGGAAGCTACGTGTTTGGTCAATTATGTTGCTCCCGCTACTTCCTACAGTCTTTACCAGACTTTCAGGAACGAGGGTGTAGTGCCTCAGAACTGGTATGTGAGCAATGGTTCCGTGAAGCGTGTGGGTGGCGGACTTCCCTTTACAAGCGGTCCACGCATCCTGCGTTTTACGAATTCTGCCCGGTCATTTGAATATGGATTGCTCGTGCAAAACGCAATTACCAAAGAGAAAGCTGCATGGGCAAAAATTGGCGATAAGACTGCCCGTTCCTATCTGACGTTACACCCAGGACGTTATGCCATCAAATACAAAGTGTGCAACTGGAATCAGCCTGAGTTCACGCCCGTGACCATCGCCATAGAGGATGTCAACGGACAGGAAGTGGCATCTAAGACTTACACGCCGACCATCAACATCGGTGGCGACACGGGCAACAAGTTCATGGGAGTCACTTTGGAGGCATTCGAGTTCGACATTCCTGAAAAGGGTGACTATATCGTCGCCTTCTATACCGATGCCGCGAAAAATGCCGACTTCGTATTAGGACAGCTCACCCTTCAGGTGATAGAGTTCGGCACCACTGGCATCAAGGTGATTGACAATCCATCCAACAACGATCTACAAGGGGATAGATGCTACGACCTCAGCGGTAGGAAAGTTGACAACAATGCTCAATTGCCCAAAGGCATTTATATCATTAACGGAAGTAAGGTGGTGATGAAGTGAGGGAAAATCTTTGCAACATCATTTACGAGTGCAAGTATTCCTCCATCGTAATGACCGTACTGTAACCGCCAACCAACTTTTCTCCCTCGTGGCGGTCAATGCCCGCGTATGAGAGGCTGGAGTCCTCATAGCGTTTGAACTTATAGACGGCATCGTTCATTAGAGCCTCGTTGAAAACGTTTAGGCTGACCAGCAAGGCAAAGTCTTGCTTTGTCAGACCCGTAACTCTTTCAAACAACCTCGGCTCTAATTGAAGAATAACGTCTTTGAGCGAATACTCCCGATAGTCCGTGAGATACATAAAGATGGGTATGCGTGTGGCAAACTTCATCAGTTTCTCCTGTATCTGCTTCCGTTTACTCTTAATCTCTTTCTCGGCTTCTGACAGTTCTCTCTTCTCTTTAACGGAAAGACCTTCTTCGTGTTCCTTGCGTTTTTTCTTGATGGCATCAGTCTTGTTGATGATGGTCTCAATGTCCTGATTCAAAGAACGGAAACCTTCTATCTTCATCAATGCCGCCATCGCCTCTTGATTGTTCATCAATCGTTGGAGCGTGAAGTTATCGACATTCACCAACAAGGCACTTTCCCATCTTCTTGCCAATAGTGTGGCAGAAGTGTTGTTCATCGCCATGTCGAGTACGTCGCTGGCATTGAGTGCCTTCATCACACCATTCTCATAACAAAGCACGGGTAAGAACTTGATGAAATCATCCACACACTTCTCTGGATTTCCCTCTTCCACGTTCAATTGACAAGAATAGTCGGCAACCTTTCTTAATGCCCTGTTTGGCGAGAAGTCAAAGACGTAACAAACCTTCTTTAATATCTCCGTCTGGTTAGGATGCAACCCGTCACTATTGGTAATCGTCCATGGTGACTGAACACGGAAGGCAGACTGGAAATAGGTCTCTGGCGAGGATGTGTCACGCAACATAAAGATGCCTGTCCATGGACGGACGGTTACACCCGTAGTCAGCTTGCCGCACGTCAGCGTGATGGTCTTGCAATGTAACGGGTCTGGATGCGACATCGCTTTCTCTACGGGCGGCAGAGCTTGTAGTCCAATACCAGCCTTCGTGCCAGCACAAACAATCACCTGATAATCATGATAAAACGTGTTCTGAAACTCTCTCAATAGATTCCGCATGGCGAAGCACGATGCCACATTGGGCAGGAACCAAAGTGTGTGATTCATGTTCGTATAAAGGTCACCATTCAAGAAGGGTAGGGGTGGCTTGCGATTTCCTGCTTTTAGGTCGTTGATGGAAGTTGGCAAATACTGCCCTCGCAACATGTCCAACCATTTCTGTACCTCATCGTGATGTTTAAACACGGCATCATCGCCCCTGCCTTCTGCCTCGAAAAATGAGTTGAGGTCAAACTCGTCAAACTCTCCCTCTTCTGCCACTCTCGATATTTCCGTAGGCAATTGATAGGTCAGTAGCACCATTTTCGGTAACGAGGCGTATGGGTTATCTGGCTTGTCGCCCCATTCCTCTTTGGCTCGTTGTTCGTCAGAATAAGTCCAGTTGTAAATCTGTTCCTCGATAAACTCTCCAGAGGCAATCGCACGGAAGGGAGTACCCGAAAGATAGAGGTAATGATTGGATGTAATAGGTATCAAATCCTCGTCGAAGTAGTCGGGATTCTCAATCTCACTACCTAAATCCTCGCTGACACCAATCAATTCTTTGGCATTCTCACGCCACGCACCATAGTGGTATTCATCCAGCACGATGCAATCCCAATTAAACTCCCTTGCCCACTCGTGTTTTAGTTTCATGCCGCCATTAGCCGTGTTCTTTCCGAGGAAGTCCTGAAACGAACCGAACACCACCATGGGTTTCGACTTGTCGGCATGAGCAAATTGATAGTCGATGGTTGCTTCTGGATTCCTGGCTATGAACTGCCAACCATCAAAATCCACATGCGTCATCAAGTCTTCCTCCCATGCTTGGGCTACGGCGGGTTTGAATGTCAGCACCAACACACGAGACCAATTCATGCGTTTTGCCAACTGGTAGGTGGTAAAAGTCTTGCCGAATCGCATTTTACAGTTCCAGAGAAAGTGGGGTGTGCGGCCTTGCTCTGTAACATAGTTCTCAAAATATTCCGCCGTCTTGTCAACTGCCGCCTTCTGCTCATCCCGCATGACAAACGTTTTGTCACGATTCCATGCAATATCCAAGCGTTCCCTCACCGCAACGACTGCCGCCCGCACCTGTTGTGGTGTACAGCGATACCACTCGCCTTCAATGTGCTGACATCCCATCTTTACCAAGGCGCGATGCACGTCATGGTCCATAAACGTAGTACCATCCTGACGCATGGCACTTTCTTCCACCAAGATACGGTACGGCGGTTCGCCTGGGCGTACAATGTTATACTGCTGGCGCACACGTTCCTGCACACCAATTGTCGTATAGCCCACTTTCAAAATACCGTTTAGGTTTGGGTCATGCTTGTCTTCATACGCATAAATCATCGGAGCCGACTCCGACTTCTTCGGGAAATAATTTGTTGTTGCCATAACATTACATTTTTCGTTATGGCACTCATGAACAAGATTATTTTAGTTTATCTTGGAAATCTTGTATGAAACGGTCAATTGCCTCGGTCATTGCATTAAAGCGAGGATTGTCATTTCTCATAATGACAGAAGAAAAGTATTCTGTTTCGTCAATCTTCACACTTATGTTTCTCATGCAATAGTGTTCTTTCTCTAACGAATTAGCATACCATAGTTGGAACATTCTGTCTCTTGAAGCCTGACGATGGTCTTCTATTGCACAGATATAATCCAAGACAACTCCCTCGTTCTTGAAAAACTCTTCTATTATAACTAACACCGTTTGCTGGATTATCTTGTCAAGAACTGTCTTGAATTGGTCTTCTGTTGTAATGAAAAATTGGTACACGCCTTCGTCAGATATCATTAAGTCTTGGATGAACCCTATTTCATATTTCTTTCCTTGCTCAGTAACGAATGTAAAAGAGTACATGCCTGTTGACTCCAGCATGTATGGTGATTTCTTATTTAGTTCTGAGAGTGAAAAAACCAAATTCATTACTTGGTGATGTTGACCGTGTTGTACCCTTGTCGCTTAAATTCATCAAACGACATCTTGCCAGAAGTGAGGTCTTCCCAAACCTTACGGAGACCCACAGAGCGCATGAAAGCAGCCTCCTTCTCTTCTTTTGTTTCGTACACCTTAATCATAATCTGATGTGTTTTCGGTGCGAAGATAAGTATTTCCTTTCAAACTTCCAAATAAAACTATCAAAAACTTGTCAAAGAGCGCCTATTGTTATTATTCTCTTTATTCCATTGGTCGTATCATCGATTCGATGAATGCGATTTCTTCTTCAGTCAGACCGTACTTCGCATAGAGTTCCTCGTCTGTCCAAGGCTTGCTGAAGTCTTGGAGGGGGACGAACAGGAATGCTTCCTTATTAATCATTATTGAACTCATTGCTTGGAGCATCAAGAATCGAACAAACATGGTGGAGAGGTAAGAACGAAGATTTTGCGCTTCTTTTCTTGTTTCAAAAGCCCCTATACAAATATATGTTTCAGCACATATTTCATAAGCATTCATAACGCGCATTGTTGATGGAACTACTTGATATTTTCCATCAGTACCTGGTTTGTTACCTCCAGACATGGCTCTTGTCATTATGACATTATATTTATCTATTGCATCTTTACATTTGGCAATATCAGATTGTTTGACAAATCCAATTCCTTCGCTTGTAATCAACTTTACAGAACCATCGAACTCATTTTTTTCGCCTCTTACATACGTTCTAAACCCAAATGGATTTGAAGGATATACGATTGAAGATAAACTATTATGATTACTTGTGTTTATCTTTCTTATCAAATTTATTGCAATGTTAGAACGTACAAACACTTGATATTCAGACAAACTACGTTTAATCGTTATTTCCTCTCCTTTAGTAATATTTCGTACATTACACTCGCCTTTATAATCTTTATCCCACAAGAAATAGCAAACTCCACCTGCAATATTAACACCAGGGAAACATTCGCTACTATCAGCAAAATCAGTTATATGTTTTATTCGATTATCTCCCAGCATGGTTTCTCTAAAAGTATCAAGACCTCGTCCACCTGCATACCAACGTGCAGGAATAATCATTATTAGATAACGAGGTTGCAACTTTTTGGCTTGTTCGACAAATAGGTGATATAGTGGTATGGCACTTGCCGCATTTCCTCCATCACTCAACTGATACGGCGGATTGCCGATAATTACATCGAAAGTCATATTGTTGTATAATTCATTTGGGTTATCTGTGTGAATAAACTCGTATGCGTGGGATTCCATGTCTTCGCCTCGGTCGTAAACCTCTTGCGATGCACCACAATAGCGACATTTCCCATTTTGCCATGTATGTTGGATTTCGTCAAAGTGGATGTTGCCGTCAGCATCGTCGAAGTGAGAGATGCTGTATTTTCCACTGGCATCTTTTGAGCAGTAAAGGCTACGGCGACTCATGAGTGCGGTCAGGCGGGTGATGGCGATACCATAGAGCTGATGGTGCATGATGTGGTCGATGCGCGTTTGTAGGTCGGGAATGGTATCGGCAAGCCCGTTAATCAGCCGTTTGGCTATTTCACGAAGAAACACTCCGCTTTTGGTGCAAGGGTCAAGAAACTTGGTGTCAGGATTTTGGAAAAGCTCTTGGGGTAGCATGTCCAACATCTGGTTTGCCAATTGTGGCGGTGTAAACACTTCGTCGTTGCTTAGGTTTGCTAAGCACGACAACACATCAGGATTGTAGTTTAATTTACTCATAGTCGGGTAGTTTTAGGTAGTCAGTTAAAGGGTATTCCCGTTTAGGAAGATGTACGAAGGTCGGTTCTCCCGTGTCGGCAAACAACAGACCTTCTTCACCCGCTTTGGGCTTATCGTATTCTACATTCTTTAGGAGTTCGGCGAGTTCAAAGTCACGCCGCTTCACCTTGCCGTCCAAGCCGATAAAAGTCCATTCGCAAAAGGTGATGGGATTCCCGTCGGCTTGGAGCATCGTCAAGGCATCGCCACAGAGGATGTTTTTCTTCAGAAGAAATCGGATGCACCGCTCCAGTTCGAGAGAAAGTCCTCCTCTGTCTTCCCCGTAGGGGGATGAGTTGTAAAGTTCCTTGTATGTGTCAAAAAGCCGCTGGCGGCAGATTTCAACATTATCAGGCAACAACTCTACACCATACATCGAACTAACGGCTTGTGCTGATGCGAGATCGTATTCAAAGCGGTTCTTGGAAAACTGTTTCCTTACCGCTTCCATTTTCCTGTTGAGGATTTCTACGAGGAAGTTCCCATTGCCACAGGCTGGTTCAAGGAATCGGGAATCAATGCGCTCCGTTTCTTCCTTCACCAAGTCAAGCATCGCATTTACCTCCCGCTTGGCGGTATATACCTCGCCATGGTCTGCCACGCGCTGCTTGGACACTACCTGTCTTTCCTGCTCATCGTTCGTTACGTTCATAATTGGTCGGATTTAGCGTGAAACGATTCTGTTCAAGCGTAGATACAAAGAAAGTGTACCACGTCCACATATATGCTTCGCGCAAGGTATCCGACCAAAGAACCCTAACAAGGACATATATGGAACGGGTACACCTTTATGCAAGGTGTATCCCCATTCCACGAGGCCTTGTTAATTCTGGTCGGAATTTTTGCACGAACCTCTATAGAATATAGATACAACTATCTATTCACCCACGAAAGTCGCATTGGCACCTCCACCGAGGCATACGCCAATGTTCAAGGGACAAAGGTATAAAATATAATGGAAGAAACCATAAAATCAGCAAACTATTTTCTTTTGAAAGCGTTTCAGTTGTTTCAGTTTCAAATCGATTTCAGAGGTTCATTTTTATTTCAACCCCCTTTTTAAAACTTTATAACTAATTAATAATCAATAAGTTACAAAAAGAAGGAGAAATTTATACCCCCTATATTTTTAACTGAAACAACTGAAACTGAAACGCTTGGCTTATCTAAGAATTCATTATTATTTCATCTAAAAAGCAGATTATCAATGATTTACGATGTCACTAAACCATTGCTTTCGATGCTACAAACCATTGCTTTCGATGCTACAAACCATTGCTCCGTGTGCTATAAAGCATTGATTTGTATGACGTAAACCATAGTTCTGTACCATATAAACGAATGATTCTTATGCTATAAACAA
>JAFYZV010000108.1 GCA_017548525.1 Prevotella sp.
ACATCTCGTCTTCAATCGCATTGTAGCCGATACGGTCATACAGCGAGCCGTAAACCAGCTCGGGACCATACACCCTGACCTGGGAGTTGGACAGGGTGGACCTGAAATCGGAGATGACATCGTCCTTCTCCCAGGAGAAAGGAAGCCTGGGGCCACGCTGGTCATCAATCCACTGTTGGGCCTTGCGCTCAAATGAACGAAGTTCCGCCTCGTCACGGGACGAGCCAAAACGCCGAACAACGAGGTTCTTACCACCTCTCTTGGAAATCACTTCTATGCTGAATGTACCTGATTTATTAGGCTTTCTGCGGATAAACATTATGCAAATTTAGTACGAGACACCCAAATTTGCAAATTTCAAAAGCTAAATTATTGAAAATCAGGCATCATTCTTCTAAATAAGTAAAAATCTGAAAAACAGGAAGAGTGGGCGTATCGCCAAATTGTGATACGCCCACTCTTTTCATCGTTTTGATTATTATGAATCTATAGCATTATTTGTTTAAGAGTATTATCAAAGGTTAAAAAACCTTTTATCAGAAAAAGAAGAATCGGATAGTTTTCCATCCGATTCTTTTTTTACAGATATTCGCTGAAATCTGTCAATCTCATATCGCCCTTACGCAGGAACGTATCGTGGAAAGCGAGTGCTGCTCGCATGTGTTGCGGCTCATGACCCATCGGTGCGATGTGATTGAGATAGTCGCGGAGCAAAGGTTTATAGTCGGGATGTGCACAATTCTCAATGACTTCCCATGCGCGACGCACGGGTCCCTTGCCTCGCAAGTCAGCCACACCTTGTTCGGTAACGATGATATCTACATCATGCTCCGTGGAATCCACGTGACAACACATAGGAACAATGGCGGAAATCTTGCCTCCCTTGGCGGTAGAAGGTGTGGTGAAGATGGAAATATAACCATTTCGCTCATAGTCGCAAGAACCACCGATGCCGTTCATCAAGGCAGAGCCACATACATGGGATGAGTTCTCATTGCCATAGAGGTCGCATTCAAGTGGGGTGTTGATGGCAATGACACCGAGGCGGCGAATCACCTCGGGCGAGTTGGCTATCTCACTTTGTCGGATGGTCAAGTGCTTAGAGAAATAATCCATGTTGGCATAAACCTTCTGCAAAGCCTCGTTGGTCACGGTCATGGCTGTTGCTGAAGCAAAACCAATACGTCCTTCCAACATATAGTCGATGGCAGCATCTTGCACTACTTCCGAATAGACATTGAAGCGTGGGATGAGCTTACTTGTTCCCAATGCTTTCAATACCGCATTTCCCGTTGTTCCCACTCCACTCTGTATCGGGAGGAACTGCTTGGGGATACGTCCCACCTTCATGTCGTTGGCAAGCAACTCTGCCACATGATGACCGATACTCATAATCTCCTCGTCTGGCTCCTTGAAGGCACGAGCCTCCTCGGGAATGTTACTCTCTATGACACCCACAATTTTCTTTGGGTCAATCAATACATAATCATCGCCAATACGGTCGTATGGGGAATGGATGTCCATTACCTCGCGGTCTTCCCAAACTTCGCGTGGCTCCCACGTATCGTGAAGGTATCTGGAGTTAGGATTATGGAATGTATTGTGTTCGATAATGATTTTCTTTGCCAAACGAACAATGGTTGTCACGATGCCGCCAGCAGAAGTGAGGAATGCCTTACATTCGTTTTCGCCCTCTTCCATGTCGCTTACCTCGATGACAGCCCAGTCCACTTCGCCATAGAACCCGCGACGAAGGCGCTCCGCCATGTGTCCGAGGTGCATGTCTTCATAATCCACCTCGCCCAAATTGGTATGGGTACGAAAGTCTTTGTTCGTGGAAAACGGGGCGCGGAACTTCAAAGCCTTAGCAGCAGCCATATCGCCCTCGACGCTTTGGCAACTCGATGCGCCTGTCAACACGCCCACTTGGAAGGGAATGCCTTGTTCATGGAGGCGGATTGCCCGCTTGGATAGTTCACGGAAAATTGCTTTTGGGTTGGCGTTAGGTGTAAAACCAGACAATGCCATCATGTCGCCGTCGTTAATCATTTCGGCAGCCTCAAGTGCCGTAATTCTTCTATAAGCCATAATATGTTATCTGAATTTCGGTGCAAAGGTAATGTTTTTTTGAGAAAAAACCGTATCTTTGCACCAAATAAATGTATGATTTACAATTGATAAACGATAACTTTATGAAACAGACATTATTGATTTACAATACTTTGAGTCGACAGAAAGAGCGGTTTGAACCCATCAACGCCCCTCATGTGGGCATGTATGTATGTGGACCAACAGTATATGGCGACCCTCATTTGGGACATGCTCGCCCCGCCATCACGTTTGACATTCTCTTCCGTTACTTGCAACATCTCGGTTACAAAGTGAGATACGTGAGGAACATTACTGATGTTGGTCATTTGGAACATGATGCTGATGAAGGTGACGATAAGATAGAGAAGAAAGCAAGGCTCGAACAGTTGGAGCCGATGGAGATTGCGCAATACTATACCAATCGCTATCATACCGCCATGGATGCACTCGGTTGCCTCCGTCCCAGTATTGAGCCACATGCCACGGGACACATCATCGAGCAAGAGGAATTGGTGAAGGAAATCCTTGCTAATGGGTTTGCCTACGAGAGTAATGGTTCGATCTATTTCGACATCGAGGCTTACAACCAGAAACACAAATACGGAATCTTGAGTGGTCGCTCGTTGGAAAACATCAAGGATGAGAGTAGAACACTTGCTGGCGTAGGCGAGAAACGCAACCAAGCCGACTTTGCCTTGTGGAAGAAAGCATCCGCCGAGCATATCATGCGCTGGCCTTCACCTTGGAGCGATGGCTTCCCTGGTTGGCATTGCGAATGTACGGCAATGGGACGTAAATATTTAGGTGCCCACTTCGATATTCACGGGGGCGGAATGGATCTTATTTTCCCACACCATGAATGCGAAATCGCACAGGCGGTGGCTTCGCAAGGCGAACAGATGGTGAAATATTGGATGCACAACAACATGATTACCATCAACGGACAGAAGATGGGAAAGAGTCTTGGTAACTTCATCACGCTCGAACAATTCTTCACGGGCAACAATGAGAATCTTACCCAAGCCTTCTCGCCCATGACCATCCGCTTCTTCATCCTGTCTGCTCACTATCGTTCAACGGTTGATTTCTCGAATGATGCACTTTTGGCAAGCCAGAAAGGATTGGAACGTTTGTTCGATGGATTGACAAGCCTCAACCGCGTACCTGTCAGCGACAAATGCGATGCTAATACTGAGAAATTCGTCAAAGAATTGCGCCAACGTTGCTATGATGCCATGAACGATGACTTGATGACACAACTCGTCATCAGCTATCTCTTTGAGGCTTGTCATGTAGTCAATACCCTCGTTGACCGTAAAGCAACCATCTGCGCAGACTGCCTGAAGGAACTTTCCGACGTGATGCACCTCTTCACAGAAGACCTGTTGGGTTTGAAAGATAATAAGGGTGCTAATAACGATGTACGGGAGGAGGCATTTGGTAAGGTAGTAGATATGGTTCTCGACCTACGCGCTAAGGCAAAAGCCGCTAAGGACTGGGCAACCAGCGACCTTATCCGCAACGAACTCGCCGCCCTCGGCTTTGAGGTGAAAGATACCAAGGATGGGGCGACGTGGAAGTTGAATAAGTAAAAAGGGACGAACATATTTTATGAATAATAAAATGATAAAATAAAGATGAAACACATTACTTTATTATTTACGGCTATTATGTTGCTTGCTTCCTGTGGAAATGATGACAGCGAGGAATCTAAAACCCCCATTGTGGGTGATTTGGAAAAGCCGACGGCAACAACCACGATGACCCTCTCCAATGCACCTATTATGGATGGTTCGGATTCCACGCAACCCCTGCGCAATTTACTGATGTGCCGACTGCTTGGCATAGAAGGTGAATGGTCTTCTTCATTTTTATCTACTATGTTTCATTCATGGGGATTTTTTCCCACATATAAAAACTTGTCCCAAGATGATATTAACAAGCTTTCGCTCATTCTTCAAAATAGGAATACGCATCAATCATTCGTCAGTTTGATTGATGGTGACAATGATATTATCATCACCGCTCGCGGCATCAGTCGAGACGAACAGCAATATGCTAACGAGAAAGGTGTTGCCCTTTTGTCTTATCCCGTGGCGAAGGACGCATTTGTATTCATGGTCAATCCAAAGAATCCCGTTCGTAACCTCGCCATCAATCAAATCCAGAGAATATACACAGGCGAAATTCGTAATTGGAAAGAAGTGGGAGGCAACGATGCCACCATCAGTCCTTACATCCGCAATAAGAACTCTGGCAGCCAAGAGAAAATGGAAACTATTGTGATGGCAGGCTTGAAGATGATTGAATGGCCAGAAATGGTAGGCATTCTCATGGTATCACCATACGATTCAATTGTTATGGATGAGAATGGAATTGGATATACACCTTTTTATTATTTTGATACCATCATCAACGACTCGCGTGTTCAGTTAATCGGCGTGAACGGGGTAATGCCTTCCAAGGAAACCATAGAAGATAACTCTTATCCATACGTGACAGAAGTAATGGCAAGCGTCCGTGCCGACATCGACAAGTCAAGCACCGCCTACCAATTATTCTACAAACTCGCCAGTGGGCAACTCAATGACATCGTGAAGGAGAGTGGATATATTGTTCGTTAAACGGCATTGCACCAAAAGACTACTCATATAACAATAGCTGAACAATTCATGTGATACATCAGACGAAAAAACAAATTACTTAAAAACAGAGAAGAAAAATGAAACGAAATCAATTGATGGTAATGGCGGTTGTCTGTTTGATGACCGCCACCCCCTTTGAGGTATGGGCGCAACGCATCCAACAGGCTTTGGGACGCGGTGTGGTAGCCGCTAAGGGCAGTTCGGGTATGCTCGTCAGTTGGCGCAAATTGGCGCAGGACCCAGAGAATGCACACTACAATGTCTATGTGAATGGTGCGAGACTTAACAATTCTCCTTTGTCGGAGACAAACTTTCATACTACAACAGGGCGCATACCGAATGGTGCTAAGGTCACGGTGTCGCTTGTGGTCAATGGTGTGGAAGGCGAGCAGAGTCAGCCATTTACCTATAAGACACAAGCATGGAATAACTTGGTGTATCGTATTGACTTCGAGAAGAAAATACTCAATCCCAATGAATACAAGGCAAAATATGCTTGGCCAGCCGACTTGGATGGTGATGGCGAGTATGAGTGGATTGTGGATCGCCTATCGACGATAGACATTTCGGAGAGAAGCCATAAGCTCCAAGCCTATAAGAATGATGGCACATGCCTATGGACATTAGACATCGGTCCCAATATCGATATTGACGCAGGTCAGAACGACATGGTTTTGGCTTACGATATCAATTGTGACGGCAAGTCAGAAGTCCTTATCAAGAGTAGCGACGGCACTCGTTTTTGGGATGCCGAGGCTGGCACATTCGGCAAATATGTGTTTGGAAAAGAGTCGGCAGACATTGATGGCGACGGCATTATAGACTATGCTAAGCAGACACAGCGTAATCCACCTTTCTATATTAGCGTCATAGATGGTATGACGGGAGCGGAGATAACCTCTGCCGAACTTGATTACAGCAAGGTGCATGACGGTGTGGACAGCTATGGCCGTACCAATCGTTCCAGTTATAGAAGCGATGACAGCTATCGGGAATACAGCACCATGGGTGGGCATTTCGGTATATGTTATTTTGATGGCATTCATCCGTCATTGGCGATGGAATGTATGGTTCGCACCACCGATGGCAATCACCACAATTATGTATTTTCCTTTGACTATGACTGGGATAATGGGACACCACAGAATTGGCATCATTCCTACACATGGAGTCGCAATGACAAGTCGCCTTGGCCAGCGGAGTTTCATATGGTGCGTGTTTGTGATGTGGATGGTGACGGTATTGACGAGCTTGTGCCAGGTGGATATTCCGTCAATTCGAGGAAAGGCATGGTGAATAGTGCGGGTATCGGTCATGGCGACCGTTTCCGTTTGAGTGACATCGACCCCGACCGCCCTGGCCTCGAATGTTTTGCCATTCAGCAGACAGCTTTGCTCGGGCAGGTGCTTTATGATGCCGCCACGGGTAAGCATATCAAGGAATGGTACTTGCCGAGCGTCTATGACGTGGGACGTGGCGAGTGTATGGATGTGGACGATAGCCATAAGGGCTGGGAGATTTATAGCTTGGTAGATCGCAATATCCTATGGGATTGCAAAGGCAATGTCATCCGTTCGGGACAAGAAACGGCTTATCCTTTTGAGGGAATCTGGTGGGATGGCACGTTGCAACGTGAAATCCTGGGTTCCCCAGGGGGTAGCGGATGGGGTTCGAATGTCATGATTATGAAATTTGATGGCACACGTCTTATCCAGCAATCGAGTGAGAGTAGTTGGGCGGTACATGCTGGTTGGGCTGTCCGTCCATTGTTTGTGGGTGACATCATGGGTGACTGGCGCGAGGAGGTGGCTTTGATGATACAGAATGATGACAGCAGTACGGGCATGGCGATTTATTCGACAGACATCTCAACACCGTATTCCATGTATTGCTTGCAGGAAGACCCACACTATCGGCTTGACTGTACTACGCGAGGATATTACCAGTCGCCCAACCCAGGCTTCTACCTGGGTGGCGGGATGCCTATGCCACAATTGCCCCCGTGTATGGTGACCGACATGGTAATGACAGGTAGCGAATGGTCGGTTGGGTCTACTGACTTCAAGAATTATCAACGGACGGAAAGTGTTGCATATAGCGATGGCAAGAGTGTATTATTCGACTTGTACACACCCTCGGTGGTGACTGTGTCAGGAAACGTTACCCCTTCCGTAGTATATGCTATGCCAGTCAAGGGACAGGCCACGACTCTCGATGGTGCTGGGTCGTTGATTGGCAACATGGATTTATGGAAAGGACAACAAGGAACACTTATCTTGGATGCTAAGGCTCTTTACACGGGCAAGACAGTCATCAGCGAGGGTATCTTACAGAGCGACAACGACTTGGTGTCAACTACCATTGACCTTCGTGCGCGAGGCACATTGGCTGGTAATCCCCGAGTGGGAAAGATTGTCTTTGAGGGCGCACTCAATTATGAGGGTTGCCGTCTCATGCCAGGCAATGAAGGAGCCAAATTCGGTGTAATGACATTCACACAGGGACTCCAAGTTGAGCAACCGATTTATATGGAAATGGACTTACAGACAGAGGGAGCTGTCAATCATGATGTAATTCATGTAGATGGAGACCTCACGTTGACAAATCCTGTTACCATCAATGTGAAGACAACTGACCAAACCTTGCAACCTGGTGAATACCCATTCATTGAATACACAGGTGCATTTGTGGGGAAAGAAGAAGACATCAGTGTCATGGGATTGGCTGGACTCTCTTATCAGATAAAAGCTGGTGATGGCAAGGTTTGCCTTGTCATCAATGCCCAACGTGCCCCATCGACCGATGTCGTTTGGACGGGTGCAGAAAGTGATGAATGGGACTACCAGAGTGAGAACTTCCGCATCGGTGAGACTTCGACGGAATTTGTTGCTACGGACGAGGTACAGTTCACAGACGAAGGACAGAATACCACGATCAATATCAACGAATTGTTGCCCGTGAATGGGGTGCTGGTGTCTGCAGACAAAAATAATTATGTCTTCAATGGTACGGATGGTGGCTTCAGCGGAATAGGAGGATTGACGAAAGAAGGGACAGCCCGCTTAACCATAAACAACACGAAGAGTACTTATACTGGACCGACCATTATCAATAATGGGACACTTGCCATCAAAGAGATCGCCGATGGTGGCAAGCCCAGTAGCATTGGCGCGGCAAGTACTGCAGCAAGCAATTGGCAATTGGGCAAAGCTACGCTCATCATTAATAACAACAATGGTTCCACCGACCGTCGCTTGACACTCACCGACTCTGCTACGATACAGATTCCTACCAGTTCGGTGAGTTTAAAAGGGCGCATTGAGGGGAAAGGTTCGTTGACAAAGATTGGGAGTGGACAACTAACCATCAGTTATGAAGGTTCCAATACTTGGTCGGGAGGTACCATCCTTAATGCTGGTACACTTGCTATGGGTGCGTGGAATACCACGTTTGGCACGACCAATTCATCCATCATAGCAAATGGAGGTACTATTGTCATTTTCGATAACAACTCGACTTCGGCAGTACCGGTGTTTGCCAATCGCCTCACCATTCCCACCAACAAGACGGTGACTATGCGCGGAGGTAGTAGGTGCAAAATCCAAGGAACACTTCTTGGGGCTGGCTCATTGTCGGTCAACTTCCCATACGTGCGTGGTGACTTTTCGATGAATACCGCCAATTTTGAGGGCAAGCTTACTGTAACAGGAAACCAATGCCGCTTTGTCTCTGCCACAGACCTCAGCAAAGCAACATTGGAATTGGGGTCGGGCGTGTACGTGGCGCACTTTACTTCGCAAAGTGGCAATGAGACCAATCTCACGACCAAGGTGGGAAGTCTCGTCTCCACGGCAACAGATGCCACACTGAGTACGGGTACATGGAATGTAGGGTATCTGGGACATGACGACACTTTTGCCTGCAAGTTTACGGGAACGTTGAATAAATATGGTTCGGGAACGTTGACATTGACAGGTGCAAGTTCGGGTGCATTAAATATTTATGAAGGAAAGGTACTCGCCAATTGCACCTCAGCATCCACCACCACGGGAACGACCACGGTACGCAATGGTGGAACGCTTGCTGGTACCGGTCTCTTGCAGAGTGTCACGGTGCAGGAAGGCGGTGTACTTGGCGTTGGGAGGTTTGCACTAACATTAGGTACGATGACGCTCAAAGGCTCACTCACCGTACAACGGGGTGGCATTCTGAATATTAAGGTACGACGCTCTGCCGCTGCTATTCGTAATGATGCGTTTAGAGTTGAGGGTAAAGTGACATTGACAAATCCTGTGTTTCAGGTAGATTACATGGGAACTGACATTTTGCAAGAAGGTGACGAACTACAAATTGTCAATGCAGAAAGTACAATCACGGTTAATGGTACGCCCTCTTTCATCCCTGAACGTCCTGCAGAAGGTTTGCTATGGGACACTTCCCGCCTTGCTTCAGAAGGCATCATTTCTGTCATGGCAGACCCCACGGGCATCAAATGGCAGAAGATGGATGGCGTTCCCCAAGAAGTCTATGACCTCAATGGGCGTAAACTTGAGAAGAATGAACACAAGGGAGTGTATATTGTAAATGGGAGAAAAATCAGGAAGTAGCACCCCCTATTCTGACATGATGCCTATGAATAAATAAAGAGTGAAAGAAATCAGATTAGATAATGACTCTATTCGTTCTGTGGAATAAACATTAAAACTCCTTAATTTTCAAGCCAGTTAGCACGTATTCATGAGAAAAGTGTTAATTTTGCACGATTTAAATGATTGTGCTTTAATATATTAAGGTAAGAAAGATGGATCAAGTAAGTTATGCCTTGGGGCTTGGGATTGGTCGGCAATTGTGTGACATGGGTGCAAAGACACTTAACATTGACGACTTCGCACAGGCTATCAAGGATGTGATTGCTGGGGTGAAACCCCGTTTGGGTGAGAATGAGGCGCAAGCCATTGTACAGCGGTTCTTCCAAGAGCAAGAGAAGAAACAACGTGCAAATGCTGCTGAGAGGTTTAAGGCCAACAAGGAAAAGGGAGAGAAGTATCTCTCTGAGAATGCAACCAAGGCAGGTATTCACACATTACCCAGTGGTTTGCAATACCAAGTGTTGAGAGAAGGTAACGGTCGTTCACCCAAGAGTACCGACCAAGTGAAATGCCACTATGAGGGTATGTTGGTGGATGGGACATTGTTTGACAGTTCCCTCCAGCGTGGTGAACCTGCCACGTTCCCATTGAATGGCGTGATTGCGGGGTGGACTGAGGGCTTGCAACTAATGAAAGAGGGTGCCAAATATCGTTTCTTCATCCCTTATCATTTAGGTTATGGTGAGCGTGGTGCCGGTCAATCGATTCCCCCATTCTCCGCACTTGTCTTTGATGTGGAATTGATAGAGGTAATATAATCAACATTATCAAAAATAAAAAAACAACAAAAATGAAAAAATTAATGTTTGTGGCAGCTATGGCGATTGTCGCCGCTGCATTCACGGGTTGTGGCAACCCTACACCAAAAGCCAGTTTGAAGAGTGACATTGACTCCATGAGCTATGCCATAGGACAAACACAAAGCCAAGGTCTCAAGGATTTCTTGGTGCAACGCATGGACATTGACACAACTTACATGAATGAGTTTATCAAGGGTCTTAACGACGGAGCCAATGCGGGCGATGACAAGAAGAAGGCTGCTTATTATGCTGGTATCCAGATTGGTCAACAAATTTCTAACCAAATGGTGAAAGGCATCAACCATGAGATTTTTGGAAAAGACACCACTAAGACCATTTCGATGAAGAATTTTATGGCTGGATTTGTGGCAGGTACTACTGGCAAGAACCAAAAGATGACCATGCAAGAGGCACAAACCGTAGCACAAGTCAAGTCGCAAGAGATTAAGACCAAGAACATGGAGAAGGAATATGGTCCCAATAAGCTTGCTGGAGAGAAGTTCATGGCAGAGAATGGCAAAAAGGCAGATGTGAAGACAATGCCTGTTGAAATCCAGCAACCCGATGGTAAAGTTCTCAAGTCGTATATCCAATATAAGGTCATTAAGGAAGGCAACGGACCTCTCCCCAAGGATACGTCGATGGTGAAGGTACACTATGAGGGTAAGATGATTGACGGTACGGTGTTCGACAGTTCCTATCAGCGTGGTACTCCTGTAACCCTTCGTGCTAACCAAGTCATTAAGGGCTTTACCGAGGCATTGACCCACATGCCCGTTGGTTCGACATGGGAGGTCTATATTCCCCAGGAATTGGCATACGCTGATCGCGAGCAGGGTCAGATTAAGCCTTTCTCTCCGCTGATTTTCAAGGTAGAGTTGATTTCCCTCGGTGCAAAATAATCCTTGTATATGAGAAAGATTGTCATTTTGAGCATCGCTATTCTTGCCAGTGCCACATTTAGTACAGCATACGCAGGGAAGAAGAAAGACAAGAAACAGACGCAAGAGGAAGTAACCGTGGTGGCATTAGAGGAACCTGTCATCTTAGCAACGCCATCCGACTCGATAAGCTATGCGGCTGGCAAGACGGCTACACAAGGGCTTATCCCATACCTCCAGCAACAACTGAATGTTGACACGGCGTATTTGGAAGACTTTGCGAAAGGTTTCCAAGAGGCTTATTCAAAGATAGAAGATCCCAAGTTCGTGGCTTACGTCGCTGGCTCGCAGATTGCACAAATGGCTAAGCAGCGTATCTTCCCTTCGATGAAGGGTAATTTTGAGGGGTCAGACATCACCCTTTCAGAGGATATGTTTAGCAAGGGATTTGTCGCATCTTTGAAGAAAGACGATAGCATCTATCCCGACTCTGTGGCTAACAAGCTATTCAACGACCGTGCAGAAGCCATCAAGAAAGCCCAGCAAGCCGAATATATCGAGCAAAACAAGGCTTGGCTTGCAGACAATGCTACCAAGGAAGGCGTGCAGACCACGGCAAGTGGCTTGCAATACAAGGTCATTACCATGGGTACAGGCGAGAAGCCAAAGGCTACTGATAAGGTCGTGGTGAAATACGAGGGCAAGATGATTGACGGCACTGTGTTTGATAGTTCGTATAAGCGCAACCCGCAAACCAGCTCGTTCCGTTGTGACCAAGTCATTAAGGGATGGACAGAAGCCCTCACAATGATGCCCGTGGGTAGCAAATGGGAACTGTATATCCCCGAAAATCTGGCATACGGGGAGCGTCAGGCAGGACAGATTAAGCCCTATTCCACCTTGATTTTCACGGTGGAACTGGAGAGCATCGAAGCAGAACCAGCCAAGGCAGAAACCAAACCCGCTGCCAAGAAGCCTATAGTAAAGAAGTAAGAAAACAAATAGACATTTGGAGGTAAATATCCACTTTTGCATGACAAAATGCACGGAAGATGAAAATTTTCCGTGCATTTTGTTGTTTATATCATGAAATATGCCTACTTTTGCTTTGATAAAAACATGATATAATAAGTGAAATGGAAAAAATCGATAAACTTGACAAAAAGATTTTGAGCATCCTTTCTAAGAATGCACGAATCCCGTTTAAGGACGTGGCAGCTGAATGTGGTGTCTCACGTGCCGCTATCCACCAACGTGTGCAACACCTCATGGAGGATGGCGTGATTACGGGAAGTGGTTTCGATGTCAGTCCTAAAAGTCTTGGATATAGCACTTGCACATACGTGGGACTGAACTTGGAGCGTGGAAACATGTACAAGAATGTGGTGAAACGGCTGATTGACATTCCAGAAATCGTGGAGTGCCACTTCACCACGGGACCCTATACGATGCTCCTCAAACTCTATGCCCGTGACAATGAACAGCTGATGGATCTTCTCAACAACAAACTCCAAGGGATCTCGGGCGTGGTTTCCACAGAGACACTTATCTCCTTGGAACAGAGCATCAAGCGAGAAATACCTGTACATACCGACGAATGAAGAAGAAGAGGGACATGCGGACGGAAGACTTTAACCTACAAACACATCTCGACGAAATATACAGTCATTTTCCCGAAGCCACACACCAGCCCATCATTGGCATTACCGCCAACTTCACGGGTGAGGATGCAACCCTGCGTGATAGGTATTACATGCAGGTGGTGAAGGCGGGAGGAACACCTATTATCATCCCACCAATCAATGACAAAGATGCCATCATCAATACCTTGGAGCATATTGACGGGCTGTTGCTTTCAGGTGGAGGTGACTACAACCCGCTATGGGCAGGGGAAGAACCTATACCTCATCTTCGTGGCATCAATTCCAATCGTGACCTGCCAGAGTTGCTTATCACGCAATTGGCATTCAATCGGCAGATTCCTATTTTAGGCATTTGCCGTGGCATCCAGACACTTGCCATCACTCTTGGAGGACATGTAACGCAACATATACAAGAGAAGAAAACGGAATCTATCACCAAGAATGGAAGGGGAAACAGAAATGCCAATAAGGAAGCCATTACTACCACATTCTCTCCCTTGCTTAAGCATAGTCAGGAAGCTGACCGCAACGAGCCTTCACATAGCGTGAATATCGTAGAGGGGTCTATCTTGCATAAGATTTATGGGTGTGAAAAGATCTTTGTCAATTCATTCCATCATCAGGCTGTAGATAAGCCTGGCAACCGTTTCATCGTCTCAGCCACCTCACCAGATGGCATCATTGAGGCAATGGAGAGTAGTGAGCATAAGCCTATTCTCGGTGTGCAGTGGCATCCCGAATGGTTAGAGGAGGAAGGGTTGAAACTCTTTACGTGGCTGGTAGAGCAAGCCAACAACTTCCATGTTGCCACTCGCTTGCACAAACGCATCCTCACGCTTGACACCCATTGCGACACACCTATGTTCTTCTCGCAAGACATACATTTCGACCATCGTGACTCGCGCATCCTCGTAGACCTTCATAAGATGACAGAAGGACAACAAGATGCAACCATCATGGTGGCTTACTTACCCCAACCCAAACTCGGAGAGACCTTCTCGTCCAAAGTTCCATTCAAGGTTGATGGCCCCTTCGCCTACGCCAACCTGATTTTCGACAAGATAGAAAGTATTGTCAAGCAGAACAGCCAGTTTGTGAGCCTTGCGCGGACAGCCGCCGACCTCTATGAGGATAAGCGCAAAGGTCGCAAGAGTATTATGTTTGGCATTGAGAATGGGTTAGCGTTGCAACATGACATCCAAAACATCAAGCATTTCGCCCAGCGTGGCGTGGTGTATATCACCTTGTGCCACAATGGCGACAACGACATCTGCGACTCCGCCAAAGGTTGCGATACCAATAATGGATTGAGTCAATTCGGCGAGAAAGTCATCAAGGAAATGAACAATTGTGGCATCATGGTAGACCTTAGCCATGCCAATGAAAAGAGCTTCTATGATGCCATTGAGGTAAGCAAGACCCCCATCGTATGTAGCCATTCCAGTTGCAAGGCATTGTGTGACCATCCTCGAAACCTTACCGATGACCAGCTATGGGCACTCGCCAGCCATGGGGGTGTGGCACATATTACCCTTTACAACGGGTTCTTGCGTTCCTCAGGCGAAGCTACCATCATGGATGCCATTGCCCACTTGGAACATGCCATTGAGGTGATGGGCATCGACCATGTGGGGTTAGGCACAGACTTTGACGGTGACGGAGGTGTGCGGGGCATTGCCAACTCTTCCGAATTGCTTAATTTCACGCTCCATCTGTTGCGCCGCAAATATAGTGAGCGCGACATCCAAAAGATTTGGGGAGGCAATTGGCTTCGTGTAATGACAAAAGTACAAAACTCAAAACGAACATAATGAAACGCAATAGCAACAATATGAAAATAGCTATCGGCATTGCCGTAATCTTCTTATTGGCAATTAGCATCAAACCCTTGTTGAGGGTTTTGCATAGTCTCCGTGAATCTTCAGAAGAGGAGGAAATGGTGAAATTAGATCCAATCGGTCCGTCATTCAATCCTGATTCAGCATACGCCTTTACGCAGGCACAATGTGATTTTGGTCCCCGTGCCATGAATACCGAGGGACATGAACGGTGCTTGGAATGGATGATTAGGAAATTTAAGGAATATGGCTGTGAAGTCCATACCCAACGTGCAGACCTCACGGGATATGATGGTACTATTTTGAAAAGCACCAACATTTTGGCGAGGCATAAGCCCGAATTGACCACCCGTGTCCTCCTTTGCGCCCATTGGGATAGCCGCCCTTGGGCAGACAATGACCCTGACTCTGCCAATTGGCATAAGCCTATCCTTGCTGCCAATGATGCGGCAAGCGGCGTGGCGGTTATGATGGAGATTGCGCGGTTGCTCCAAGGGAATGACTCATTGCCCCTCGGTGTGGATTTCGTATGCTTCGATGCCGAGGACTGGGGAACGCCGCAATGGTCTGATGTACAGGCGGAAGGCAACACCTGGGCTCTGGGTTCACAATTTTTTGCTGAGAACTTACCCCAAGGATATGAGGTGCGATACGGCATTCTGCTTGACATGGTGGGCGGACAAGGTGCAAAGTTCTATCGGGAGGGGCTGTCGAGACGTTACGCCAATGCCATCGTCAAGAAGGTATGGCGAGCAGCAAGGCAAGCGGGATATGACAGTTATTTCCCAAAACGCGATGGTGTCAATATTACCGATGACCATGTGCCCTTGAATCTAAAAGCCAATATCCCCACCATCGATATCATTCCTTTTTATCCAAACTGTCCGCAAAGTTCATTCGGTCCCACGTGGCACACGATGGATGATGACATGGCACACATCGACAAGAACACTCTGAAGGCAGTGGGGCAAACCATCATTCAAGTGTTGTTCACGGAAATTGAGTAGAATTGGAAACTTAACAATGGTTTTTCATGAAGAGAATGGCTGTTTTTTACATGTTCCTATGGATGGGAATCATGGCTGCGAGTGCGGATTTTGAGACCGCCACGCAGGCAGTGGGGAACATGCGTGTGGGATGGAATATCGGTAATACCATGGATAGCAACTCAGGAGACACGCTCAACATGTGGATAGAGCATTGGACCGACCGCACCCCCACAGCATACGAGAAGGCATGGGGGCAACAAGAGATTACGCCCGAGCTTATCAGGCTTTTCAAGAATGCGGGATTCAATGCCATTCGCCTACCCGTGACATGGTATCCCCACATGGAGGCGAAGTTCAATTTCTCAACTTGGGAAAACAGCTATTGGTATCCATCTCGCGACGATATTGGAACGAAGGTGGATGCCACTTGGATGCGTCGGGTGCATGAGGTGGTGGATTATATCATCGACGAGGGCATGTATTGCATCCTCAACGTACATCATGACACGGGTGATAGCAACACGGCATGGCTTCGTGCGGATGAGAATGTCTATGCCAAACAGAAGGATCGCTTCGAGGCATTATGGACACAAATAGCCGAGGAGTTTCGTGACTATGGCGATCATTTGCTATTTGAGGGCTACAATGAGATGCTCGACTCGTATGGCTCATGGTGCTTTGCCTCATTTGCCACGTCAAGTAGATACGATGCGCCGGTTGCCACTTCTGCTTATAATGCCATTAACGGCTATGCGCAGAGCTTCGTCAATGCCGTCCGTTCCACAGGGGGAAACAACCGCTACCGTAACCTCATCGTCAACACATACGGTGCTTGTGATGGTCGTGGGACATGGAATTCACATCTATTGGATCCACTCAAGCAGATGAAGTTGCCCACCGACCAGGTGCAAGGACATATCGCCTTTGAGATACATTCCTATCTCGACATCAGTAACCTGTCATCAGCAAAAAGCGAACTCAATACCGCCATCAATAACTTCAAGACTTATCTCGTTGCCAAAGGCGCACCCGTCATCATCGGAGAGTGGGGGGCAAGCAACGGGGAGGCATACAACAACAACCGAAACAACCTACTCAACTTCGCCAAATACTTCGTCCAGCAGACAAAAGCCAATAACATCGCGACGTTCTATTGGATGGGACTATGCGATGGGGAAAACCGTAGTGTTCCCCAATTCAACCAGCAAGACCTCGTGGATGCTATCATTACAGGATATTATGGCGACGGGGGATATGATAGTGGCGTTGATCCGACGGTTATGTCTGAAACAGTTGGAAATCAATTTTACGACATCAATGGCAGACGAATCAGCCAACCCTTACCAGGACAAGTTGTCATCCAGCACGCTAATGGTGCAAAAGGCTCTGTAAAGGTCATCAAGAGACGGTGATTTGTTTCCCACATATAAGCCACAGCCCATTTGATAACACATGAGGAAGCATTGAGTTTTACCTATTTGAATTATAGCTTATTGTAGATGCTGTTGGCTTTCCTAATCGTTTTCCCATACTGAAAACACCGTTTTCCATGATAGAAAACACTGTTTTCAGTATGGGAAAACGATTTCATGGGTGCTGCTTACCGAAAGGCATCGGAGCGTTCCCGAACTTGTAAGACTCCACATAGCAGTCGAAAGGCACCTCACAATCGTAGCCATAGCCCTTCACAATCTCCTCGCTGAGCGGTATAATTCCCATTCTGTTTTCCATTGTATTGTATGTTTTAACTCTTTGTAATGGTATCATATTAATATGATGATGTGCATTTTCCATTGAATAGCTGATGTCATACGGATAATTCTTTGTACTTTTGCATTTGATTATTATTGGTAGTCTATGGTATTGAATTACATTTGGATCGCTTTCTTCTTGATAGCATTTATTATTGCTTTGGTCAAACTGGTCTTTATGGGCGATGTTGACGTGTTCCCCGCGATGATGAACTCCACCTTTGAGACCTCGAAGACGGCGTTTGAGATTTCCCTTGGCTTGACGGGAGTGTTGTCGTTGTGGCTTGGTATCATGAAGATTGGCGAGAAAGGTGGCGTGGTGAATGTGTTGGCGCGAGTGCTCTCGCCCGTGTTTACCAAACTCTTTCCAGAGATTCCCAAGGGACATCCTGTGACAGGGAGCATTTTCATGAACATTGCCGCCAATATGTTGGGACTTGACAATGCTGCCACACCGATGGGATTGAAAGCGATGGAACAAATGCAGGAGTTGAATACCAAGAAGGATACGGCCACCAATCCGATGATTATGTTCTTGGTGTTGAACACGTCGGGATTGACATTGATACCCGTGAGCATCATGGTATATAGGGCGCAATTGGGGGCGGCGAATCCCACGGACATTTTCATTCCCATCCTTCTGGCAACGTTTTTCTCGACATTGACGGGTATCGTCGTGACATCCCTTTACCAACGCATCAATCTCTTGAACCGCACGATGCTGCTTACCCTTGGTGGAATGTGTGCCTTGGTGGCGGCAGTCGTTTGGGGGTTCGGGCAGATGGACAAGGAGCAGATGAACGTGGTGAGTACGTCTGTGGCGAATATCTTATTGATGACGATTATCATTGCGTTCATTTTGGCGGGAGTACGAAAGAAAGTCAATGTATATGAAGCATTCATTGAGGGAGCAAAGGATGGGTTCTCCACGGCTGTCCGCATCATTCCCTATTTGGTGGCTATCCTTGTGGGCATAGGCGTGTTTCGTGCTTCGGGGGCGATGGACATGCTCATCGATGGCATCAAGTGGGTTGTAGGGGCATGTGGTGGAAACACCGACTTTGTGGGAGCGTTGCCCACGGCATTGATGAAGCCACTTTCAGGCGGTGGTGCTCGTGGGATGATGGTGGATGCAATGACCACATACGGCGCAGATAGTTTCCCTGGGATATTGAGTTGTATCTTCCAAGGCTCTACTGATACCACGTTTTATATTATCGCTGTTTACTTTGGCTCTGTGGCTATTAAGCATACGCGCCATGCCGTGGCGTGTGGCTTGCTGGCAGACTTGGCGGGTGTGATAGCGGCAACGGCAATCGCATATTTGTTCTTCGGATAAGAAAAATGGGAGGGAAAAACAATGGCAAATCTCAAATCACTCGCAAAAGATACTGCCATCTATGGGTTGAGCAGTATCGTCGGTAGATTCTTAAATTATCTGCTCGTACCCCTTTACACCATTAAGATGCCTGCGGCAGAGGGAGAATATGGTGTCATCACCAATGTATATGCTTACGTGGCATTACTATTGGTTATCCTTACATACGGCATGGAAACTACATTCTTCCGCTATGCCAATAAACAAGGGGAAAATGCGGAAAAGGTGTATGGCACGACGCTTTGGTCTATTGGAGTTACCTCCATCTTGTTTGTCATATTGGTCATGACATTCCTCCAACCCATCAGCAACCTCCTGCAATATCACGACCACCCCGAATATATTGCTTGTATGTTTACGTGTGTGGCGATAGATGCTTTCCAGTGCATTCCCTTTGCCTATTTGCGCTATCAGAAACGCCCCATCAAATTTGCTGCTCTCAAGCTGTTGTTTATCTTCATGAACATTGCGCTCAATTGCATCTATTATATCGGTATGGGTGGCAAAGATGCTGGCACGGCATTTTACATCAACCTAATATGCACGAGCGTCATCACTTTCTTCTTTTGGAAGGAACTCAAAGGATTCTGGTATGGATTTGACAAAAACCTGCTCAAGCGGATGCTTTCATATAGTTGGCCTATATTGATATTGGGCATAGCGGGCGTGTTGAACCAGTCTGCCGACAAGATGCTGTTCCCATATTTATATAAAGGTGTAGACATGAAGGAGCAGTTGGCGGTTTATGGTGCGGTGTTTAAGATCGCCATGATCATGGCGATGATAACCCAAGCCTTCCGCTTTGCTTACGAGCCAATTGTATTTAGCAAGGCACAAGACCGCGACTCTAAGGAATACTATGCCGTGGCGATGAAGTATTTTATCATTTTCACGCTGTTGGCATTCCTTGCCGTGGTGGGATATATGAACTTGATTCGCAATCTCATCGGAAGTGACTATTGGACGGGTTTGTATGTGGTGCCCATCGTCATGGCTGCTGAAATCATGATGGGCATCTATTTCAACCTGTCGTTTTGGTATAAGCTCATCGACAAGACCATCTGGGGAGCTATCTTCTCTGGAATAGGGTGTGCCGTGTTGCTTGTTATCAATTTCATCTTCGTCCCTCGCTATGGTTATGTCGCGTGTGCGTGGGGAGGCTTTGCTGGTTATGCCACGGCAATGGTGTTGTCGTACATCGTGGGACAAAGGGAGAATCCCATCCAATATCCCTTGCGCGACATAGGCGTTTACGTGGCAGTCACGTTGGTTTTGTTCTTGTGCATGGATGAGGTAAACCGTACCCTTCCCGCATGGGGTGCCATCGTCATCAACACTTTGTTGATACTTGCCTTTGTCGCCTTGGTGGTCAAGAGAGACTTCCCTTTGCAGAACCTACCAGTTATTGGAAAATATTTTAGGAAACAATAAACACATTTTTATATGAAGAGATTTTATTTATTCGTATTATCGTTGCTTGTCCTGCATACATCGTATGCCGATGAGGGTATGTGGACTATTTACAACTTGCCCCCTGCCGTGTATGACATCATGCAGCAAGAGGGCTTTGAGATGAACTACAACGACCTGTATTATGGCGACCATGCCTTGAAGAATGCCGTGGTTAATTTCTCTGGATATTGCACGGGCGTGGTGGTGTCGCCCAATGGCTTGGTGTTTACCAATCATCATTGTGGCTTTGAGTCGATTCGCTCGCATTCCACGGTGGAACATGACTATATGCTTAATGGTTTCTATGCCAAGACATACGAGGAGGAGTTGCCTAACGAGAATATGTTTGTGGCATTCATGGTGGATCAAGTAGACATCACGAAACGCTTGGAGACGCTTGGCTACTATAACATGAATGCCGACGCAGGGGAAATGTTGGTTGACTCCTTGCAGAATGCGATGACAGAAGACATCAAGAAGCAAGACTCCACTTTGTATGTGTCGATAGACCCATTCTATGAGGGCAATAAGTTTTATGCCACCACCTATCAAGTGTTCCCCGACCTCCGTCTGGTGTTTACTGTACCCAAGTCAATGGGGAAGTTTGGTGGCGAGACAGACAACTGGATGTGGCCACGCCAGACATGCGATTTCTCGGTGTTCCGCATCTATGCCGACCCGAGGACGAATGGGCCAGCTGAATACAGCAAGGAGAATGTACCTTACCATCCTAAGCGTTGGGCGCAGGTGAGTATGCAAGGCTATAAGGAGGGAGACTATGCCATGACGATAGGCTATCCTGGCAGTACGAGTCGCTATCTGTCAAGCTATGGCATCCGTGAGAGACGTGATGCCGACAATGCCACTCGCGCACAAGTGAGGGGCGTGAAACAAGACATCATGATTCGACACATGCGTGCAGATGAGGCGGTTCGAATCAAGTACGACTCGAAGTATGCCCAAAGCAGCAACTATTGGAAAAACTCCATCGGTATGAACAAGTGTATTGACTCGATAGGCATCATCAGCCAAAAGAAAGAATATGAAGATCGCATCCGGGCATGGCAGGACAGCACAGGCTTCTTGCGTGACTCGCTTGATTTCGCCAAGTTGGAGAAATACTATGGTGATCGCTTTGACGACCGACGGGCTTTCATGTATTGGATAGAGACATTCGCCAACACCAATGAATTTACCACCCGCGCAAGGCGTCTGAGTAGAGGTATGACCGTATATGGGCCAGAGGAGAAACCCAAGAAACAATACATGGAGTTTGAGGACAATAGCAATGAGTGGGATGAGGCTTTGGATAAGGAGGTGTTTGCCGCCTTGCTCAAGAATTACAAGGAACATGTCTCCGAACAATATTTACCCGCTTTCTATAAGACCATCAGCACGAAATTTGGCAACGACTATGCCAAGTACGTGGATTATCTTTACAAGAAGTCTTTCATCATGAAGAAAGGAAAGAGAATTTATTTCAATAAGAAAAGCTACCTAAAAGACCCTGGCGTGAAATATGGGCTTGACTTGCTGGAGAATTTGGAGGTCATGCGCGATGGCCTGCTTGCTACGTATGATAGCGTGGATGCGCAGGAGCGTTATCTCTGTGCCGCCAAGTTGCGGATGGAACAAGACTTGCCGCATTATAGCGATGCCAACTTCACCATGCGCCTGAGCTATGGACAAGTAGGAGGATTTGAGTTGGCGGGTAATCCCTCGGGCTATTACACTACGGCAGAGAGTCTTGTTGACAAGATGAAAAAGGCTGACCAAAACGTGGAATACTATGCCGAACCCATTATGCACGAGCTGATGTCGGTGAAAGACTTCGGAGCATATACAGACAAGACAACGGGGAAGATGCAACTATGTTTCCTCACCAACAACGATATCACGGGCGGGAATAGTGGCTCACCTATGTTTGACGGAAAGGGACAATTGATTGGTTTGGCGTTTGACGGCAACTGGGATAGCTTATCAAGTGACATCAACTTCGACAGTCGCTTGGCACGTTGCATTGGCGTAGATATTCGCTTCGTTCTCTATATGATGGACAAATGGGGGAAAGCTGACCGCCTACTAAACGAGATAGGCGCAAAGTAAATGCGGTAATTAAGAATTCATTTATAAAACTTCAAATCATGAAAAGGTATTATTGTTTTTTCAGTTGGTTTATTATAGCCATTATGTCTTTTTCTTTCGCCTCATGTAGTAATGATGATGACGATGATAAAGATTCACTTATAGGTGTATGGGTATCTGAAGAAACTTTGCCGATGTATTATCATGAAGAATTAACAGGTCATGTTAAAGCCTTTTTCCAATTCATGGAAGATGGCTCATTGATAGAGAAAGATATAATAACTGAGATAGGAAGTGGTGAAACTTATACTGAAACATCTACTTATGGCAGATGGGAGGCAACAGGCAATCATTTGAAAATAATTACCAGTTTTGCAGAGCCATACGACAACCCAAAAGAAAATGCAGACGAGACAGAGTGTACTTATATGTTTAAGAATGGGAAGTTGATACTGTCATATCAAGATGAAGATACGGGTGAAATTAAGTCAATCACCTTTGTTCGCGGACAAATGCCATAAGAGTAAGGAAACAAAGCCATTGAAGAATGGTATGTGTTTTCAAGAATGAGAAGAATTCGTTCATTTTATTAAATGATAAATGCCCCCAGGTAAAGGCTTGACAGCTCCTTTCATCTCAAGGCTGAAGAGAATGGCGGTAAGGTTGCCTATGGGGATATTGGTCTTTACGGAAAGCATATTGATTTGTAAGTCGTTGTTGCGTGTTAGCGCGTCAACGACTTTCTTTTCATCGGGTGTCAAGTTGGGAAACATTTGTCGTTCTATTCCCTTTTCGTAAGCTTCATGTAACATCATGTCATCTTCCCATCGCATGGCTTTCACGAAGTCGTGGGCATTGGTGATGAGAGATGCCAATTGGTCACGGATGGCTTGGTTGCAACCCTCGCTGTATGTAGCACCAATGGCACCAGGGAAGGCAAAGGCATCGCGGTTGTAATCACGAGCTAGTCTGGTGGTGATGAGTCCACCACCATGTGCCGCACTCTCCACCAAGATGGTGGCATCGGCGATACCCGCTACGATGCGGTTGCGACGCACGAAATTCACTTTGTCGGCATTGGTGCTGGTGAGAAACTCTGTGAGTAGTCCCCCTTGGCGAAGCATCTTGTCGGCAGTGGGCTTATGGCGTGGAGGATAGAGATAGTCCATGCCGTGCGCCAAGACCCCCACTGTCTCATAGCCATTTTGTAGGGCATAGTGATGGGCGCGGATATCTACGCCGTATGCCAGTCCGCTTACGATGAGTACTTGGGGGCACAACTGTCGAAGTTCTTGTATGAAACGACGGATGAGGTCTTGCCCATACGTGGTGCAATGGCGTGTGCCGACAATGCTGATAACTTTAGCTTGGTTGAGGTCGGCGGTGCCTTTGTAGAACAACATCAGCGGTGCATCGTCACATTCTTTCAAGCGTTGTGGATAACGGGCATCATTTAGACAGAGGGGCATAATGCCATTGGCGATGTCATATTCATATTCGGCGACAGCTCTTCTGGTGGCATCTTTGGTGTCCTTGAAGGCTTCAATTAGTTTTGGTGACGCATTGGGGATGATGTCACGAATGTCATTTTTGTGCGTCATCACCTCCGTGGCAGACCCGCATCGGCGATACAACTCAAGCATTCCTGCAAGGTTAAAATAGTTAATGCGAGTGAGAATGATGGTGTTGATGATTTCTTGTTGGTCCATAGGGTGTGTTTTTCATCTTTTGTCTATATCTTTTATGTTGTCTCTCTTCCATCTTTCTGAAGGGCTTTCTCTAAAAGGTCGCTGTCTGACAGCCGCCCGTTGACAAGGCACACCAGCTCCACCGTGGCACGGAAGCATAGCTGCTCATCGGCAGAACGATAAAGGTCTTGTTGGAAGACATACTTGATTCCCTCCTTGTGCCAGGCCAATCGCGAGATGAACATGTCATCGCAACGGAGGGGAATCTTGTACTGCAACTTCATGCGAGCAACCACGGGGTCAATGCCCTGGGAATGAAGCTCTGCGAAACTCAATCCGCACTCTTTGATAAACAAATGTCGGGTATGCTCGGTATAATGTAGGTAAATGGCATTGTTTACAATGCCTTGGATGTCGCATTCATAGTCGCGTACTTCCATCTTTGTTTCAAAAACGTATTCCATAGCTGATTTGTTTGCGAGGCAAAGGTACAAAAAAAGAAAAGCAAAACAAAGGATGCAGATTCCTTTTTTGAAATAGGTGTGAAAAAAGACAGTCGACATATGCTTTCCTTATATCCATTCCTATCCAACCGAAAATGTAATAGTCGATTAGGTATGAATAAGAAAGGGGTGCGCCAGTTCGCTTGGCGCACCCCTTTGTAAGGATTGGGCTGTCATTTATAGTGTCAGCCCTTTTGTCTGTTTGTTATTATTTCACTACGACTTTCTTACCGTTGACAATATACACACCCTTTTGCAGACGGTCTGCTTGGTTGACCTTCACGCCATTGAGGTTGTAGATTTCAGCATTCTCCAAGTCAGAGGCGATAGTGTTGATACCCGTGAGAACACTTGAGTCGACGAAGGTGATGTCTACTTCAAGGACAACAGCCTTGTCGTTGTAGACAATACCCCACTTTGCAACGTAGGTATCGCCCACCTTGAAGTTGATATCATGTGCACCGGAGTAGTCGAAGATACCCGATGCGGGGTCGTTCAACTTGAGGCAGAAGCCTGTGGTAGCAGTACCCCATCCTTCTGCATCACCGTCAATGTTGCGCCAACCATCGGTGGTGTTAGGTACGAAGTTGCCCGTGGTGACATTCACGATGTAGGTGTCAGCATCATCGATGTTATCGATACCAAGAGCCTCACATACCTCGTTCACGTTGAAGGTAGGTGCTACACCCGCGTCATCGTATGCCGTCTCGGCAGCTTCCATGTGTTGGATGACGATGGTCTTGACGATTTCGGGTTTGTAGACAGGCTCCACATACTCTGTGAAGAGGATGTTGATGGTATAGACAACAGTCTTCTCATTGGCTTGTAATGCCCATTTAGCGGTGAATGTCTCACCAATAGCGGGAACATTGGCATTACCCATATCACAGATGTCAAACTTTCCTTCTGGCAGAGCTTGGAAGAACTTCACGCAGACAGACGCATTGTCGCCCCAGAATTGAGCATCACCATCGCGGTTGAACCATCCATCGTAAGGAGCATAGTCGGGAATCAGCTCGTCATTGGTGACATTCTTGATGAACAACTGTGCATCCGTGATGTTCTCTACACCAAGGAACGCAAGTGCCTCGGTGAAGTCAACGGAACCACGCTGTGCTGCATAGCCTTGTCCTATCATACGCTCAACGTTGATGGTGAGTTCAAGTACGTTAGGATCAGCTGCCTCCTCGATGAACCAGATGGCACGATCGCCCACCTTCTCCACGCTCTTGTCGGTGTAGCAAGCTGCGCCTACTTCCGTTCCGTCAGTGCCGATGAAACCTTTTATTTGACCAAGCGTGTATTCGCCATTGCCAAGGTTGTTGACGGTGATGACGAGTTTGTTGTCTGCCAAAGCGGACATCGTCCAGTTGTTGGTGCCAGCAAGACCTACGTAGAGTGTTCCATCGGTGATGTAATAACCACCTTCAGCGGGAACGAATGACATGGGTTGTGGCTCTTCTGCCAAACGTACACCGTTGCCATTCTCGCCATCATCATAGAGTGAGAGGTAGAGACCGCTCTCTTTCTGTTTGAAGGTATAGAACTTGTCTCCATCAGGCTTGGTGGCTGAATTGACGTATGCTGCGGTGGCAGCGGCAAGATTGTCAATGGCTGCTTGCAACTCCTCTTCGGTCGCATTAGCGTTGTCATCCACATCTTGTGCCGCATAGACAGCATTGATATACTCATCCAAAGCACTCTCGGGGATGGCAAAGAGGCCTTCGCCAACACCTTCGCGAGCCTCGATGGTGGCATTGGCAGCGGCGATAGCTTGCTCTAACTCTGCGCGAACAATGTCAACTTCAGTGACGGCTTGAATGTCTACGCGGTCGATGAAGAGGTGCTGTGCACCACCAGAACCCACATTCTGACCTTGGTAACCCAAGGAGATGACACCCGTCGTTGCCTCGGGTAGCGTAAAGGTAATCACTTCATTCGTCCATTGACCTACGGTGTATGCCTTGGCTGGTGCCAAATACTCTGTGCCATCGCCAGCAATAAAACCGATGAGGCTCTTCACGGGAACACTTGAACCACCCACTGAGTTGTAGACAGGAACAGTCATGACATAGCTACCTGCGGGCAACGTGACCTTTTGCGTGTATTGCGTAGTAGCACCCCATACGGCAACAATACCAAGGGCATTGCCTTCTGCTGCACCCTCTGGGTTGGTGGCAGGAGCGAGATAACCCTTACCGCCTAACCATACATTCTCATCAGCACCGTAAGCGAACACGCCAGAGGCACGGGCATCGCCATTCTCCACGGCAATGTCCCAGCTTTCTACCTCTTGCATCTGGCTGAGAGTTGTTCCATTAGCTTCCATATCCTTGGCATAGGTGCAGATACCATTGCTGATAGGTGTACTCTCTGAGAAGTCAAGGTTGGTAGCCTCATAGATCTTTTCATACATCACGTTCTTGAAGGAGAGCCAGCTGATGTTGTTGTCTTCGTTGATGTTGAATTTGATTTCCATCTTTCCATCCTCGCCAACCACGCCTTCAGCGGTGAAGTTGCCGATGTAGAATTGTGACTCACCAACTTGTGTGCCAACTACATCGACCGCCTCGCCGTCGTTTACTTGTAGGGTGATGCCTGTTGCGGGAGCGATGTAATTATTCTTGGCACGAACACGTACCCATGCAGACACATTATACTTACCAGCTTGAATGTTCTCCAAGGTTGCGGTATGTGTCTTAGCTGCCAAGGAATTGTCATCACCCGTCCAATACTCGAAGAAGGGAACGAGGAAGTTTGTGCCATCGCTTTGTCCTTCAATAGACCAAGTGTTGATGTAGAGGTCGCTGTTGTAGTCGGTTGTACCCCATGCACTGAGCAATAAGTCATCGACATCATTAGCTGCGTGCCAGCCCATAGTCTTCTTGGGATTCACGACTGCCGTGGTGAGTGTACCCTCATTATATTGGGCAAGGTAGCCATCGGCAAGAGCCTTGTATGCCTCGTAAGCCTCTGGTGTGTAGACATTTGTCTCTGCCATAATCTCGTACATGGCATCGATAGCGGGCTTGTTGTTTACATCCAAGTTTGCTTGGTTAATGGCAGCGGTAAGTGTTGCAATGGCTGCTTGGTATGCTTCTTCCGAACCTTCAATGGTTTCGGTGGCAGACAATGCGTTGTCAAGCATTGCCTGGGTGCCTGTGCTTACATCCTCGTTGCCCTTCAATTCTTGTGCTTGTTGGCGGAGTTCCTGAACTTGTGCGATGAGACCGCCAAACTTGAGTTCATCGATGTTTGCTTCTGTGCCATAGTAAGTGATGGTGAAGTTGTCCCAAATAGCCCAAGTGTTGGTACGTGTACCCTTGACACCTACGGACAATGTTCCGTCTGTCACTTCCACATAGATGGGGTTGACATAATATTTGCCCGCTGTGAAGCTTGCAGACAATGTAGACATGTTGGTTGCACGGTCACTGCTTTCCATGGAATTGAATGGGGATGTTTCCTCATTGGCAAACACCACGGGGTAGTCAACACCGTCGTAGGCATTGGTGTAGTCGGTCAACGCAGCCTGTGCTGTCACCTTGTAGATACCGTTGGGAGCGTCAACTGTCTGCGAGATTGTGAATGCGGATTGCCACGACTCTGCGCAGTTATTGTTGTTGTTACCACCAGAAAGGTTGGAGTTGGCAGCATCAACTATCCATTTGTTGGAGTAACGGTTGTTTCGACCAAAGTTGGCATCGTCGATGAGGAACGTCGCATTCAGCGGACTCGCCTGTGTGGCATTGGCAAGGTTTGCCTTGGCATCATCGAGGGAGATGATGGACCATTGCACGTTGGCAGCGGTGCCGTCAGTCTCTGTCTTGCCGAGGATAGTAGTAGAACCATCCCAACCATAATAAATTCCGGATACAACATCTTGGAAGGTATAATAATCACCATTCTGTGCAATGTTGATGGCGACGGGTGATCCGTTGTCCATGTAATCGCCATTGAAGTAGTACTGTGTACCGCCATTGTTCACTTGGGTCTCAATGTTATAAGTGCCGTCAGGTAGTGGAACCAACTTCAAGAATTCAGGATTGTCAACCAAGGAAGCTCTTGTTCCCCAGTCGTTAGCGGCACCCCAATACTTGCCTGTTGCCACATTCTGTACGAGATACTTGGCATATGGGAAGTCATAGAATGCAGCAAGAGCCTCTGAAGGATCGAAGTCTCCCATCTCTTGGATGAGGAACTGGTTACCGTCATCGAGTGTTGTCCAGCCATTGATGACCAAGCCAGGCGTGTAGCCGCCGCTGATGTTAAGGACATTTTCGCCAAAGAAAATCTCAAAGCGGTTGTCTCCCAACTCTGCCAATGTGATAGGCTCGGGATTCTCATTCGTGGCAATGCCCTGTGAGTTGATGAAAGCCTTTGCTTCTATGCTATAAAGGTAAAGCTGGTTCTTGTAGCTGAGAAGGGCAAAGTCGGATGGCTCATACCCCTTGATGGTGGCAACAAGCGTGTTGTCGTTCACGCCCAACGAGCCACGGTTGGTGGTCAGGCGATAAGCCTTCGTGTTACTGAGTTCGGACAAGGTGGTCACATAGACGGGGGGAACATAGCTTTCGTCAATTTCCACCGTCACTGTGAACGAACTGACATTCATCCATGGGCTGCCAGCCACCACGTCGAAAGATGCAGTAGTCGATGAAAGTCCCGTGACGGTAACGGTCGTGGGGCTTCCCGCATCGGTTGAGATAGCTATAGGATCTTGCCCGTTGGGGGTCACGGTGACCTCGGTGGTTGCTCCCGTGTACGCCTCAAAGCTGTAGCCAGTGATGAGATAACCGCCTTGTACAGACAAGGTGTAAGTGTCTGTGGCAAAACGAATGGCAGCGTCAACGACGATGTCATTTTTGGTACATTGTAAGGACAGCACCTGGTCGTTGGCGATCCAGAGGTTTCCATACTGTGACGATTCCGATACCGTGATGGCTTGGGTACCCCCTCGGAAGAAAGTACCGGTCTCCGTACCGATAACGTAGTCTGTCGCCCATGCTCCCATCAATGTGAAGAGGGAGCAAAAGAGAAATAGAATTTTCTTCATGCGATAATAATTTAAGTTAGTACTAATGATTTATAATAGATGTTCACAAAGTTCAACATTTTTTTTGAAATGAGCAAATATTTTCACTTAAATTTGGGTTTGTTGCATCTTTGGGGCATTGGATTTAAGGTATTCATAGCCGATTCGGCAACGCAAACAGTCTTTTTTGTCGCAATATTCCTTCTTCAATTGGATGAGTGCTTGGGAGTCGCCAGCATTTTGGGCGACCAGTCCACACTCGCTCCACATCTTCACGATGTGGTTGTTTTCTGCTTGTAACTGTTCTAAGAAGTCAAAGGCGCGGTCACATAACAAGTCGTCTATCTTGTGTCTGCCGTATGCGAAAAGGGTAGGGATGAGTGTGTTGATGACTTGAAGGTTCAGGGAATGGGTGGAAAGATATTTGGTGTTTTTGTCCGTAGCGGAGCCAAAGCCATAGTGTGTCTCCCAATAAGGGGTGACATGGGTTTGCAAGGCGGTCTCAGCCTCCTTGATGGTCTTGCATTCCAATAGCTGGCTCAGTTCTGCCTTTCGAGACCCATAGAGGTTGGCAAGTTGTGATATGCGGATGTGCGGGAAATTCTGTGGGCGCAATCGGAGAAATCGCCATTGCTTGAAATCCATCGGTTTCATCGAGAATTTGTGAGCGAGATAAAGGTATTCGTTGCGCAATTTGGCAAAATATCCCTCATTCAATGCCGTGGCTTGGTAACGCTCGGGGATACTCTCTATCTCTAATAGTCCCGCTTGTCCCATGAAGATGGCCTCTATTTGGAATAGGTTGTCGCGATGGTGGGCTACATTCTGGAGGGGGATGTGTGTTGCCCATAACTCAAAAGCGTCGCCATTGATGCCAAATCCATAGTTTCGGGCGAGAGTGATAAACAAAGCCCGTTCCCATGAGCCGTCACATTGTTTCACCCGTTGCAGTATCGTTTGCGTCTTTTGCTCTAATCGTTCTGTCTGCAAGGCACTCATCCAAGAGTGGACAATCAACCTTGGCAGGGAGGGTATGATTTTGTAGCAGGGGGGATAATGGTCGATGGAGATGAGTTCTTGGTAGTTTTGGGTGATGCCGTATGGGATGTCAAGTTGCATCTGTGGCAAGGTTTCTCCCTTGGAAGTCTTCGCTTCCATGTCGATATTGCCGCAGACATGCAGCACCACATTGTCGTATGCCCTGTCCTTATGGTGTCCATGAGCGTACCAGTCGCTTGCCTTTTCATGTATTTCCACGTTTCCCACCCAGAGGGTGTTGCCAATTTTCACTTTGGCATTGAAGAAGTCGGGGCCAGCGTTTTGGTTGTGAAGACCTGTGTCTATCACCTCCACGGTTTCGCCGCATGTGGTGGTGAGAGGTCGTAATGGAAACAGTTTGTGTTTCCAGACATAGTGAATGAGTTGTTCCATAGTATTTTAAGAATGAATGATGTTTGATGGTTGAATTATGAAGTGATTTTAGTATTAATGTTTGATGGATGATGTTTGAACACTTCGTAACATCGTACATCTTTACTTAAACTTCCTCCTTCATAATTCCTCCTTCTTCCTTCTAATAGGGTGATATATTGTTCAACTGCTCTAATTGTGTTTCGTATGCCTCTTCTTTAAGAGCCTTGATGAGGTCTTCCATCGTGATTGAGGTGGTGGGGTTGAAGTCTGGGGATGCAAGGTAGTCCATCAATGACTGGCGAAAAGCCCGTCCTTCCACGTATCTCTCGCATTCATCGAGGTCTGTGGCACATACCAACAAGCTACCCTTGCCTATTTGGAACTCCATCAAGATGCCTAATTTGTGGTTGCGCTCGATGTTGTCTATCACTTGGATCAAGGGGCGATAGCCTTGAGGTAGGTGGTCAAGGACAAGCGGGCGGCTGTTTTTCAGGATGGCAAACCACTGCCAGTTGGTGTGTTCCTCTGTGGGAAAACCTTGGAAAACGGGATGCTCAGGTTGGCAGAGAATGCCCATTGTCCCCGGTGATACCGTCTTCTTGTTGTTCTCGCAGATGGTCTTAAACATCCGATAGTTCCAATAATCTGTCTGGAACAGTGGCTCGATGGCTTGGAACGTCGTGGCATGGGCGACCGTCCATAACACCCGTGCGCCCTTTTGTAGTTTCTTCAAAATACTCTCTGTCATTTCATGGGTTACGATGGCCTTTTTGTTTGCCCTTGTCTGCTTCCTGTCGTTCATGGGATAAATCCATATTGGGTAGCTATTGCCCATGGCTTGCCCTTCCATTTCCACCGTCAACAGGGCTTGTATGGGGCGGCTTTGGTTGTTCTTTGTTGAGATGGTAGGGCAGGAGAGGATGGCTTTTCCCACGTTGAGGAGTCCTTTCTCATCGTTCTTAATGATGAGGGTGCCAGTTGATGCCTTGTCTTCGCCCCCTTGGTTGTATGTGATGGCATATTTGACCCGTTTCCCATTCAAAGATTCTTCACCATAATTTGCGACAAAAGCGTCACATTCAATGGTTTCCCCCTCGCTATAGCAATATTTTTCCAAGCCGAGCATCGCCACCACGGGGGAACAGAATGCTCGCCATTGTTGTGGGGAAAAGAATCCCTTGTTCTCCATAAACGCATCAAGCATCCCCACGTAAGCGGAGCCTTGCCCAGGGTAATCTTGCAAGTCCAATAGTTGGAATCCTGCCATGTTTTTCGTGCGGAGATCTATCTCGATGTCTGCCTTGTATAGCTGTGCTGCCCATAGACCCGATGCGCGGTTGAAGTCTGGCAGCTGGTCAAGCATCCCCGCTTTCTTTATCCTGTCTCTGAACACCTCCATGTTATAGGGGTAAAGTACCCCCTTGTATCGGGGTATCTCTTGGTTGAAGTTGGGGATGTGCTGGAATTGCCCCGTCTCATGACTGATGATGGGGACGGTGGCAGGGTCGCAAGCCTCGTCGAAAGTCATCTTGTTGTTGGGGTAACTATGATTGATGAGGCCCCCGTCTGCGGCATCGGCAAAAGAAAATGACCCACGGGTATGCGTGTTATAGTTGCCCCAAGTCTCCCCACCAATGCGGCAGGTGGTGAAATAGTCCATTCCAGGCTTGATGCCTTGATAGCCTAAGTAATAATTGGAGCCGAAAGTATATAGCTTGGAGGGGTCAATCTTTCGGAAATTATCCACAAATTCCTTCATCTTGTCGATGCTTCCCCATAGTTCATTGCCCAAGGCAAACATGACAAACGAAGGATGGTGACCGTATTCGCGGATGATATTCTCGCCCTCTTGCAACAGGTAGCGCATCAAGATGGGGTCTTCCGCCTTGAAGTCGCCCCAAAATGGCAGCTCGGGCTGTAGGTAAATGCCCATTTCATCGGCAACATGGAATGCTGCCTCGGGCGGACACCACGAATGGAAACGCACATGGTTGATACCCCATTCCTTACATGTACCAAGGTATTTACGCCACGATTCCACGTCCATGGGTACGTGTCCTGTCAAAGGGAAGACGCAAGCATCGTGCTTGCCACGTAGGAACGTCTTATTGCCATTAATAAAAAAATGGTGTTCATCGGAAGTGAACTCCCGCATCCCGAATGTCGTTGAATACAAGTCTTGCCCCTCTATCTCTACTTCCAAAGTGTATAGGTCTGGATGGAACTCGCTCCATAGACGAAGGTCTTTGATGGGAAGGTCACACTCTTTTTCATAAAACTCCTCTCCCGTGTTATCGAAGTCCTTGCCCGAGAGGTCGAGATAGCTGATTTTTCCGTTCCATCCAAGAGGGATAGCACGTACTTGAATCTTGGCTTTCGGGTTTAATTCGCCACAGATGTATAGCTGTAAATGGGCTTTACTCTCCTTGATGTTGGGGGTGATGTTTGCCACGCTTGCCCACAGAGGTTCTAAAGTTATCAACGAAATATCGCCGATAATGCCGTTCCAGTTGGTCTGCGTGTCTTCCGTCAGGGCATGGCTGCTGGCATAGAGTTGTCCGGGAAGTCGGCTGCCGTTGTCAACCATGATGGTCAATGTATGCCTCCCTGGTGTTAGGTACCCATCTAAATGGTATTCTTGGGGTGTGGAAATGTAGTTTAATGACCAAATCTGCAAGCCGTCCACATACACGGTCGATGGTTTTGTGCGTTCTAAACGTAGTCGTATCAACTTGTGTTCCCAACCTTTAGGAATATCCACAATGCGACTATACCATGCCTTCCCTTTGTAGTGATATAGTCGGGTGAGGTGTGTTGTCTCTGTTGTTGATGTGTTTTTGATACCTTTCTTGTTCGTGTCCGTCGTTCCTGGTAGCATCACCGTCTCATCAAACTTGGTGGGATAGGTATCTCCCAAGGCGAATTGCCACTCCCCAGATAGGTTTATCCTTTGTCGGTAGCCTTTGGCATTCATGCTCACAACGGGTATCATGATGAGGCACAAGAGTGGAAGGCTATACCATTTCTTCATAGATGGTTCTAATTAAGTTCCTGATTGCATCCCAATTAGGTTTTCCCTCGTCATCAACGGGCAATAAGAGTGTTGTCTCGTTCATCTTTTCCAATGTCCACTTGTCGAGGAATTGGTATCTGATTCCTTCTTTCCTAAATAAGGAAATGAAGAAAAGAGCGATATACCTATCCATCTCAAACAAGGGGTAAAAAACGTTTACGTTGTCAGATGCCCAGAAAGATTCCTCTTGGTAGAAAGCGGAACCAATGGATCCATTGTAGCAAACAGTAATGGTGTTGGCATCATGTAAATGCTCGGAGTTGCCGATATGGGCAGTAATGCCATTGTTGAACGCGGAAGCACCAATATAATTGATATTCCCTTCCTTCATGTTTGCTTTCGTCAACCGCTCTCCTTTTTCTATCCTAAACAACCTTTGGTATTCAAAAGGCTTCCAAGTAGAAGTGTCAATTTTCTCTGTGTCTTTGCGGATGGTCACCAGCTTCCTATACTCTTCGGGAATGGGCTCATTATATAGCACCATGCCCAAAACCTTTTCCTTAAAGTCTTTCTCGTCAATACCTTTCTTATAAAGGATATAATGGAGTACACTTCTGACAAAATCGGCTTGGGAAATCTCCAAAGGCACAAGTGGCTCTTTATATCGTATGGCTTGGTGAGGGT
>JAFYZV010000109.1 GCA_017548525.1 Prevotella sp.
AAGGCTATCGTTTCTATGACCTCATGTGTGTCGCCATGCGCCGTAACGACCCCTCTTATCTCGCCAATCGCATTTATATGCGTCGTGGAGCAGACAAGGTGGATGAGGTCAAGGCGTTCATCGGTCGTGACTTGAACGACACACGCAACTGGTATCTCAATTGGAATGACCAAATTGGTTTAGGCTATTGATTGGCCGATATGGTTTTACAGGCACGGATTTCACGGACACCCCGTGTCATCCGTGCCTTTTTCTTTAACAAACGCTTATCCTATGAAACGAATCATCCTATCCATTATCTTCATTTCATTGCCGCTTCTCCTTTCGGCACAGAAACGAATCTTCATCCCCGAGGACTTGCAAGGCATGGATCTCAACGACCCCGAAAGTAAGTGGAGCTTTGCCCGCTCTGCCCAAACCGACAATCTTATCTTCTTTTGGGAGAAAGGCTTTGGGAGCGACTTGCAAACCCCACCACAATTAGAAGGTAAGTCCATGCACTTCGACCTTGACAACTTGAAGGATAGGGTGGAGAGCTTTTATCATTATTTCCGTGACACTCTCAAGTTTACCTTGCCTGGATCCAATGCCGACAGATTCAAGATGATGGTCATGGTCAACTATTCCTTGGACGGCACTGCATACGGAGGCACGTATGACGACTTCATTGGCGCCCTGTGGGTTGCGCCCAACCGCATCCAAGACCGTAAGCTCAATTGCCTCGCCCATGAATTGGGACATAGCTTCCAACTTCAGATTCCCGCTGACAAGACGGGTGACGCATGGGGTGGCAGTGGCTTCTACGAGATGACTTCGCAATGGATGCTCTGGCAGGTCAATCCCGACTGGGTGAAAGATGAGCAGTACCATTTCGACGCTTTCCGCAAACTCACCCACAAGGCATATCTCCACATGGAGAACATCTACCATTCGCCATACGTCATCGAGTGGTGGAGCGAACTGCATGGCAAGCCTTCCATCGCCGAATTGTATCGCGAGGGGAAAAAGGGAGAGGATCCTGTGATGACTTATAAGCGAAAAAACCAACTCTCACAAGCGGAGTTCTGCGATGAGATGTTTCGTTGCTACCAGCATTTGGTCAACTTTGATTTTGCCCATGCCCGCAAGGAGACACGTCCTTACGCTTGCACATTCTCCACGCCGATGGATGTTTGTGGCAAGAATACGTATGCCATCTCCAATCAATATGCCCCAGAAAACTATGGCTTCAACGCCATCAAGCTGTCTGTTCCCAAAGCTGGCAGTACAGTCACCATTCGTTTCCAAGGATTGATGGATGGAAAAGGCTATCATTATGTCCTTCCCGACAAGGCGGGCTGGCGTTATGGCTTTGTGGGTATCACCACCGACGATGCCACTATCTATGGCGACATCCATCGCGACATCAAGGGCAAGGTGAAGTTTACAGTCCATAAAGACCAGCCATTGAAGGCTTTGTATTTCATTGTCATGGGTGCACCTACTGAACATTGGATGAACCCGATGTCATGGGGCGAAAGCTCCGAACCCGATGCCCAGTGGCCTTATCTGCTAACGGTAAAGGGATCTACCATCATCCAATAGCCTCCTTTCATGAAACGATTACTCTTCCTCTTATCCATGGTTGGCTTGTCCTTGACGGTCATTCTCGCTGCCAACCGACAATATGCGCTCTTCCGAAACATTACGGTGGAGGATGGACTGCTGGCGAATGGTGTCCGCAATATCGTTCAAGACCGTTATGGTTTCATCTGGTTTGGTACTGATAATGGGCTCTGCCGTTACGATGGCAATACCATCCGTCCCTTCCGTATCATGGAAAACGGCTCTAACCAGTTTGTCTCCGCCCTCATGGCAGACACCGATGGTTTGTATGTGGGTACGGGTCGAGGGGTGTTCTTCTTCCATTTCGAGACAGAACAGTTTGAACGTCTTGCGCCCCAAGTCAATGCCACTGTCCGTGCATTCTCAAAGGATCAGGATGGCAATGTATGGATTTCCGTGGATGGGAAAGTGATCTTTCGTTATTCGCCTAAAACGAAGAGTGTTGCTCAATATGCCTCTCCAACCGTCTCGGCATCAATGACTATAGCCTATGCCGATGCGCAAAACCGTGTGTGGGCAATTGGTGGTAGCGGCGAGGGTATGGTGGCACGGCTCAATAAGGTAAAAAACCAATTTGAGCCTATCCACCTCAACACATCCTTGGCAGACTATGGGGCATACGCCATCTTGCAAACGAAAGATGGAACAATATGGCTTGGCACGTGGAATAGCGGATTGTTTCGCATCCATGATGACTCTTCACTCGAACAGATACTCAATCCCATGCTTGCGGGCGTGGGTAGCCATATACACTGTCTTTATGAGTTTTCTCCCACTCAACTGCTTATAGGATGTGATGATGGTCTTATTTCTTACAACCCCCAAGACCTTTCGTGGCAACGGATGACAGGAGATGGTGCGGGGCATTCCTCCATTACCGACCGTTTTGTCTATTCAGTAACGGGAGATAGCGAGGGCGGACTATGGTATGGCACGTTCTATGGTGGGGTAAATTACCTCTCTCCCGTGTCAGGACGGTTTGAGGCGTATTCGTCGGGGAGTGGTCTTCATGGCAATGTCATCGCCCGTTTCTGCGAGGATGGGGTAGGGAGAATTTGGATTGCTTCCGATGATGGTGGCTTAAACTGCTTCAACCAGCGCGAAGGACGGTTTGCGGATTTCCCAGGCAGTGCCGCCCTCTCTCGGTACAACATCCATTCCCTCTGTATGGATGGTGGCAACGTGTGGATAGGGACCTATAGCGATGGCATCATTCAGTTGGAGGTTGCCACAGGCAGGATGCGTCATTTCTCGTTCAATGAGGGCTTGGCTAATCCTAACGCCTATTCTCTTTTCATGGATAGTCATAATAATTTGTGGGTGGGAACAATGGACGGCCTTTGTCTGTACGACCGCCAGACCGCCACTTTCAAGCGTGTGAAGGACATGGGGGCGTTGGTCATTGACATTGATGAGGACGAGGGTGGCAACATCTGGGTTGCCACACAGGGCAACGGCATATTCTGCTATCATCCCCAAAATCGCACTTTAAAACATTATTCATCCCATGAGAAAAAGTATGTCTTGCCCAACGACGAGGTTTCTTGCCTCTGCTTTGATACCAATGGCAAGCTATGGGCGACGACAGTCAACGGCCTCTATGCCTACGACAAGGGCAACGACCGTTTTGAGGCAGTGCCTTTGGAAATCCCCAGCAATGACTGTAGCGGCATCATTGAGGATGGCGGTGTGTTGTGGATTTCCACCGCCAAGGGCTTGATACGTTATGTGGAGGGCGAGTCGATACAGGTGTTTACCCGTCAGGATGGACTGGTCAGCGAGCAGTTCCAGCCCAATTCCGTTCTCAAGGCTACTGATGGTAGGCTGTTTTTTGGTACCGCCCGTGGCTTCAATGCTTTTTATCCGTACCAGATTAAGGTAAACCGAATCGAACCCCCAGTGTTCATCACCACCCTCAAACTTTATAACAAAACGATAGAGGTGGGGGCGAGCCAATTGTCAAAGGCGTTGCCATACGTTCCCCAAGTTGACCTTACTTATCGTGACGAGATGTTTACCCTGTCATTTGCTGCCCTCAGTTATTGCTCTCCAGAGAAAAACCAATATGCCTATATGCTTGAGGGCTTTGACAAAGACTGGAACTACGTGGGTACCCGAAACGAAGCGACCTATACCAATATACCCTCTGGCACGTACATCTTCCGTGTGAAGGCAACCAATAACGACGGCATCTGGAGCAGCCATGATGCCACCTTGAAGATTGTGGTTCATCCGCCATTCTGGCTCACCTTGCCCGCCAAGGTCATCTATCTGCTCTTACTTCTTGCCGCGATATGGCTGTTCACCCAGTTCCGTCTGCGCAAGGCAGAACGACGGCATCAAGAAGAGTTGGCTCACTTGAATGAAAAGAAAGAGGCGGAAGTGCGCGATGCCCGTCTGCAATTCTTCACGATGATAGCCCATGAGATACGTACACCCGTATCGCTCATCATCGGTCCGTTGGAGAAAATCAATGAAGAGTGGAAACATTCTTCATTCCGTAATGACCTCAACATTATCGACCGCAACGCCCACCGCTTGCTGGAACTGGTCAATCAGTTGTTGGATTTCAATAAGGTAGAGCAACAAGGGATGCAATTGCGTCTCAGTTTATGCAACATTAGGCAGTTGCTCCGTGCCGTTTCCGACCGCTTTGCGCCTACATTGCTGCAACGCCAAGCAACGCTCATTGTCAACGACCCACCCGCCGACTTCACCGCAATCGTCGATGAAGAGGCGATTACAAAAGTGGTAAGCAACCTCATGACCAATGCCACCAAGTATACCAAGGATTGTGTGACATTGAGTTGTACGGTGGATGATGACCGCCAGCATTTCCATATCACAGTGGAAGACAATGGCGTAGGTATCAGTGCCGCCGAGCAAAAGAAGATATTTCAGCCTTTCTACCAGTCTAAAGACAACAAGCCTGGCACGGGTATCGGCTTGAGCATCGTGCAAAATCTCGTGTCCCAGCATCAAGGCGACGTGCAAGTAATATCGGAAGAGGGGAAGGGAGCGCGGTTTGTCGTCACCTTACCCGTCACGCTGGGAGCCGACCAAGTGGTGGATGATGGCAAGGACATAAAAGAGTTCAAGGAGTCTATGAGTTCAAGGAGTTCAGATAATAGTCTCCAAAATATAGATGGAAATGTCTGTAATCCAGAACTTCTTGAAACTCACGAACTCCAAAATAACCAACCAACAGTACTTATCGTGGAAGATGATGAGGATATGTTGCACTTCCTCTCCGACCACTTCAGGGATAGTTATACCGTCATCACCGCAGAGAATGGTGTCCAAGGATTAAAACAATTGAGGAAACATCCCGTCACGCTCATCGTGAGCGATTGGATGATGCCCGAGATGGACGGTGCCGAATTTTGTCGAAAGGTACGTGCCAACCCGTCAACGAGCCATCTACCCTTGATCTTGTTGACGGCGAAGACCGACAACGACTCCAAAACGATGGGCATGGACGTGGGAGCGGATGCCTATATAGAAAAGCCGTTCTCCATGAAATATTTGGAAGCGACCATCCGCAACCTCATGGAGATGCGACGGTTGCTACTCGACAAGTTCTCGCGGAATGCCACGGAGACCATTACCGAAATGGCAAAGACACCATTGGATAATGAGTTCTTGGTGAAACTCAACAAGGTCATCGAGGATAACATCAACAATAATGACCTCTCGGTGGCATTCATCGCTACGGAGATGGGTATCAGCCGTAGCGGTCTCTTTGCCAAACTCAAGGCTTTGACCGATGCCACACCCAATGAGATGATACAGATTGTGCGCCTCCGCCGTGCCGCCCAGCTCTTGCAGGAGGGTCGTTACCGCATCAATGAGGTAGGCTACATGGTGGGTTTCAGCAGCCCATCGTATTTCTCCAAGTGTTTCTTCCAGCAATTTGGCATCAAACCTGGGGAGTATGCCAAGTCAGTTCGAAGTTCATAATTCATAGTTCATAGTTATTAAATTATCAATAGGATTGTAGATATGAGACATTATTTCATGTTGTTCCTGTGCCTGTTCGCTATGCCAAGTTGGGCACAAGGCTCGTTGGACGATTACAATCGAGCTTATTCGCTCAATGGGAAGTTCAATTCTTCCAATGTCTATCATTGGGCGCAAGACGTACAGTGGTATGATTCCACACATGTCTTGCGCTATTCCATCTATACATCCGATGGGCGCCGATTTGTCGCCTATGATACCGACAAGGGTGAGAAAAAGATGTATGAGAGCGAGAAGGAGCGTGACGAGGCATTGCGCCAGGCTTATCCCCAGCAGCAAAGAGGCGACAGCCGACCCGCATGGGGTAGGGGAAGACAATCGCTTCGGAACACTCCATTCCGACAGAAGGAGCGTCATTGGATGGAAGTGGACGAGGAGGATGAGCCGCGTGTGGTGACTTCGCCTGATGCCAAGTGGGATGTATGGGTGGAAGGCTACAACCTTGTCATCCATCAAGCGGGTAAGCCGTTCACGGAGAAACGGGTGCTGACGCAAGACGGCACCATCGGCAACTATTACTCCAACCGCATCCTATGGTCGCCCGACAGTCGCAAGTTCTTTGTATGCAAGCGTCGTGCCGTGGAGAAGCGGTATGCTTATTATGTGGAATCGTCGCCGAAGGATCAGTTGCAACCTATCCTCCACAAACAGGAATATGCCAAGCCAGGCGATGAGCTGCCGCAGCGCATACCATCTGTGTTTGTCTTGGAGGGCGATACGGCAAAAGGTCTTGCGGGCATTGGTGTCCGCCAACTTGTCGCTGATACTGCCCTTTGTCCACAACAATATAGTATCGAGTGGTTTCGCTGGTCGGACGACAGCCGCGAGGTGACGATGGAATACAACCAACGGGGACATAAGGTGTACCGCCTCCTTGCCATGGATGCACAGACGGGACGGATGCGAACCTTGATAGAAGAGCGTTCCGATAAGTTTGTCAACTACAACCGTTTGTATCGCCATTGGTTCTCTGCCAATGAGAAAAATGGCACGCAACTGAACAAGATTGGCAATAAGAAGAAAAAGAAAACCCCTTCGACGGATTTCCTTCTTTGGATGAGCGAGCGAGACAACTGGAGCCATCTTTATCTTTATGATGTGTCACCCAATGGCTCGTCTGCCCTGTCAACGCTCTCGCCCATTGCCCAAGTCACCAAGGGCAATTGGTGTGTGCGTGAGGTACTGCGTGTAGATGAGGATGATATGCGCGTCTATTTCACCGCGTCGGGCGTGAATCCACAGGAAGACCCCTATCTCATCCATTATTACAGCATCAAGATGGATGGCTCCGACATGCGATGCCTGACACCCGAGGAGGGCAACCACCGCGCATATTTCTCCCGTGACCGACAGTATCTTGTCGATACGTATTCGTTGGTAGACAAAGCACCTGTCACGGTGGTGCGCCGCGTAACCGACTGTGCGTTGGTAGAACAGCTTGAATGCGCCGACCTCTCCAAGATTGAGAGCGAAGGGTGGGTGGCTCCTGAGGTGTTCACGGCGAAAGGTCGGGATGGCACGACGGATATATGGGGCATCATCCAGCGTCCCACTAACTTCGACCCGGGCAAGCAATATCCCGTCATCGAATACATCTATGCGGGACCTGGCGATGCCTATACGCCCAAGTCGTTTAGTCCTTTCAATTGGAACATGACACCGTTGGCAGAGTTGGGATTCATCGTCGTGCAACTCGATGGCATGGGTACGTCGTGGCGGGGCAAGCAGTTTGAGGAGGTGTGTTATAAGAATCTCAAGGATGCTGGCTTCCCTGACCGCAAGGCATGGATTCGTGCTGCAGCAGAGAAATACCCGTATATGGATGCCGACAACGTGGGTATCTTCGGCGCATCGGCAGGAGGACAGGAGTCCACGACGGCAGTCCTCTTGCATGGCGACTTCTACAAGGCGGCTTATTCGTCGTGTGGATGCCACGACAACCGCATGGACAAGATTTGGTGGAACGAGCAATGGATGGGCTATCCCGTCGATTCTTCCTACGTGGAGTGTAGCAATGTCTACCACGCCCATAAGCTTCAACGTCCGTTGATGCTCGTGGTGGGCGAGTTGGATGACAACGTGGATCCCTCCAGCACTATGCAGGTGGCGGATGCACTCATCCGTGCGAACAAGGATTTCGAGTTGGTGGTGCTGCCAGGTGTACACCATACGATGGGTGAACGCTATGGTGAGCATAAGCGATACGACTTCTTCGTGAAAAACTTACTACATGTCACGCCGCCCAAATGGGAGGATGTGATGCCATAGGATTTGTCAAGATTTATTCCCGTTTTGGCGCAAAATTAAGCCCATCATTTCGTTCAACAAAAAAGTTGGTCGAAATGACGGGCTTTTTTCGCGATTTGTAACACGTTGATAGTCAGCGGTTTTCGTTTTTCACCCTCCCGTTGATGCCCCAAAAGTGCCATTTTTATGGGTAAAACAGACTCCTTCCGCCCTCGATTACTGCCGCAGTTATGCCTGATAACAGCTATAGTTATCACCAACAATTGCCACTATAAAAATGTTAATCGCATATAACCGTCCATAACCGTTCACATAGCCTCCTCTCATTTCTCTATTTCACAAGAAAATCCAGACATGATTTTGTCCGTTTTTTTCATGTGTTTATAATCAATAAGATGGTTTTAAAAGATTGGCTTTGGTTTGTAAAAACAGTCTCAAATTGTAGGCATATATGTTGTTTGTTTCATTTTTTTTTGTAATTTTGCGGATAAACAAAATGATTAGATTGTATTTGATACAACTCTATAATGTTACATATTATATGTTTGATTATATGTAAATCATTCTTTTTGTGATAGTATAATAATGCCAGTGTAATTATAAAATAATATAGTTATGTTGCATAACATTGATAAAATTGATAAGCGAGATAAAGCTGTATTGATGGGACTATTCTTATCACGATTTGACAAGCTTGCTTTGGAGAGTTTTGGATTTACAGGATTCCGTCAAGCATATAATGTGTTAGGCTTTTCAATAGGGTTCGTACCAAAGTCCATACAAAATTATCGAGACGAGTTTGATCCATATTTCCCTAATGAACGAAAGGGATGGCGTAATCGTAATTTGCGAGATTACTGTAAAGATTATATGGATGCTACGGCTGATATGTCATTTGAGGAATTCTATAACGTTATAAAATACTTTCTTGATGGTAATATCATAGATGAGT
>JAFYZV010000110.1 GCA_017548525.1 Prevotella sp.
CATATTATATAAACTATGCAATGTGTCACCTGTAGATGCGCTTACTATAGAAAAAGCTCTCAATAGAGAAGGGCGAGATTTTGAAGATACCGTGCAATTCTTTTCATCAAAAGCCTCTCACACCGATGTCATCTTGACACGAGACAGAAAGGGATTTTCTGAATTTGATGTCAAAATAATGACAGCAGAAGAGTTTTTCAATGAACAATAATTTCACTTATACCTCTTCACCAATTTATCTATCGCCTTGTCAAGTGATTCCGACGGCTCGATGATGTTGTAATTTTCCCAAAAATGGGGGTCGCGGAAATAGTCCACCTTGTCGTAAAAGGCATCACGCGAGTCAAAGGAGTCTCGTCCTGCAATGGGATGGACTTCGGTTTTCGCCTTGTCTGTCACCACCATCTCACAAACGGCGGTGAATGCCGTGGCAAAGAGCCGCCGCTTCCAGTCGCAATTGAATCGGAAAGTATTACGCACATAGCTTAGGCGTGTTACCCCATCCTCATAGCGATAGTCTATCAATGTGACCAACTCCTTGGGTCTAAACTTGACACCGAGTGGCTTTTTCACCAGCATCATGCGGGTCGCCTTGTCTATGTCACTCATATCGAGTGACAACTCCGCACGGGTAAAAGCCAGTGTCTCGCGATCAATATACAGCTTACCATAAAACAATGCCCAATCCAATGACCACTTCGGCTCTATAGCCACCACGTATTGCTGACGGTCATTGATGGTTGTTGGTTCCAACATGGAAAAATCATAACATCTCAAATCCTCCTCATTAAATAAGAAATCAAGGTTCTTTGCAATGTCGAGCTGCACGGGTTGTACGGGCCCTCCCATCACCTTGACAGAAAGCGTGTCGCCCCGCCTTGGACTCAGAAGCCGCCGTCCCTTGCGTATGGCGACCTTATCCTTTAGATTCCCATGCTTATACGAAGTCTTGTACATATCCACTACCCCTTCTGCCACATAGACATAGTGCTGCCGTTTCATGGCGGTCTCGCGATAGAAGGCATTAAACAATTCGGGCTTGTTGCTATAGTTGTCGGGAATCTTCCTGATGGCGATGTTCACCAACTCCCTCGGATCGCCCGTCCATACCACCACCTCCTTCAATTCTACTGCCGTGGGCTTCAGGAGTACACGCAATGGTTCCGTCTGCCCAGGCGTAATGCGGATACGCTTGGATTGGTAACCCAAGTGCGACACCGTGATATACTTCGGGGGAACATCAGCTTTCAAGGTGAAAAAACCATCCTCGTTGGTGACCACGGAAACATGGGTGCCTTCCGCCACAACACTCGCCTGCCTCACAGGAATATTGCTCTTTTCTTGATATACCGTACCACTAATCACCGCCTTCATGCCATTGGTTGCCCCACCATCAACAACATTCTGTGCCCAAACAACGCCACAAATGAAGGCTATCAACAGAACAAGAAATACTCGTCTCATATTATCCCAAATTATATTTTTGACAAAGATAGGGTTTTATTTCTATATTATCAAGCTTTTCATGTTGTTTTTTCATCATCAAACAATTATTTTTGATTTGGCAAACTTTGTCAATTATTTTTCACAAAATGGGCGCAAATGGCTGCCATCATTTCAACCAACAATACTTTTGAGCGAAAATAACGCAATTTTGACGCATTTCGTAAACCACTCGTTTCCAACATCTTACGAAACCAAGGCATTTTCCGACGGCGAAAAACACGGCAATTTAACATTTTTTGTATGGCATTTACACCTCACAAATGCTATATTTACACGCTACAAATGCCGCATCCGTGCCGATAAATGCCGCACAAAAATCGTTAAAAACATATATCCGACAAAAATCACTGGATGATTAACGTCTATTAACCCATCATTCCATCCCCGACAACTCTATTTCGTTCAATTTTCCAGACATCATTTTGTCGGAAAAATTCAACGTTATTTATGTGTATTGGATGGATGTACGGGAGCGTTATTCTTCCCAATTTTTCTTAAAAACGTGCCATTATTGCAGTCGTTTCAAAAATAATTATGTAATTTTGTCACTCCAAATGAATACGACACAATTACAACTCATCAAGAACAGATACAACATCGTGGGCAACTGCGATGGACTGAATCACGCCCTTGACGTGGCATTACAGGTGGCTCCCACCGACCTCAGCGTCCTGATTATCGGCGAGAGCGGCGTGGGAAAGGAAATCATCCCCCGCGTCATCCACGACACCTCGCCACGGCGGAGGGAGAAGTATTTTGCCATCAACTGCGGCTCCATCCCCGAGGGAACTATCGATAGCGAACTATTCGGGCATGAGAAAGGCTCGTTCACGGGTGCCATCGGCGAGAGCGAGGGATATTTTGGCATCGCCAACAAGGGTACCATCTTCCTTGACGAAGTGGGAGAACTGCCCCTTGCTACGCAAGCCCGCCTGCTCCGCGTATTGGAAACGGGTGAGTATATCCGCGTCGGCGGCACGAAAATCATGAAGACAGACGTGCGCATCGTGGCAGCCACCAACATCAACATCCGCAAGGCAATCAGAGAAGGACGGTTTCGCGAAGACCTATACTACCGCCTCAACACCATCCCCATCCAGATGCCGCCCCTGCGGGAACGTGGCAACGACATCCTATTGCTATTCCGCCTCTTCGCCATGCAGATGGCAGAGAAATACCGATTGCCGAAAATCACGCTCACAGAGGATGCCAAGGAACTGATGTTGAGATACAAATGGCCAGGCAATGTGCGCCAGTTGAAGAACATCACCGAGCAGATGTCGGTGCTCAGCCAAGAGCGGGAAATCAACTCGGAGATGCTTCGGCAATTCATCCCGCAAGACCCAGAGAGTACCCAACTGGCTCCCATCTCACAACCAGGGGCACACTCGTATGAGAGCGAGCGCGAACTCCTTTACAAAATCCTATACGAACTGCGCGGAAATGTGAGCGACTTGCGGCGCGACATGAACGGCCTACGGAAGCAATTGGAGGAGGTACGCGACACCCATAGCATCGGATATGGGTTGCCCATCACATCTTTAGACACGTTAGACACCGTCAAGAATCCCCACGACACCCATAAAATCGAGGATGCCGTGGCAGAGGAAATCAACGATTCCATCGAGCCAGAGAACCTAAACCTCCGCGAGAGCAACCGCGAGAAGACCATCAAGGCACTGGAACGCACGGGGGGAAACCGCAAGAAGACCGCCAAGGAGCTGGGTATCTCCGACCGTACCCTTTATCGGTGGCTCAAGGAGTTTGGGCTGGATAAGCAAATACCAGGAGACAAAGACAACAACTGACGGATGAATCGTATGGACAGACAAATCATGAAGACCAAACACCTCATCCTCCTCCTTGCCGTTTTCACCCTCATGGCATGTAAGGTGAGCTTCACATTCAACGGGGCAAGCATCGACTACACCAAGACCAAGACCATACAGATAGCCGACTTCCCCATCCGCTCCACATACGTCTGGGGACCGATGGGAGGCATGTTCAATACCGCATTGAAGGACATCTACGCCAACCATACCAAGTTGAGCCAAGTGAAACGCAACGGCGACATGAAATTGGAGGGCGAGATTACGCAATACTCACAACGCAACAAGGGAATCTCCAGCGATGGCTACTCGTCACAAACAGAACTGTCGATGACGGTGAACGTCAGGTTTACGAACAATAAAAACCACGCCGAGGACTTTGAACGCTCCTTCACGGCAACATCGTCATACGAGAACACGCAAAGCCTCTCGTCCGTGCAGGAAGGCTTGGTGACGGAGATGATCAAGGAACTGACCGAACAAATATTCAACGCCACCGTGGCAAACTGGTGACAACGACCCTATATTACAAAGACACATGGACCTGATACAACTCATGCAGCACCCCGAGACGATGGACAAGGAGACCCTCTACGACCTCCGATGCCTCTTGGCGCAACATCCATATTACCCAACGGCGCGGTTGCTGATGCTGCAAAACCTCTATCTCTTGCACGACCCGACATTCGATGAGGAGCTTCGCAAGGCAGCCATCTATGTCCCTGACCGAAAAGTACTGTTCGACTTGGTGGAAGCGGCTCATTACAAGATTCCCAAGACCAGCCATGCTCCCAAGAGGAATGTTAGCGAAAAGGGAACGGCAGACCGCACCATCAGCCTCATCGACAACTTCCTCAACTCCATCCCCGAGCAAGCAGAGGCAAGCCCCGTACGGAAAAGAAGACCCACGGCAGCCGATGCGGCGGTAGACTATGTGTCGTATCTCCTCGACATAGAGGACGAGATGGAGGATGAAAAAGGCGGCAGAGATGTGCATCTGAAAGGGCAAGAACTCATCGACGACTTCATCAATAACGACGGCGGAAAGATCCAACTCAAGGAAAATCCAGAGTATCTGCCAGAAATCGAGACGGAAAACGAAAACGGCGATTTTTATGGCGAAGGGGGCTATTTCACGGAGACTTTGGCGAAAATATACATCAAACAAGGCAGATATTCCAAGGCTCTTGAAATAATTAAGCGTTTAAATTTGAATTTTCCAAAAAAAAATATTTACTTTGCAGACCAAATCCGTTTCTTGGAGAAATTAGTGTTAAATAGCGAAAATTAAAACAATAAAAAGATGATTTACACATTATTTGTAGTACTAATCGTACTGGCAGCATTGATGATGATTGGCATCGTGCTCATTCAGGAGTCAAAAGGCGGAGGGCTTGCCTCCAATTTCTCTTCCTCAAACCAAATCATGGGCGTGCGCAAAACTACAGACCTCGTGGAGAAAACCACATGGGGACTGGCAATAGCCATGGTGCTCTTCAGCATTATCTGCGCATACGTGGCACCTAAAGCATCCACGGAGCAAAGCGTATTGGAGAACATCGCCACGCAAACACAGACAACCAACCCCACCAACACACCAGGGTTTGGTGTAGGACAGCAAGCAGCACCCGCAACAGACAAGGCTGCGGCTCCCGCCAAAAGCGATGCTCCCGCAGCAGCAGAAAAGCCCGCAGCACCCGCCAAGGAGGCTGCACCGGCACAGTAAAGGCAAAAAAGATAGGGAATTTTTTGGCGATTACAAATAATTCCCTTATCTTTGCACCCGCATTTCAACGGAAATCCGTACACGGTGCCCATAGTTCAGTTGGTTAGAGCGTCAGATTGTGGTTCTGAATGTCGTCGGTTCGAGTCCGACTGGGCACCCTTCACAAGAATCCCTGCAAATAAAGAGTTTGCGGGGATTTCCGTTTAAAGACATCATTTCCATTGATGGGTACAAATAGAGTGGGAGTAATAATAGATGAGATTACCATTCCATATAATTGAACTATTGAAACGTAAGTCTGGAAATAACCTACACTTACCTTCCGATTGCGAGTTTTTGTCACTTGATATTGAAAGCAAGACAGGAATTCATATAGGGACCACCACCTTGAAACGGTTGGTTGGGTTTACATCAGATGAACGGATGCCTCATACCAGTACACTCGACATTATAGCTCGCTATCTGGGGTATGCCCATTGGGATGAGTTATCAAAAATTGAAGAAAAGGGCAATTCAGACTTTGACATTTCTGACGATGAGATTCGTTCTGCCGATTTGCAAGTTGGCGTTTGCGTGGAGGTAACCTATCTGCCAGACCGGATGCTTAGGTTCTTGTATCTTGGCAACCGTCGTTATCGGGTGGTGGAGAGTCAAAATAGCAAATTGAAAACAGATGATGAGGTAGAAATATTGAATTTCGTGCTGCATCATCCCTTGTTGGTGATATGTGTACATCGTGAAGGGGAACAACTCGGTCAATTCACCGCTGGTCGTGTGTCAGGTCTTTCATCCATTAGAATAATAAGTGATTATGCGACTCAGATGACATAAAAACAGTTTAGAAGGTTATTACTCGTAAACACGA
>JAFYZV010000111.1 GCA_017548525.1 Prevotella sp.
ATTGTGACTTGGAGCACGGAAAGATTAGGATTGGGCGTATGTGCGCCTTGATTTCTTAAGCAAAAGGCCCAACTCGGGGCAATTTGTCACATTTTTATCTCGGCTGGCTTATAAATCCCAGATTTTTATCTAAATTTGCAACGATTTTCACAAAATAACGAAAAATGAAGAAACTATTGTTACTATTGCTACTTGCGACATTGTCGTTGGGTATGCAGGCACAGGAAGCTGATGACCATATTTATGGTAAAGGCGTGAATCTTGAAGAAATGAAGAACATTGAGATGCCTAAATATCCAGGTGGATTGGATGCGTTGATGGCTTTCTTGAGAAAAACCGTCAAATACCCAAGCGAGGCAGAGAAGTGGAAAGCAGAAGGTCGCGTGATCATGAGTTTTGTGGTCGAAAAAGACGGTTCTCTCAGCGACATCATTGCTTCTGATTGCAAATTGACAAGCATCAACCAGGGGAAGTTAGATAAACTTACGCTCAATGAGCAACAAGTAATCAAGGAGCGTATTCCTAAATTATTTGCCAAAGAAGGTTACCGCGTGTTGCGTATAATGCAAAAGTTGGAGCCAGGCTACCTCAAGGATGAGGCGACGGGTACGAAGTCGCCAGTCCGGGTGAAATACAATCTTCCCATTACCTTCCGCATTCCCAAATAGAGTGTTTTTATCCAAAGAGGGAAGCTGATACCAATTATAATAAATATAAAGAAAGAGGTTGTCTTACTGGCGTGAGACAACCTCTTGGCTTATGTTTGCTGAATGGTCTAAATCAGCCCATCATGCCCTATTATATAATGAGCATCAATCATACAAGAACACCTTGAATGCCTTGACGCTGCCCGGTGCACCTTGCTCGGCACGTGGGAGGTATTCAAGAGCCTTGACATTCTGTGTTCCGCCAAGGTCGATGACGATGAGGTGGGGGAATCCTGCACCCTTCGTTGTTTGCCAATAGGTTGACTCTTGGAGGTCATAAACCTTATCAAGCGTATGGTTTCCATTCTCATTCTCCGAGTCGGCATACTTGGCAACCCACGGTTCACGGCTCAGACGCTTGCCATCTGCACCTTGCAGATACAATTCGGCAATGGCTGACACATCGCCACCATCTTGGTTGGACGTGATTTCAATGGCGAGATAACGGCCCTTTGCCGTATTGGGGAAGGTGATGGTCTGCCATCCGTTGCCACCTTTGAACGCTCTATCCACCACGGGAGTCATGGAATTGAGGTCGGGTTTGTCGCCAATGTTGTTGTGCTTATTGCTCTTCTCCAATTGGAGCTTGTTCAGCTCTGGTTCTGATTGTCCCCAAACGACGGTTTCCTTGGGACCAACTACATCAAGGACTATCACCTCGTTTTTTCCTTTCTTCAACCAACAACCGGGAACATACAATGTCTGTTGAGGACCTATCGACCAAATACGACCCATCGCATGACCATTTACCCATACCTGTCCCTTGCCCCATGTCTCGAAGTTCAGGAAGGTGTCGCCCACTTTCTTCAGGTTGAAGTAGCCACGATAATAGCCCGGGGCGTTCTTTCCTTTTGCAGGAACAATCACGTCCTTAATGTCTGTGGTGGTTACCTGTGGTGCAAAAGCAAGGTAGTCATCAGGGATAGGTTGAATGCGCCAGTTCTTTAAGTTCCAAGAAACCTCGTTGCCATCCACTTCTGCACTGACTATGGCATCACCAAGAAGACCCTTGAAATCCTTGATGGCACGACCAAAGTTAATGCGTCCCATTGCTTCCACAAGAATGCTGAGGTTTTGTCCTTTCTTCACTGGTGGTAGAACGATGGTCTTTTCATTCTTTACGCGGTCAATCTTACCGACAAACTTGCTGTCAATCCACACCTGCGCATAGTCGTGTACCTCCAGCGTGAGTACACTCTTCACGGGAATCTCTGGTAGTTGTACACGGTAGTAGGCACTGCCCCAACCCATATCTAATTCCTCAAAGGTCTTCAAGTCTCGGCTTTCAATCTCTGTGGTTAAGCAAGTCCATAGATGTTGAAACTCCTTCAACTCAAACTTCGGCACGGTGATAATCGGCATAGGAGCCTTTGGAACGGCTGGCATTTTCTTTCCATCATTATATTTCTCCATCATTGTGCGCAATTCCCAGAACTTCGGAGTGGCGAGACCCCATTCGTTGATAGGAGCATCATAGTCGTAAGACGTAACGTCTGGTGCAAATCCTGGTGAGTTTGCGCCTGCCCAATGGCCGAAGGAAGTTCCTCCGTGCGTCATATAGAGCGAGAAGGATATCCCTTTTGATAACATCTCGTCCATTCCGTCCACCATATCCTTTGCGGGGCGAGTCTCATGGCGGGCTCCCCACTTGTCGAACCAACCACTCCAGAACTCGGAACACATCTTCGGGGCATCGGGACGCAACTCGCCAAGACGGCGGAATTGTTGGTCGATGTTTGCTCCCGTACCGAAATTCATCGTCCAAACAAGGTCGTCAAGACCGTTTTTCTCAAAGTTGGACGACCAATCACATTGGAACAACGCCAACTTGTTGCCATAGATGGAGCGGAGACAATCGCGAATAGCGGAGACATACGGTTTATCCTCGCCATAGCTCCCATATTCATTCTCCACTTGGATCATGATGATAGGACCGCCATTTTGGATGGTGAGGGGAGCTAATTGCTCGCCCACTTTCTGCTCAAAGATTTTCACGCGCTCCATGAAGTATGGGTCTTGCTCGCGTAGTTTGATGTCTTTCTTCTTCAACAACCACCAAGGTAGGCCGCCCATTTCCCATTCCGCACAGACGTAAGGACCAGGGCGCACGATAACATACATCCCGTTCTTCTGTGCCAAGCGGCAGAATGCCGCCACGTCATTGTTGCCCGTGAAGTCAAACTCACCCTCTTTTTGTTCGTGGATGTTCCAAAAAACATAGAGGCAGAGCGTGTTCATGCCCAAAGCCTTGCACATCTTAATGCGATGCTCCCAATAGGGTTGGGGGATGCGGGGATAGTGTACTTCTGCCGCCTTCACGATAAACGGCTCACCATTGAGCAGGAACGTGCCCTTGCCCACGGTGAAGTCGCCGCCCTTGTTGGCGGCTTGGCTTGTCGTTGGTACCCACATCAGGGTCATTGACAATGCTAATGTTGTGAATAGTCTTGATAAATACATTGTTTTAGGTATTGATTTGATGTTTTTGCAAAAATAATGAAAAAAAGTAAAAAGGTATTGGATAAAAGAGAAAAAATCGTTTCACCATCTCTTTTTAGTCTTTAATCTTGCATTTTTAATCTACTGGCGACCCGCTCGTTGCCCATTAGTCGTTGGTAGATGCCTTGGTTAGACAAGTCAATGGGGCGTGTGGCGAAGTCGGGGGTGTTGAATGAGTAGATGGTTTCAGCATCATGTTCCCTTGGGTTGCGCTGGGGAAGGCGGAAAGGCTTGTCGGCTTTGCCTTGTTCGTCAATGTGTACGAGGTAAAGTTGCGTGTAGAGACCGTTGTCCCGACGGCTGGTAAAGACCACCCATCGTGAGTTTAGACTCCAGTTATGGAAACTCTCGGCATCCTCGCTATTAGCATGGGAGAGTGGCCAAGTGTTGCCATTCTCGATGTCCATCATCCATAAGTCTGCCTCTGGATGCCAGATGGGGAAACACCCATAGTCGCTCAAGGTATACAAAAGATATTTCCCATCGTAAGAGATACGTGGCATATTGGCACTTTTCCCCATGTTGCGGGCGTTCACGATTGTATCTACCCGACTTCCCAAAAGACCTGTCTCGGGATGGAAGTCGATACGGCAGATGTTGTATTTCACGTCCATGTAATTCTTCCAGATGCTATCCGTCCGATTGGCGGCACAGAAATAGAGTGTCTTGCCATCGGGAGAGAAGGCTGGGTAGTTCTCTAAATGGTCTCTTGTTGCCACGATGCTGTCAAGGAGGATGTCATGGGTCGATGGGTCATAGATGATGATGTCCGACGAGTCGTCGTACACTTCCACGCGCCTATTGGACAACTGGTGGAAGTTTTGGTGGGTTTGGTTGGTGGAATAAGCAATGAATCTGCCAGAAGGATGCCAATAGGGATAGACCATGCTACCCCCTAATTCGTCGTTTCGGGGAGTCAAGATGTCTATCTTTCCATCGTGGCACACTACCGTTGCCCCATGCTCGCCCCTTACATGGAATGTTGACTGGTTGGGGTTTGTTTGGTTGGGCGTATGGCAATTCACGCAATTCGACTCCACCTGTTTGTTTTCGATGATAGCTGTTTCCTCAAAAGTGGAGAGGCATCGTTGGTAAAGTCCCATTGTCCCGTAGGTCTCATACCCTGGTGGAATGAGGCGGTAAGTGATGCCCCACGCCCCAATTGGGTCGTTGCTGATGTGGATGGCAAACGGTTTGTATTCCGTCCACTCCCCATTCCGTTTCACGCTTACCGTGACTCGAAGGCTATCGCCCTTGTTTTGCCTCAATAACGAATGCCACTCGTCGATGTCGAAGTCCGCATAGTCGCCGTTGGAATGCAAGGTGCCGCCCTTTGCCCCCGTCACGATGACATCCATTCGCTCGATGTTGTCCTCGTCGGTATCTATATAGAAGTTGAGAGGAGCTATCCCGTCGGGGATGGTCACTCCGATATAATCGGGAACGATCTTCGGCAGTTCCTGACTCTTCGTGGGATGGTCGGGTAGGGATGTGCAACCCGATATTGCGATGGTGATAATGGATATGATGGTCAGCAGTTGTCTCATTGTCCTTGTCTTAATTGTGTGGTTGCCCAACCATGATAATGCCAATAAGTCTCATTGTAAGGAGGTGCATCGAGGGAAGGATGTTGCCTGTTGCCTGTGGAGTTGACGATTTGCAGGAATTGAATCGTTGTCTCATAAACCGACTTGTCGATGGGGATGGGTAATGAATCGTTGGGGTGGAAAAGAATCCAATAGCCCGCAATGCACTCTTGTATGGCTCTCGGTACACGTTTCCGTTGGCGATTTGTTGCCGTCAAGGTGAGTCGGGTGACATCCTCCATGTTGAGCCTCAATAGCTTGTATGCCATCAGATAGTCGGCGGCAAGGTGGTTATTGGGGTTTTCCGTAGTGAGTTCCTCCAGCATTTGCTCCTTGGCGTATGCCAGTTCGTCGTTTTTCTTTTGGCGGAATGAGCGCAACATCCCGTATTGTTCGTCGGTGTCAATCAGGTGTTCATCGTTCAAATAGGACTTGTATTTCCTTGCCCACGAGCCGTAAAACAAGGTCGATTGCAAGATATTCATGTATTTACGTGCCACTGGGTAGTTGCCGTTTACGAGGTTTGCCTCTGCCAATCGCTTGTATAATCGTCCGCTCTTGTGGCAATCAGGCAGTCGTTGCTTGGCATCAAAGGCAAATCTCTCGGCACTATTCACCAACCCGATTTCCCATGTGATGTCGCTCAACGAGTAAAGTGCGAGCGGTTCCATGCGTACCGCATCCATCAATAAGCCGTCTGGACCTATTTGTTTATAATGGAACATCATGTCCAACAAGGTGCCTTTCTTGGCAAGGGCATAGTTGGTAGACCATACCCCATTGGGGGTTTCGGGTGGGTGATTGTATGATTTTCGTAGAATATCGTCCCATTTCCCCTTCCTGACGAGATAGTCGTAATCCACGGCTTCACGCATTTGGTTGTCTGTTCGATATTCTTTGGGGATGAAAACGTAATAGAATAGCAGCAACGAGGGTAGTAACGACAAGGGATAAAGCCATGACCAACGAAGTCGGATGAGCCTCATGCACCGCCATGTGAGCCGTTGTAAAGCCCAAGCGAGCAACGCCACGACGGCTGCGCCAAGCCAATCTACATAGAAGAATTGTGTTATAAAGGAAACCACATATTCCCACCAACCGCCATCTGCTGCCCATTGCTCCCTGAAATAGTAGCCCGTCCATCTGAACAGATGCCTTTGCTCATGGTAGTTCAGCACGGCGCGATAGGGGAATAGGCATCCCCAAAACACTGTTAGACATAGCAATGCGGACAGCCATCCCTTCCAGTTTTTCTTGATATTTGTCGTTGTTGGTCTTGTCATTTATTTTCTTTCACCCCGTTGTGTACCTTGCAGGACATCTCTTGCCCTTCCTCACATCCATAGGCGAGTTGACGTTTTTGTTTGCAAAAATATGAGTTTTTTGTTGAAATTCCAAATGTTTCTTGCTTTTGTCGTGACAGGTTGGTGATTGCCATGATGGTTTATGCAAGGTCGCATTTGTCAAATTATTATCACAAAATGGGCGCAAATGGCGGGCGGTTTTCGCCACCGACAATCATTTGGGCGAAAATAAGCCCCTTTTTGGCATGTTTTGTAAGTGGTTGATAGTCAACTATTTATGTTTTAAAGGCATCTTTTAGAGGTCGTAAACGTGGCTTTTTCGCCCATTATATGCGGCATTTTAACGCCTTTTGACATGCCTTTATCGTTGACGGATGTGGCATATAGCCCGATAGATGCCGCCCAAATAATGTTAAATAGGGGTATTTGGCATGAACGAGGTGTATTTCTCTGACATTTTTGGGTATCTGTTAATTCTTTTAACTACTATTTTGCGATTTTTCCCGAGGGTGTTTTTGTCGTGGTTTTTCGGGTCACCAGCAAAACCCTGTGTTGAAGAATTAGCTTGATTGCTTATTTCTCGTCATTTGTTAGTACCTTTGCACCAAAGAGTACAGCAATGAACGAGAATCCATACATGATGCTGGCTAAGGCCATCCTTCCCAGCGA
>JAFYZV010000112.1 GCA_017548525.1 Prevotella sp.
ATCCCGTGGATGCAGGACGCGCCCATCCGTAGCGTGCTGAACGTGCAGATGAGCGGCCCCGAAGCCATCGAGTGGCCCGACCTCGACGTGGACCTCGAAATCGAGAGCCTCCAGCATCCCGAACGCTATCCGCTCGTCATCAAGCGGAATGACCCGGACTTCGTGGGAATGTTATATTCAATAATGTAGCAAACACACGGGCGGGAAGCCAGAGCCGAGGATGTCGGCGCGGCTTCCCGCCCTGCGTTTTCACTCCTCTGAAACCGTACAATCCCTTTCATAACGTTAAATATCGGATTATTTTCGATTAGCGGTGACGAAAGTTCGCGGAAAAACAGTAACTTTGCCTACGTAAATCATAAAGCGAGGAAGAGTTATGGAAGATTTAATATTGTCAATCCCCATTCAGGACAAGGTATTTATCGAGACGCTGGCTCAACGCATGGGCTGGACGATGCGCAAACGCCGCACGTCAGTAGAGCGTTTCATCAATTCCTGCCCGAAGACTCCGCAGATGACCGATGAGGAGATTCAGGCTGAGGTAAACGCAGTACGCCAAGGTTTATGAAGATTCTTTTCGACACCAACCTCTGGATTTCGTTCATGATAGGCAAGCGGCTCTCGACGCTGGCCGATGTGTTGTGTCGCCACGACGTGGAGGTGTATGTCTGCGAGCAGGAACTTGACGAAATCCGCCGTGTCATAGCCCGCGAGAAGTTCAACAAACTAATTTCTGCCGAGACGCGTTATTACTTCTTCGAAATGGTCTATGATGTCTGCTACTTCACCGACATCACCATCAAGGCGAAGTCCAACATCCGCGACCCGAAAGACCTCTATCTTCTGTCGATGGCCGAAAGCGTTCCTGTTGATTATATCGTCAGCGGTGACAATGACCTCATTGACCTCAAGGAACATGCCGGCATCCCCATCTTGAAGTATTCCGAACTGATGGATAAATTAAAATGATGTAACAAACGCAGGATGGGAAATCGGAGCCGAGGATGTCGGCGCGGTTTCCCGCCCTTGCAATTCGCTGTTTGTGGGTCATGAAATTGTTATCACACCCTTACGATATTCAGTATTCTTTATATCCCCTTCCATGACATTGTGGACAAGTGACATGTCTATGGCTTGTAATGCGATAGTACTCATAGCCACAAACGTTGCACCTAACTTTGTAATTGGTTCCACCATAAAGCGGGATTGAATCATCGTTTCTTTCTCGTTTTCTGGTACGGGAATAGAGTTTTCCTTCATGGAGAATATTGTCAATTTTTTATCACAAAATTGGCGCAAATGAAGGGCAATTTTCCCAACGACAATGTATTTGGGCGAAAATATGCCCGTTTTTAGCGTTTTTCGCAAGTAGCTGATTATCAGCTACATCCCATTCATCTCATCAATTTAACCCCTCCCAAAAGCGCATAAATCTTGCATAAATACGTCATATTAACATCATTTGGGCGGCATTCGTCAGTTACAAAGGCGGCATTCACAACATACGAAAACGGCATCTATACTCGATAGATGCCGCCCAAAAAGTGTTAAAATCATATCTTTGCTTGAAATAACCCGATTTTTTGCCCCAGACAACCCATAACTTCCCTTCGAGAAAGCTATTTTTACATTTTACGCGAGTGTTGTTTTGTCGTGGTTTTTCCTAATAATTTGATGGGGTCATCCATCGTTTTTTGCACTTCTATTGGTTCCTCTTGATTTGGAAAAAGCCCAAACGGTGGGTCTTTCCTTTCTTGTTGACCGACCGCAACACATAGAATCCCTCCCTCACTTGGCTCACGTCGGCAACCTTACCACGATAGGGGCGCATGGTGATGAGCTTGCCTTGCAGGGTCTCGATGGCAACCATGTCGGCATCGAGGACACTCCCCTTGTCGGGCAACGACACCTTGTAGCCGTCGCAAGCGAGCAGTTGGGGTTTTTCTGTTTTGGCAGAGGGAAGTTCGTGGCTTTGTCTTGGCGCACTTTCGTTGCCATACCTATCCATGGCGGTGACGGCAAAGTACCATCCCTCCACGCTCTTGGAGAAATGCAATTCACGGGATGTCAGCCTTGTGGCGATAAGGTTCTTGGCATCCTCCACATCCACGGGGCATTCCCTGCTGGCATACACATTATATAATATATAGGGGGAAAGGTCGTCTTTCTCGCTTTCCTCCCAAAGTAAGGAGTTGCCTTGGATGGATAGACGGGGTGGGGTGGTGGGAGCATTGGCATGTTCCCATGTCATCGGAGGGATAAGGGAGGGGGAGGTGTTGAATCTCTTGGTGTAGCCATAGATGCCCTTGGTGTCGTCCGTGAGAAACTTACCACGGAAGAAAGCGTGTCCCAAGCCTTGCTGGCGCAACACTTCCATCTCTTGTGTGATGGTGGAAAGCGGCCAGTTTGCCTCCTTGGGGGAGAGGAAATAGATGCCTAATCCTGGCGCGACAATCTTCCCGTGGCTCTGTTCTGCCCAGTCGATGGCGAATGGATAAAACTGATCGCCCTGAAAATACATCATGGGGAAAAGCTCATCCATCAACCCTTCCTTGAGCCATCCTTGCGCATCTTGGCATCCCTTGGCGTAGGCATTCCAACCATGTGACCAATAGCGAGAGAGGTCGCTGTATTTCCCGATGGGTGAACAACTCATCTTCACCCACGGCTTCAATGCCTTCACACGGTCATGAATGGCTCTTACGATGTTGGTGATGTATTGTCTGCCTTGTGTTTGGCTCACCTTCAGTTTCCATGTCTCGGGGTATCGGATGTAGTCGAGGTGGATACCGTCGATGTCGTAATTGCGAGTTATCTCCTCGCAAAGGTCAGCCAAGTAACGGGCGGTTTGTCCATCCTCGGGATTCATGTAACCATCCTCGCCTATCTTGCGGATGAGTTTGGGGAAACGCTTGCGTAATTGTGCACATCCCTTGCCATTCCATTTCCCTACGGGCATGGTGACAACCCACGCATGGAGTTCCATTCCCCGCTTGTGGCATTCGTCGATGGCAAACTGAAGAGCGTCATATCCTGGGCTTGTGCCAGGCTTCCCGCTCAGGCAACCGTCCCAAGGCTCGTACATGGAGGGGTAGATGACGGTGCCACGGATGCGTGTCTGGATGAGGATGGTATTGATTCCCGCCACCTTGTATTTGTCTAAAAGGTTGCGCAACTCTTGTTGTTGCCGCTCAATACCGTTCCCATTGTAGGCATAGTTGTGTGGCCAATCGAGTCCGCCGATGGTGGTAAGCCATACCGCCCGCACCTCATGTTTCGGCGTTTGGGCATGGATGGAAAGACTGATAGCCATCAATAGGAGTATGTAGAATCGTCTCATTTTTCGTCTATTCATTGCAATGAAGTTGCAAAATTACGAAAAAAAATGTATTTTTGTAGCAAAAGAGCAATTAGACATGAATAGAATCGTAACATTGTTGATAGGAATCGGTAGTTTCGACACATTAAGGGAAGACATGTCATTAGAGAGTTTTGATTGAAAAAGAAAATTGAAGATTGAAGATTATGCAATGTTTACATAATCTTCAATCTTCAATTTTCAATCATCAATCACATTATCCGCCGAAGTTGTCGTACATGATGCTTTCGGACTCCACACCGAGCGAGTCGAGCATTTGCACGACGGCATTCGACATTGGGCCAGGACCGCACATATAATACTCCACATCCTCGGGGGCTTCGTGGTCTTTCAGATAAGTGTTGTACATCACCTGATGGACGAATCCCGGCGTGTATTTCACTCCAGCAGCATCTGCCGCAGGGTCGGGACGGTCGAGGGCGAGGTGGAAATGGAAGTTGGGGAACTCCTTTTCCAATCCCAAGAAGTCATCAAGATAGAACACCTCATTCAATGCACGTGCGCCATAGAAGTAGTGCATCTCACGGTCGGTGGTGTGCAGGGTCTTGGTCATGTGCATGATCTGTGCGCGTAGGGGAGCCATACCGGCACCGCCACCCACCCATATCATCTCCTTCTTGGAGTCGAAGTGTGGATGGAAGTCACCGAATGGACCACTCATAATCACCTTGTCGCCTGGCTTGAGAGAGAAGATATACGACGAGGCGATACCTGGGTTCACCTCCATGAATCCGCTCTTATCTGCCTTGAACGGGGGCGTGGCGATACGCACGGTAAGCATGAACACGTCACCTTCGGCAGGATAGTTTGCCATGGAGTAGGCTCGGATGGTGGGTTCGGGGTTCCTGCACTTGAGGTCAAACATCTTGAACTTTTCCCAGCTTGGTACATATTCAGGTGTGATGAGTGCCTTGTCGAAATCTTTTCCGTAGTCGATGCAGTCGAATGCGGGGATCTTGATTTGCGCGTATGAGCCAGGAATGAAGTCCATGTGTTCGCCCTTGGGCAATTGCACCTTGAACTCCTTGATGAATGTAGCCACGTTTTTGTTACTAATGACGGTACATTCGTACTCCTTCACGCCGAGGATGGACTCTGGTACGTGTATCTTTAGGTCGCCCTTGACCTTGCATTGGCAACCCAATCGCCAGTTGGCTTTGATTTCCTTGCGCGTGAAATGAGGCTTCTCGCTGTCAAGGATTTCACCTCCGCCTTCCAACACTTGCACCTTGCATTGCCCACACGATGCCTTTCCACCACATGCAGAGGGCAGGAAGATACCGTTCTCATTGAGTGTGGTCATCAAGGAAGAGCCTTGCGGAACGTTGATGGTACGGTCGCCATTGATTTCAATATTGACGTTGCCCGATGGCGAGAGGTATTTCTTTGCTACGAGCAGGATGATTACGAGCAATAGGATCGTAACCAAAAACACTAATATGCTATATAATATAAACTGTGCCATAACTCATCCATTATATGTTAAGTCCAGAGAAACACATCATGGCCATGGCCATCAATCCCACAGTAATAAACACGATACCAAGGCCTTGTAAGGGCTTGGGAACGTCAGAGTATTGCAACTTCTCGCGGATGGCACCCAAAGCCACGATGGCAAGTGTCCATCCAATACCAGACCCGAAACCGTAGATGATGGCATCCCAGATGGATGTAATCGCCTGAGAGTTGGACGGGTCAAGCAAGATGCGCTGTTGCATGAACAAGGATGCACCCATGATGGCGCAGTTCACGGCAATCAAAGGCAAGAAGATACCCAAAGCGGCATAGAGTGAGGGGGAGTATTTCTCCACGGTCATCTCCACCAATTGTACCATACCCGCAATCACGGCGATGAAGAGGATGAAACTCAAGTAACTCAAGTCTACTCCTTCCACTAAGCAATTGGGACCGAGAACCTTCGTCTGCAACAGATAGTTCACGGGTACTGTGACGGTCAATACGAATGTCACCGCCATTCCTAAACCCAAGGATGTCTTCACGGTCTTCGACACGGCAAGGTAGGAACACATGCCGAGGAAGAATGCGAAGATCATATTGTCGACAAAAATCGACCTAAACAGTAATGATATTGCGTGTTCCATAACTTATTTCTCCTTATAAAAGTAAGCCCTATGTACCCAAATCACGCAGCCAACGAGGATGAGTGCCATGGCGGGCATGGTCATCATACCGTTGTTTTGATAGCCAAAGTCGTAGACGCTTTGCGGAATCAGTTGGAATCCAAGCAACGAGCCGCGCCCAAGTAGTTCACGTGCTGCACCCACGATGACGAGAATCATCGCATAGCCAAGACCGTTTCCGACACCATCGAGGAATGATGGCCACGGCTTGTTCATCATGGCAAACGCCTCCAAGCGTCCCATCAAGATACAGTTGGTGATAATCAAACCGACGTATACGCTCAACTGTACGCTCACATCGTAAGCGAATGCTTTCAATATTTGCGAAACAATAGTTACGAGAGCTGCAACCACCACCAATTGCACGACAATACGTATACGATTGGGAATGGTATTTCGGATGATTGAGATGATTACGTTAGCGAAAGCGGTAATCACTGTCACGGCGAGACCCATCACGATAGCGGGTTTCAATTGTGATGTAACGGCGAGTGCCGAACATATACCCAAAACCTGTCCAAGTATCGGATGGTCGATGTTCAACGGGTTTGTGAAAACCTCTTTATTTTGTTTACTGAATAGTGCCATATATTATTCCTCCTTTGCTTTAGGTTCATCCTTGGTACACTGCATCTTCATAAAGAGGCTGACGGCACGAGCCCCAGCGTCCTTGAGCCCTGCCTTGATCATATCGTTCACACCGTTAGAGGTCAGTGTGGCACCTGTCACACAGTCAACTTGTGTTGTGGGGTCTTCCACCTTTTTCACGACTGCGAGAGCCACATCTTGTGTTCCGTCAACAAACACTTTCTTTCCAATGAACTTCTCTTGCCATTCTTTGGAATCCTTAATCTCGGCACCAAGACCAGCAGTTTCACTCTCATGGTTGAAATAGGCACCATAGACAGTAGGTGAATCATCGCCATGAATGGAAATGTAGCCACTGATACCGCCCCAGAGTCCCATACCCTTCATGGAAACCACAAGAACATCCTCTCCATTGATGTCACAGAGATAATATTTCTGTCCCTCAATTTCGCCTTCTTCCTTCACCACCTCGGTATACTTGGCTTCCGCCTCTGTGCCGTCCAAGCCACGGATATTGAGCGAATAGAGAATTTGTTTCTTCACGTCGAGAGCCACATTGGCATCCTGCATGGGCTTGAGAGCCTTAAAGATAAAGGCAAGCAAGAATGCCACGATGATGACAAGTATCGTACTATATATAATAATGTACGTGTTAGAATTCGTGTTCAGTTTCATTTTGTACCTCCTCTCTTCATTCGTTTTGATATATTACGCTCCACGACGAAATGGTCAATCATTGGTGCGCACATGTTACCAAAGAAGATGGCAAGCATCATTCCCTCGGGATAGCCAGCGTTCATCACGCGGATGATGATGGCCATGGCACCGATGAGGAAACCATAAATGTATTGACCCGTCGTTGTGCGGCACGAAGTCACAGGGTCAGTAGCCATAAACACAGCACCGAAAGCAAAGCCACCCATCACGAAGTGATGCCACCAGACAACGGGTTCGCAACCAACGGTAAACTGATATGTGTTATAGAATAATAATGCAAACACTGCTCCACCTACAAACACACTCAGCATCGTTCTCCATGAGGCGATTCCTGTCCATAGCAGAATTACTGCACCAATGGCAATGGCAATCGCAGATGTTTCGCCGATAGATCCAGGAATAAATCCACATATCATATCACAAC
>JAFYZV010000113.1 GCA_017548525.1 Prevotella sp.
ATAAGCGCAAGACTTTTGTCCCATTGAGCATGAGGACTTACTTTCATCAATTGTTATTGTAAAGGTTTACTTAAACAATAGGTTGTTTTGATTTCGTTTGCAAAAGTACAAAAGAATTTCTAAATACAAAAATCCATCATTATTCCAATGGCATTCTCTCATCTTTGTAAAATACTCATTCCAAGTGCATTACACGGTTTGCATTGAAGTTGAACGAAAAAACAGATTAAAGTAATCATAAATCGTTGATTTTACGTTATTTATCTGTTGTCAGTTCACGCAAAAAAGAACAGGTGAAACATTGACGGTCAACACTTCTAACTTGGTGAAACAAAACGGATTTTGAATGACACCAAAAGCCGTGAAACAAAACTCCTCTTTATTTAGATAATATTTAAATAGAGCTATTTGTCGTTGTATTAAATCGTCAAAATGGCAACTATTGTCCCTCTGGTTTTTCTTTCTTGCCGAAGATGGAGAAATGCACGTAGCGTTTGGGATGTTCTCGCAGGTTGTTAAGCAATGTGTCGGCACTTTGGACGGTGGCATTGAGCTTGTTGTAGAGCGTTGCATCGTTCATCAAGAGCCCCAGCGTACCCTTATTGCTGTTCATGTTTTTCGTGAGTGTCTGCACGTTATCCAAGGTCTGGTGCACCCTTTCCATCGTACCCTCGATGTCTACGGCGGCGAGGTTTGCAGTCAGTCGGGTGGTGTTATCCAGCACTCCGTTTGCCTTGCCCATCATGGTTGGGACGTTTTTGTTAAGCCCTGCCATGAGGGTATTCAGTTCCCTGGTTGACGTGTTGAGGTCATTTGTCAATTTTTGTACGTTACCTAATGTGCGACTGATATTTGGGTCTGCCAATAGCGTGTTGATACTTACAAGGATGGAGTCGAGTTTTGGCAACATATTCTCAATGACAGGAATCATCTCGCCCGCCCTACCAAGCATTCCTGGGTTGATGCTCCCTATGATGGTATCACCAGGATTGATTCGCTCTTGTGGGTTGTTGGCAAGCAATAGGTTCATCTTGACATTGCCCATGAAGTCACTGACAATCTCTGCCGAAGAACCCTTGGGGATGCTCAAGTCGTTGTCTACACTAAATGCCACGACGACGTCTTTGTTGCCCGAGAAGTCAAAATCGATAGACTTCACGACTCCCACTTGGTAGCCATTGGCAAAGATGGGATTGGAGGAAGATAGTCCGCTGATGTCCTTGAACGTGATATAGTAGATGTTATTATTCGTGAATAGCGACATGCCTTTCAAAAAATTCATTCCGAAATACAACAGAATGATTCCCACAATGGCAACTAAGGCAATCTTGATTTCCTTTGCTTTTCCTTTCATGATGATAACAGGTTGTGATTCAATGATATATGTTTATTTACCTCTATTCTTTCTAAACTCTGCTTTAGCTTCTTCAATATCCATCTTTTTACCATTCTTAAAGGCGATGATGAAAGCATCTGGAATTGTTTTTGCTATCTCTTTTCTCAGGCGATATATTTCATTATAGTCTGTGGAAGAGCCGACGGTATATCGATACATTCTGCCTTCTTGGTTGCATTCCACGTTTTTCACGCCCTTGAATTGCCTATCCGTGACAGATAGTTTTTTGTCGCCGTAAGACAATTGTACCTTGAAGACGGGGGAATTGCCAGCAGTTTCATTCGTCTTACCATCCTCTTTTTTCTCTTGAGATGGTTTGTTGTTGTCTGGTTTAGTGGGGCTTTCGTCCAGTTCTGGCATGATGGGGTCGATGGAAACGGGGGGAGTAGGACCTTTTTCATACTTCTTTCGGTATTCATTGAATGCCTTGTAGAAACCGCGAGTATAGCGTTGGAGAGCATCCTTGGTATTGAGAAATTCCGCCTCCGAAGGCGTGGAGATGTAACCAAGTTCCAACAAGCATCCAGGCATAGAGGTCAGTCGCAGCACCGCAAGGTTGTTTTGGTGTGCCCCCTTGTCTCTCCTTCCCGTTGTGGCACATAGGTGTTTTTGCATCAAACGTGCCAATTCTATACTCTTTTCCATGTTTTTGTCTTGCATAAACTCAAACATGATGTTGCTCTCTGGAGAGTTGGGGTCGAAACCATGATAGGTCTGACGGTAGTCTTTTTCTAAGTAGATGACCGAATTCTCACGTTTTGCCACCTCCAAGTTCTCCTGAATGCCCTTCTTACCCGTTGTCTCACCCCTTCCGAGGGTATAGGTCTGTATGCCAGTTGTGTTTTTATTTCCGTCCAGGGCATTGATGTGGACAGAGATGAAGAGGTCTGCCTTGTTCTTGTTGGCAATCTCTGCCCGTTTACACAACTCTAAAAACACATCAGTTTTGCGGGTATAGACCACTTTCACGTCGGGACAATTTTGCTCTAATATCTTACCGAAAGCCAAAGCATATTTCAAGGTAAGGTTTTTCTCCTTTAGGGATGAGCCGCAAGCTCCCGCATCCTTGCCGCCATGCCCTGCGTCGATGACCACGGTAAACTGCTTGGCTGCCATCTCTGGAACAGCTAAGAAGGACAAGGAAATCAATATTAAATATAATGTACGCCTGAACATATATTTATTAGCTAAATTGCAATTCCACCGTTGCACCGTCACAATCGGCACCCATCGGTGGGTTGGTTTTTGTCACTCGAATCTCTATTGATATGATTTTGGAGAATGCTTTTCCCAGCCTTTTGGCAATGCGATAGGCAACGTTTTCTATCAATCGGGAGGGTATCATCATTTCCTCTCGCACGATGTCGTATACCGAGGCATAGTTCAACGTGTCTTCCACGTTGTCCGTCTTCATCGCCTTTGTCACGTCATATTCCATTTTCAGATCCACGATGTAGTCGTTTCCCACTGCCGTCTCTTGTTCCATCACACCGTGATAGGCATGAAATCGCAAGCCATTGAGACTGATATAGCTGTTGTCCAAAGTCATCTTCTTCTTGTTATCCGCATTTTGATGCACCGCAATTCTTGCAGATGAGACAGCCTTCTTGGTACACCAAGGTCTCCTGTCCACATTGTGGACAAGTCTGTCCCTTAACAACAGTGCCATCTACCACATATTTCTTCAGGGCGCGTTCCACGCCGTTTTTCCACGTATTGATGCTCTCACTCTTCAATTGGAGCGAACTCACCAACTTAATCACATGCTCAATAGGCATCCGATAACGCAACACGCCAGAGATGAGCTTGGCATAGTTCCAGTATTCGGGATTGAATTTCTCGCTCAAACCCTCCACGGTGGTCTTATATCCACGTTTGTTCTCAAACTGGAAGTCATAGCGTTTGGTGCCGTCAGAATTCATGTTTTTGATGATCTTGCCCTTAGTGACCGACTTGGGCAGCATGATGCCTTCCTCCTCGTCTTGCAAACCAGTGAAGATCTCGTATGGGTAACCGTCGAGCAATCCCACGAATGCCACCCATTTCTCCTTGTTGTTTTGGAAGCGCACCACATCGCATTCAAGCGTCTGGGGACGTACCTCGGTCACAGTGGGGTGCTTGCAAGGAGCGTCGTTGCCCTGTTGGGTGGAACCATCCTTTCCTTCGCCTTTCTTCTTGTCTTTCTTCGACACTGAAATCATCACGCCAGAGCGGCTGCCATCGCGATAGATGGTGCAGCCCTTGCATCCACTTCGCCATGCCTCGACGTACAGGCGATTCACCAAAGCCTCATCTACGTCGTTGGGCAGGTTGACGGTTACGCTAATGGAATGGTCTACCCATTTCTGGATAGCTCCCTGCATTCTCACCTTCATTAGCCAGTCAACGTCGTTGGCGGTTGCCTTATGGTATGGCGACATAGCTACCAATGCATCTATCTCCTCTTGTGTATATCGCTTGTTGGTGTCATGTCCGTTTATGCGCATCCATTCCATGAACTTGGGATGGTAAACGATATACTCTTCAAAGCTATCGCCCACCTCGTCCGTGAAGTCCACATGGACATCTGCATCATTGGGATTCACCTTGCGACGACGTTTATAGACGGGCATAAAGACGGGTTCAATGCCACTCGTCGTTTGTGTCATCAGGCTCGTCGTACCTGTGGGGGCAATGGTCAGACATGCGATGTTGCGTCTGCCATATTGCATCATGTCATCGTACAACTTGCCGTCTGCTGCCTTGATACGTTGCAAGAAAGGATTGTTTTTCTCACGGTCAGCATCGAATATTTGGAATGCTCCGCGCTCACGTGCCATTGTCACGCTACTACGATAAGCATTCAATGCCAGTGTCTTATGGACGTTCACTGAGAAGTCGGTGGCTTCTTGAGTACCATATCGTAACCCCATGGCAGCCAACATATCGCCCTCTGCGGTAATGCCTACACCCGTGCGTCTTCCCTTGCCACTCTTGTCTTTGATTTTCTCCCATAGATGATACTCAGCTCCTTTCACCTCTTGATTCTGTGGGTCTTGCTTGATTTTCTCCATAATGAGGTCGATTTTCTCCAATTCGAGATCCACAATGTCATCCATGATACGTTGTGCCATAGCCACGTGCTTCTTGAATTGGTCGTAGTCGAAATATGCTTCCTTGGTGAAAGGGTTGACCACGTAGCTATACAGGTTAATGGAAAGTAGGCGGCAACTGTCGTATGGACAGAGGGGAATCTCGCCACAGGGGTTGGTGCTGACGGTGCGGAAACCCAAATCTGCGTAGCAGTCGGGGATGCTCTCGCGCAAGATTGTGTCCCAGAACAACACGCCAGGCTCGGCACTCTTCCATGCGTTATGCACGATTTTTTCCCACAGGGCCTTGGCGGAAATGTCCTTTTTCACAATGGGAGTATCACTGTCAATAGGGAATTGCTGTGTATAGGGCTTGTCCTCCACGGCAGCTTCCATAAAGGCATCGTCAATCTTCACGCTTACGTTGGCACCCGTCACCTTGCCCTCAGTCATCTTGGCATCGATGAAAGCCTCGCTATCTGGGTGTTTAATGCTCACGCTTAACATTAGCGCACCGCGTCGTCCGTCTTGAGCCACTTCGCGAGTGGAGTTGCTATATCTTTCCATGAACGGCACCAAACCCGTGGAGGTGAGGGCAGAATTATTGACAGGCGTACCTTTCGGACGGATATGCGAGAGGTCGTGACCCACGCCTCCACGTCGTTTCATCAGTTGCACCTGCTCCTCATCTATGCGAAGGATGGCACCGTAAGAGTCTGCATCTCCATCAAGACCCACCACGAAACAGTTGCTCAACGATGCCACTTGGTGGTTGTTGCCGATACCTGTCATCGGGCTTCCCGCTGGGATGATGTAGCGGAAATGGTCGAGTAGGGAAAATATTTCCTCCTCCGACAGAGGATTTGGATATTTGTTCTCCACTCGTGCAATTTCCTTGGCGATACGGTGGTGCATATCTTCGGGCGACTTCTCATAGATGTTGCCGAAGCTGTCCTTCATGGCGTATTTGCTTACCCATACGCGAGCGGCAAGCTCATCGCCGCCAAAATAAGCCAACGAGGCGGCGTATGCCTCCTCGTAAGTATAAGTTGTAGAATTTTCCATTGTATTGTTCATCATTTGCTTTGCAAAACTACAATTATTTTTTCAGATAAGGAAATCATTGTAGATATATTTTGAGAAAACATCTTTAAAATTATCGGCATCCCTTTGAGAGTGTTCATGAAGTATCGAATATGAAAGAGAAATCGGGATGTCTGCCGTAAACTCTGTACGGTAGCATCCCGATTGCCTAACCCAAGTGATTTTAACACATTTATTTTGGCTATAGCCGCAAACCCTTTTGGCTATAGCCGCAAACCTTTTTGGCTATAGCCGCAAACCTTTTTGGGCAAGGGCGAAAAGTGATAAATGGGGCATTTGTTCCCTACAAATAAATCCTTTGCTCCTATCATACCATGCCTTCTCTCCCATCATACCATACCTTTGCTCCGAATAAACGCGATTGAAGAAGACGGTAATGGCTCTTTTCGTCATCCTCGTTGCCCAGCTTTAGAAATGGAACTTCAGGTCAATCCCCACCTGTAATGGATTGCCCCTTTGTGCGAAAAAGTATTTTGTTCCCGTGGCGGCACTGCTCACGGCAAAGGTGTTGTAGTTGGTATCGCTCAGGTTGCGCCCCCATAGGCTCAACTTGAAGAAGCCAAAGTCGGCATCGGCATGTGCACCAACGGTCATGTAAAGGTCTTGCCCACAGGTGTTCTCCTCGTCCCAGAAGATTTTTCCTTGTCCATTGACATTCGCACCGATGGTGATGGAGCGCAAACCCCTGTTGCTGAAATCAAAACGATAGTCAGCCGCTACCGCGAAAATATGTTGCGGCACGTAGGGTATTTTCTTGTCTTTATAGTCATACAAGCGATAACCGCTGGGGCTTGCTGCATCCGCCACGCTATCCTGATATTCCTTGAAAACGGCATGGGTGTAGCTGTAGTTGACCATCCATGAGAGGTGATTGTCAAAGGCATTGCCGCGAAGCGATGTCTCCACGCCACAACTATAACTCTTGCCAGCATTCACCATCATTCGTCCATAGCCATACGTACCCGCCATGACCGATAGCTGTTGGTCGCGCACTTGCATATAATACCCCGCAAGGTCGAGTTGTACACGATTGTCAAAGAGGTTCAAGTGGGAACCTATCTCATAATTCCAACTGGTTTCTGGCTTATATGCCATCGTCTGGCGGATATTCTCATAGTCGGTCTCTGTGTGAGGCACGTCATAGTCGCCACGCATCGCTGCTTGGCTATTGGCATTGAGTTCTGTCTGAAGGATGTCGGAGAACATTTGGATATTGAATCCCCCTGCCCGATAACCCTTGCTCCACGTGGCATAGACATTGCTGCCAGTATCGTCTAACCGATATGACAACCCCACCTTGGGAAGCAACTCATCGAAATTGTCATGGCTCTTGTTGTCCAAGTATGAAGTCAAGTTATAGGTTGCCTCCGTTCCCATGACATTGGCGGACATCGCCATGAGGGCATACGTGTCATAATGTATCTTCACGTGTGTATAGTCATAGCGCAAGCCGAGGGTAGCACGTAGGCGGTCAGTGAGGTCGATATTCGACTCGTGGAAGAAACCCACATTAAAGGTGGGTGTGCGGAAAGTCCCCGGCACATTCATCGTCACATCCATCGAGACGCCACCAGTCCGCTCAATCGTGGCGGCGGCTTGTGCCCTCGCAACATCCATCGGCATTCCCCCTTGTGCCATCCTTGCCGCCATGGAGTTGACCATCGCATTGTACATTGCACTTTGTATGCCATTGGCAATGGGCTTGGTAACTCCCTCGTTGAAATGCACAGGTGCCCACGTTTTCAACCATTGAAACGACCCAAAGGCTCCTACCGTCCAATGGTAACGCCCTCTGTGGTTGCCCTTCAAGGCAAATTCCTGGGTGAAAGCGTTTTGCAACTGTCTTTCCTCCAGGTGCATGAAGTCGGTGGGCAGATAGTCTATATCCATCAACATGTAGTCTCTGAGGAATTGGTAAGACGTAGTGGAGTTGAAGTCAAAGTAATTGCCGTGGAACGTCAAGCCCAAAGCCGTGTTGAACAAGTTACGCTGATAACGTCCCTGACGGTTAGTGGAGGGGTCTGCCGCCTTGCCCGTATTCTCGTCCAAGATACCGTATGGGAACCCATTTTGCCTGACATATTGGTAATCGGCGATGAAATTAACATCCCATCTGTCGGAAGGGCGATACACCAAACGCACCTTACCTCCAGCCTCGTTGTACTCATCGGCATGGTCGCCCGTAGTTTGGTTCTTGAAGAAACCGTCTTGACCGTTGTAGAAAGCGGCAAGCGATACGGCGAGTTTGTTACTCAACTTGGCATAATGAGATAGTTCGGCGTTGCGGTAGAAAGCTGTTCCCACACCCACTTTTATGTCCGTGCCCTGGTAGGTCATGGGGTTGCGAGAGTACATTCTCACCAATCCGCCTTCAGTATTTTGCCCATACAATGTCCCTTGCGGCCCCCTCAACACGTCCACACGATCCAATTGATAGGAATGGACATTAAATGCACTCTTGCTCATGATGGGCATTCCATCCATGTAGATGCCCACGGCGGGGCTGTTGATGCGCGACCCGATGCCCCTTACATATATAGAAGATGTATAACGTGACCCGTAATTGGGCATGGTGAACGATGGCACAAAGACTGACAACTCTCGAAGGTCGCGCACATCAAGGCGATCGATTTCCATGTTGGTGAACATGGAGGAGCTGACTGATTGTTGGCGAAGTTTAAAAGCCTCTTTGGGTTGGGAAATGACCACCACCTCATCCAAGTCCTGTACACGCGAGGTGTCTATCGGCGATACATCACCCAAAAACAAGATGGAAGTCAAGAATAATGATGTAAACATAAAATAAAAATGTAAATTTTCCGTTTGCAAAGATAGAAAGATTGTCAAACAACCACAATCCTTATTTATGAGGATTTAAAACCTTTTGATGTATGCAGAAAAGAAAGATGCTTCTTCTATTCTCCTTGACGTTGTGTCTATGTATCCATGCGCAATGGCAACGGAAGACTAATCTGCCGACCGTGTTTATCAACACGTTTGACGGAAGAAGCATCAATAGCAAGACCTATTATGTATATGCCAACATGGTATACGTAGACGAAGAAAGCCACGTCACACGATGGGACACTATCCAGATACGAGGACGGGGTAACTCGACATGGAACATGGCGAAGAAGCCTTATCGCATCAAATTCCTCACCAAGCAACGCCTATTGGGCAATGACCGTGCCAATGCGAAAAATTGGACGCTTCTTGCTAACGCTGCCGACAAGACACTCATTCGCAATGCCCTTACTTCCGCCATGGGCGAGTTTGTGGGTTTGCCTTTCAATCCCGCCTATAAGTTTGTGGACTTGGTCATGAATAACACCTATCTGGGTACATACCAAATCAGCGACCATATTGACATCAAGAAGAAACGAGTGCATATCGAGGAACAGGAGGTTCCCCTCCCCGATGATGCAGACATCTCGGGAGGGTATCTGTTGGAGGTGGATGGCTTTCAGGATGGCAATTGGTTTAGCAGTAGCGTCTACAATGTACCTATCCGCATCCATTCGCCTGACGAAGATGACATCGTGGAGGAACAGAACCTGTACATCAAGAAATACATCGCCGTCTTTGAAAACCGACTGAAGTCAAGCACTTTTGACGACCCTTACACGGGTTATCGGCAAATGGTGGACTCCTCCACGCTCGTCAACTGGTTTCTTTGTACGGAGTTGAGTGGCAATATCGATGGCTATTACAGCACCTATTTCTATAAGGATCAAGCTGACTCCTTGCTTTATTGGGGACCTTTGTGGGACTATGACATTGCCTACAACAACGACTCGCGCATTCCCAACACCGTCAACTCGCTGATGACCGACGTGGGATATGGCATGACGAAAGCGTGGATGAGGCGCATGTGGGAAGACCCGTGGTTTGCCAAGCTCGTCAATCGCCGCTACAGAGAATTGCTCGACAGTGGCTTGGTGGATTATCTATACCAACAAATAGACAGCATGACCACCCTTCTTGCGCGATCTATCGACCTCAATTATGAGAAATGGGGCATCCGCACAAGGGTTTACCATGAGAACGTGTTGTATTCGTCTTACGACCAATATGTCACCGACCTCAAGGATTACATCACCAACCATTGTGACTTTTTGCTAAGAGCTTTCGCCGACAAGAAACCTCCCGAGCCAACCCCACCTTTCCATCCTGTTGAATATTATTATCGTATCACAAATGCCAATACCGCCAAAGCCATCGAAGCTAACGGGTACAATGTCACCCAATTTGCCAACATGGAAGACAGAGAGACGGAAGATTGGATTATCCGAAGGACAAACGGCTATTTCCAACTCATCAACCGAGCTAACGAACTTGCCCTCAACGATCCCACTATCGGCGACGTGGGACCGACAGCCAATGTGGGAACGGCATTGAATGTCGCTCCCATCGATACCCTCGATGTACGGCAGCTTTGGCAAATCGTGCCACAGGGAACAGACGGTTATTACAATCTGTTGAATACCCATACACAACACGTCGCCAACCTTCGTGGTGGGAGCAACTCCGATGGTACTGCTATCCTCAGTTATACCAACGACTCACGCAACGGCGAGAGCAAGAACCGCCTGTGGCTTCTTACACCTACCAAGGAACAAATCCCCATTGAATACACGGGAATACGAGAGGTGGAGCCAACAGACTATGCCCTTGCCTACGACCCCACAACCCAGGAACTGCATTTTGGCTCTGACACGCCCGAATCCCTGACATTCCTTGTCCACGTCTATTCGTCGGGAGGCAAGCAAATAGGCACATTCCTCGCCAATGACAGATTCCCCATGGCACAGCATCCTCGCGGCATCTACATCGTCACATGGCAATGTGGAGGAAAAAAGAGAAGCGTGAAGTTCCAAAAATAAGGATAATCATTTTTATAGTTTGCTGATATGAATACATGGTTGTTACGGTTTTTATTCATAGTATGCCCTATGATGGGGATTCCTTTGGAGCTATGGGCATCATCGTTTGACAAAGAGAAGAGCATCGTGATACTGACGGCGGGGCAGAGCAATACCGATGGACGAGTGAACAATAGCGAACTACCCGAATATATCCAGCGTGACAAATATCGGTATTGCCAATGGAGTTTCGGTAGCGGCACTCATTCTGGCAATGGCACTTTTGATACCTTTTGGCCAAGAATTTACAATGAAAACAACCCAAACCGCTGGGCATATGACGCTGTGGTGTATTACAAAGTGGAACAACAGTTGCAAAGACCATTCTATGTCATCAAGGAAAGTCTTGGTGGTACGGCGATTGACACACTCTGTCAAAGCAACAGCAACATGCACTGGAGTGCCTCGCCTGATTATCTTGCCCGTACAGAAGCAGCTGACAAGGGTGGAAAATCGTTACTGAAGGCTTTTACAGAGAACATCTCTGCTTGCATCGACCAGTACCTAAGCAAACTCCCAGAGGGATATGACATCAAGGTGATGCTTTGGCACCAAGGGGAGAGCGACCGCTCACAAGCAGAGCGTTACCATGATAACCTGAAGGAGGTGGTTGCTTACGTCCGCCATTTCCTCGTGGAAAAGACGGGACGAAGTGAGTATGCGCATCTGCCCATCGTATGCGGCACGTTCTCAAAAGACAGTAAACAGGGAAGCCAAGGTGTCGTTCGGGCTCTCTATCAGTTGCAAAAGGAGGATCCCTACTTCCATGTTGTAGATGTCAGCGATGCGACTTTGGGAAAAGATCAAATCCATTTTGATGCCGCTGGAGCGGAACTCCTTGGCAAGCGGATGGCTGAAGTGGTGAAAGGAATCTTGATGGACGAAAGGTAAAGGCCATCATTTGTGGCATATTCGCCGCAAGAAGAAATATGCCTCTTCTTGCAAACGGAATAACAACCATGAACATCGGAAGGGCATATAACCAAACTTCATGCAATGGCGAAGGGATAGGCGGGAAATGTCAATGCCTTTCCAAACCCGCTTGATTTCCGATAATCCGTATGCTTTCTCTGTGGAAGAAAGTTGCTTACGGTGGTTATAATAAAACATATAGGTGTCGATGAGGACGAGCCATCTCACGTTCTCATAAAGCGACAAAATGCGGTCGGATACATGGAGGTCTATCAGTTGCCGTTTCATACTCTCATTCGCACGGAGATAATCAAACCTCGACGCATTAATGCGATGAGTGACAGAAGCTGCATGTTGGCGGTATTCATAGATGCCCTCGCAACATCTCACCTCCCTTGACTTTAAATAATGGATGCGTGTAGTGTTATCATCGCTGTAGCTCTTACACGACTCATCGTAAGGATATTGCAGGTGAATGTCTGTCCGCACCATATAGATGCCGTGGATTTTCCAAGTGAGACTCATCTCAAATGCATCGTCGCCCGACAAAGACTCAAATGATGGCATTGGATAATCAGATATTTTGGTGCCTTGCTCATCGCAATTCACCACATGGAACAACACGCAATCGGTTTGTCTATGGGCGTGAAACACATCCACGGCACTCTGTAAGGCGTCGGGCGAAAGGCAATCGTCACTATCCAAAAAACACGTATATGTACCTTTCGCGTGTCTCAATCCTACGTTTCGCGCATGAGCCTGACCATGGTTTTCTGTCAACTGGATAGTTTCGATACGCGAATCACGGTGGGCATAGTCCTCCAAGATGTCCCACGAGGCATCGGTCGAGCCATCATCCACGCATATTACCTGGAACGCTTGAAGGCTTTGCGACAACAGAGAATCAAGGCATTCGCGCAAATACTTCTCGGCATTATACACCGCCACCAATATCGTTACGTCTATCATTGTCGTATCTTTCGTTTGAGTCTCTGCCATAGATGTGTCTTGGCATGTAATATCCGCAGGGAAATGACTGCACTCAAAGCCGCAAGCAATAAGCCCCCCACCCAATAGGCGACACCATGTGTGGTGAAGGTGAGAACATAGGTTGCCAATCCGATAGGAATCTGGATGATGGCATATTTCACGACTTGCTTAGACAGTTCGTAGCCATACTTGAAACGCATATAGATTGACAACATCATGAAATCGAAGACAGAAGCTGCCGTCAAGGCAATACCCGTACCTGTCAGTCCCCAATGGCGATAACCCAACAAGACGAATGCCACCAACACCACATCGTATATACCCTCCATCAACAGATAAGACCCAGAGTCGCCCTTGGCAAGGGGGAGATAAGAAATAGGGAGCTTGATAGCTCGCATATACATCGCCAACACTGTAACTTGCATCATGCCCAATACAGGCATGAACTTGCCTGTGTAAAGCATGGGCAACAAGATGGGAAGACCAACCATGAATGCCACCAACATGGGAGATACCAACAAGAGGGATACTTCTATCTGTTTGTTCACCGTATCATTGAGCAAAGGCACGCCCCCCACATTCTTACACACTCCCGATAGGCGCGGGAAGTAATCGGTTTCCATTGCCGAAAACACCATGCCCGCATAGATGACGGTCATCACATACCCCGCATTGTATAGTCCGACGATGTCTGACCCTTCACGATTGAGGAAAGAACGGATGATGAAGTCTGCCCCACTGCCCAAGATTCCCGCAAGGACAAACGAGATGCCAAGACCTACCATGCCAAGTCCCTCTACCATCAATAGGCGGCTAAAGGATATCCTGAAAGGGTGAAGTCGCCATGAGAAACCCACCGTCAGCAGCATTTGGATCAACGCGAGGAGAAACAACGTGGGAACAATCGCCGACTCGCCCCAGACATAATACAAAGGTATCACCACAAAAAGCGACAATACCACATTGTAAACAGATATGACCGCCAAGGACTTGAGTTGCCGAGTACCCTTGAGAATGGCAGTCTCGCCACCTGTCAATGCCATCAAGGCGACTACGGGCGAGAGCAAGACGAAATGCAAGGTATGGTCACCCCAACGGAATGTCCACTTGTCTAACCAAGGACTTAGGGCGATACAGACGAACATACCCAATAAAGCGGTTAATAAACTCCAGGACCTAATCAACTTGATGGAATGGCGAAGTTTGGCATCATCGCCGTTCTCGTAAGAGTCGGAAATCTCGCGCACGGCACTCATCGAAAGACCAAGATTCGTGGAATCGCCCACCAATTTGATGGCGGAGTTGAACAACGCTATCAATCCCATCCCCTCTGGACCGAGAAGCCAAGCCACAATCTTGTTGCGCACAATGCCCACCAAGATGCTGATGCCTTGCACCCCGCCAAAGAGTCCAGTGTATTTCAATATATGCGAATAGTTGTTCCGCCTTTCCTCCATCTGCATCTTTCATAATAACGGAATAAAGACGGAAATATTATATACGTTATAAATCTTGCAAACCACAAATATGAAAGAAAAATCCGTTAAACATGTTTTGCAATCGCATACGCATTTAACGGATATTTTGAATCGCCTGTCGCACACGTTGATGATAGTTTGAAAAGATGAAAGCAGTAACGGGAGGCAGAAAATACATTTTTCTTGATTTTCGACAATAATTCTAACTTTTTTCCATAAATATCTCAAAAAAACTTTCTTTTTGTTTGGAATTTCGGAAAAATGCTATACCTTTGCAGCCGAAAATAAGCAAACACATTTCATTTAACCAAATCAATAAAAGTAAAAAGATTATGAATGCAGCTAAAGTTGTTGAGAGTCTAAAGCAGAGATTCCCCAATGAGCCGGAGTACATCCAGGCAGTGAGTCAAGTATTAGGAACCATCGAAGAGGAGTACAACAAGCACCCCGAATTCGAGAAAGCTAATCTTATCGAGCGCCTTTGCATTCCAGACCGCCTGGTAGAATTCCGCGTGACTTGGACCGACGACAAGGGTAACGTACAGACAAACATGGGATACCGCATCCAGCACAACAATGTGATTGGCCCGTACAAGGGAGGTATCCGTTTCCACGCATCCGTCAACCTCTCCATCTTGAAGTTCCTCGCCTTCGAGCAGACCTTCAAGAACTCATTGACCACACTCCCCATGGGTGGTGCCAAGGGTGGTTCCGACTTCTCGCCCCGTGGCAAGTCGAATGCCGAGGTGATGCGTTTCTGTCAGGCATTCATGAGTGAACTATATCGCCACATTGGTCCCGACGAGGACGTTCCCGCTGGCGACATCGGCGTGGGTGGCCGTGAGGTAGCTTTCATGTTCGGTATGTATAAGAAGTTGACCCACCAGTTCCAGGGTGTCCTCACGGGCAAGGGCTTGGAGTTTGGCGGTTCGCTCATCCGTCCCGAGGCAACGGGTTACGGCAATGTGTATTTCCTCCAGAACATGCTTGCCACAAAGGGCATCGACATCAAGGGCAAGACCGTCCTCGTATCGGGTGCTGGTAACGTGGCACAATATACACTTGAGAAGCTGATTGAGTTGGGTGCCAAGCCTGTCACATGCTCCGATTCCGATGGTTACATCTATGACCCGGACGGCATCGACCGCGAGAAACTCGACTATATCATGGAACTGAAGAACATCGAGCGTGGACGTATCAGCGAATATGCCGAGAAATATGGCGTGAAATACGTGGCTGGACAGAAGCCTTGGTTTGAGAAGGCTGACATCGCCCTCCCTTCCGCTACACAGAACGAAATCAACGAAGAGGCAGCTAAAGCCCTTGTCGCCAACGGTGTGTTTGCCGTGAGCGAGGGTGCCAACATGCCTTCCACACCAGAAGCCATCAAGGTGTTCCAAGATGCCAAGATCCTCTACTCACCTGGAAAGGCTGCCAATGCCGGTGGTGTTGCCGTGTCGGGTCTTGAAATGAGCCAGAACTCCGAGCGTCTGCGCTGGAGTCGCGAGGAAGTTGACCAGAAGCTCCACGACATCATGAACGACATCCACGCCAACTGCGTGAAGTATGGCACGGAGCCCGATGGCTACATCAACTACGTGAAGGGTGCTAACGTTGCTGGCTTCCTCAAGGTTGCCAAAGCCATGATGGCACAGGGTATCGTCTAATGGCGAACCTCACCATAAGGAATAGTCATTGCATAGCTATAGCTTTTAAACGGTTCTGCGGCGGAAAAAAGACATTTCCGCCGCAGATTTTCATTAATGCTATCTGATGATTGCCTTAAAAATACAGGACATCACTTGTTTTTCATTCCCTAATCATTCCTCTTCCTCTGGTGGGACATCGTAAACGGGAAGCTGGCGATCGATGACGGCATTGAAAGCGACGATGGTCTCCGTCCGTGCCAATCCCAACGGCTGCAACTTGTCGTGGATGATGTTGAGCAGATGGTGGTTGTTGAAGGCATAGATCTTGATAAACATATCGTAGCCTCCTGTGGTGTATTGGCACTCCACCACCTCGGGAATCTTCTTCAACTCCTCCACCACAGAGTCAAACGTCTCAGGGTCTTTCAAGTACAAGCCGATGTATGCGCACGTCTCATACCCAATCTTCTCTGGGTCGATGATATATTTTGAGCCTTTCAATACGCCAAGAGTGGTCAATTTCTGTATGCGTTGGTGAATCGCGGCACCGCTGACATTACACGCACGAGCCACTTCGAGAAAGGGGATACGGGCATTGTCTGCTATCATCTGGAGGATTTTGCGGTCTAAAGAGTCTAATTGATGTTCTGCCATGATATTTCCTATTTTTCGGCAAAGATACACATTAAAGCTGAAACAAACAAACTTACACGACAAGGAAATTGAATGGATATTGAAAAAATATCCATTGTTTTCATTGGCTTTACACAAATCATGTGGAGATTTGTCCTTCAAATGATGGTCTGTCCATCACAAAATCATCTCATGTCAATGGAAAAATGAGAAAACCAACTACTTGACCGTTGGCTTTCGCTCTGCCGAATAGCTGATTCGGTATGCGTGGGCATCGCGCAGGGCTTGCTTCACTTGCGTGACGATAAGCATGGGGACATCGCGGTCTGCCTTGATGGAGACCGTGGCAAGGGGCAATGCTTCTGGTGGTAGGTCTTCACGGATTGCCCTGATATAGGAAGAAATTTGGCTAATATCCACGATTTCATTACCTACCTGTACATAATAGTTGGCTTGGGGCGACTTCTCCCCCACTCGCTTTCCGATGTAAATGTTGGTGATTGCCGACTTCTTGGTCAGGCGCGACAACTCTGTGCCTTGTGGTACTTGGTAATTCACCTTGACGCTCTCATTCCGAAGATGCGTCACGATCATGAAGAAAAAGAGTACCGTGAAAATCAAGTCGGGCAACGATGCCGTGTTCAAGACAGGCACGGAACGGCGTTTACATCTCTGAAACTTAATCATCGGCTACCTCCTCCCTGAACTCTTGCGCATCTGTCGGGGCATCATGATACACCTCTGCGATATGTTGTGGCACACGTTCCATGACCTTTTCACGTTGCTCCTTATCCAGTTCTTGGAACTTCTTTCCGTATTTCTTCATGGAATAGGCATTGCGGACATGCTTATATGCCAACACCAATTCATTTTGCACTTGGAAATACGTGTCGTAAAGCGAGGCAGGGTCTGATTGGAGGGCAATCAGATGGCTCGCACCCTGTCGGGCAATGAAACGCTGGAGGGCGGGGCGCAATTGTCGGATGTCGGTGGGCACATCGTCGATAAGCAGCTCATTATCGGCAGTAATGGAGAGTTGCATGAGTTGGCTTTTGTCGACAAGGGTCTCCTTTTGGATGCTTTCTTTGTCTTTCGATGGCAACTGACGCAACAACCCTTGGTCAATATCCATGGACGATACCACCAAGAAGAATATCAACAGCATGAATGAAATATCCGCCGTTGAGGTGGTATTCAACATAGGCATTCCCAATTTCTCCCTCTTCCTGAACATGCTTGATAGGATTATGAACGGTTTTTACGCAGATAGCGTGAAGCACTAACCACCAAGACGATGACGGCAACCAATACCAAGACGGCACCCGAGTAGATAAACATGTCTGCCATTCTCAACCAAAGGGGATGGGCATATTCCGCTCCATTGACTTGGATGGGCTTGGTATTGCCCAGAATGAAAGTGAGGAGTAACAGGAGACACGTCCCTCCCCCTACCAAATAGGCGTTCCGCCTGACGGCAATGCGGTTGACAATCCCTTCGTCTTTTCCCCTTTTCTTCCATGAGGAAAGCATGGACCATAACGTAAAAGCCAATCCACAAACGACCATCACTCCCATGAGGAGCAACAAAACGCTGGTCAATAATGGGTCATTGAAATCGGGATTGTCTATGAAAGGACGGTCGAAATCACAGATGAAGAATAGGCAAAAGACCACAAAGATGACCGCGACCATGCCATATAGCACCCGTTTGGATATTTTCTCTGCCCTTGTCATACCTTCTCAACCCTTGATGTTATTCTTTCTCTTGTTGATGGAGTCCATCAAGGAGATGGCAGACTCCTCCATCTGAGCCGTCAGATGGTCAATTTTGGAGAGGATGTAATTGTAGAAAAGTTGCAAGACTAATGCCACGATGATACCGAAGATGGTGGTGATGAGTGCCACCTTCATGCCCGCCGCCACCACGGAGGCGTTCAAGTCGCCCGCCTCTTGGATGTTGTTGAATGCCATCACCATACCGATGACCGTGCCAAGGAATCCCAAAGATGGTGCCATCGCAATAAAAAGGGTAATCCAAGAACATCCTTTCTCCAAGTTGGCAATTTGCACCGACCCATATGACGACACCGACCGCTCGATATTCTCCATCGGTTCATTGATGCGTTCCAATCCTTGGTAACAGATGGAAGCCACTGGTCCACGCGTGTTCCTACACATCTCCTTGGCTCCTTCGATGTCACCTTGTACAATCTTATCGTCTAAGTCGGCAACGAATTTCTTTGCGTTTATTTCCGAAAGGCTGAGGTAAATGATGCGCTCGATGCAGAAAGCCAATCCCAAGACCAATGCCAACGCGACAAGCGACATGAATCCAGCATTGCCCTCGATAAACTTCTTTTTCAAAGCCTTGTGGAAGCCTTCACTCTCTTCTGCCTCCATCTCGTCCAACTCATCGTAAGGCTGATCAATGGTTTCTGTCGCCAAACTATCCATATCCTCCATGTCCACGCCAACACCCACAGGGGTCGTCGCATGGAGGATGGGTGTGGAAAGCATGATAAAGACCGCGAGCAGGGTTTGCCTTATCCCTCCCCTCAATTTATACATATATTTATTCATATTCATTTCAAGCAAAATGTGGTTGCAAATTTAATACATTTTTGTCTCATATTCTGCAATTTACGGTAAAAATCAAAGTAAACATACATATATATGAGAAAAAAACGTCTCTTTGTAGTTGTTAACAAAAAAATCAAAAAGAATAACACCATGGCAAAGTACTTAGACCCAAAAGCAGACCTGACCTTCAAGAAGATTTTGGCGAACAAGTAGATGTATGCCGAGGATATAGAGAAAGCTACAGAGAAAAGGATGGAGGAAGGAAGAGCAGAAGGCATCGAGGAAACCAAACATGACAATGCCCGCAAGATGAAAGCACTTGGCGCAACTCCAGAGTTCATCTCTCAAGTTACGGGATTAAGTGCAGAAGAGATTGAGGCATTATTATAAAATGTTTGGGCGGTAGACACATTCACCCATCCAAGCTATTGGCATCCAAAAACGACATATACATAAACTGTGGGACTTTATCCCACAGTTTATGCTTTTATTAATCAATTATTCACGCTACCACCGACAATATCCAACAGCTCACTCGTAATGGCTTGCTGTCGGCTCTTGTTGTATTGCAGATTCAGTTCGCGCAACAACTCATCGGCATTGTCCGTTGCCGTCTGCATAGCCACCATACGGGCAGCATGTTCAGAGGCGTTGGAATCGAGCAAGGCGGTGTAGAGCATCAAGTGAGCCAATTTGGGAATGAGGATTCCTAACACCGTCTCCATGTCTGGCTCCACGATGAAGTTATCATTGAGCGGCTTGACTTTCTCATGTTCATGTTGCGTCTCGCGCTCACGCTCCCTGCGCTTGAGGTATTCCTGTGACTCCTTGGTGGCGACAATAGATGTCAGGTCACGCTCATGGTCACGCTCCAATTCCTCGGTGATGTCTATCGGGACGAAGGTCTTGCGTGTCAAGACTTGTGAACCAGCACTCTTGAAGTGGTGGTAGAACAGCTCCACACGGTCAATCTCACCGTGTAGGAATTTCAATCCCAATTCCTTGGCGATGTCGATGCAAGCCTTCACGTTGGGCTTGTCCGCAAGGGCAGAATACTCCCCTGCCACGGGATAGCCAAGCTTGGAAGCCTTCTCTGCCACCTTGCGCCCAATGGGATACACGATAATGTTCTCCTTGCCGAGGTGGTCATATTCCTGCATGGCTTGCATCATCATCTTGATGACATTGGCATTGAATCCACCACACAATGAGCTGTTGGAACTGAAGACGACAAGTGCCACACGTTTCACTTCACGCTCCTCGCTGAACACCGTCCGTGCATCTGCCTCGCTGGCAAGGAATGTTTTGAGGATGTGTTCCAGCATGGTCTCGTAAGGAAGCATGTTCTCTATCATCACCTGCGCATGGTGCAACTTGCTGGATGCCACCATCTTCATGGCACTCGTGATTTTACGAGTGCTATTGACGGAGGCTATCCTGCCCTTTATTTCTTTTAGACTTGGCATGTCGTTACACTTAGAAAGTCACTCGTTAATACTGTCCCGCGATGTCTGCCATCACCTCTTCGATGGTCTTCGTGGTATCATCATCGATCTTGCCGCTGCCAAGCACCTCGATAACCTCTGGATGAGCATTGCGCACCTTCTCCAAGAAAGCATCTTGGCATTCGCGTACCTTGTCGATAGGCACATTGCGCATCAATCCATGTACGCCACAATACAAGATAGCGATTTGCTCTCCTACGGGCATAGGTGAATACTGTGGCTGGATGAGCAATTGGTTGTTCTTACGACCACGGTCGAGAGTCATGGCGGTCACAGCATCCATGTCGCTTGAGAACTTCGAGAAAGCCTCCAACTCCCGATATTGGGCTTGGTCAATCTTCAACGTTCCTGCCACCTTCTTCATTGACTTAATCTGCGCCGAACCACCCACACGACTCACGGAGATACCCTCGTTGAT